>JANRKG010000057.1:0-3097 GCA_033763635.1 Leptolyngbyaceae cyanobacterium bins.59
ACGATTTAGCCCCAGCAGATACTCAAACTCCTCCATTGTCACGTCCGCTGGCAACAATGACCCCAACACACTCGCTCGGCTGAAGGATAACGGCTTTCGAGAGTACCACCGATGCAAGCCTTTGAAGGGATTGCCGCCGTGTTCATAGTACACCTGCTCGTTGAGGAGGGTGACAGGCATGATTTTCTCGATGAAAACAGGCTTGCGGTTAGAGGAGGTCATAGGAGCTTAGAAGGCGGGTATGATAAATGTAAGATACCCTACTCAGACGATGAAACGCACAATCTATCTTCCTGATCAGCTCTCGGAACAAATTGATGCTTATTTGAAAGAGCATCCCGATGAAACCCTATCCAGTTTGGTGCAAAGTGCCCTGGAAGTGAAACTGGCTCCGAAAGACGTTTCCCAGTTGTTATCCCTTGCCGGAATTGTGCAACATACCACTCACCCAGCCGCTGATCATGCGGAAGATCGCATTGTGGATGCCCAGAATTAATGAGTGTCCCTCGCCTGGTTCTGGATGCTGGTCCCCTCATTGCCTTATTTGCTGCCCAAGACCGCGACCACGCTACTGCTAAACAGGGATTCGCTCAATTGGCTCAAGCCGAGACTCAATTAATCACGCCTATCCCCATCATTTTTGAAGTCTACAAGTGGCTGCTCTATGAAACCTCTCCCCCAATCGCTCAATCCGCGTTGAAGGTCATGCGCCAGAGTTTGCATGAGGTGACGGTCACGAGCGTAGAGCTAGAGACTCTGCAATCCCTGGTAGCATTGATTCCCAACTGGAAAGGTAGCCTGGAAGATGCGATCGTGATTTTGTACGCTCAGAAGCTAAATTGCCCTGTTTGGACGCTCAATTACCGAGATTTTGGTGCGTTTACCAACCTAAGCTTCTGGAATCCGTAAGCCAGCCTCTCGCAACACCCCATCTGCCCAGGCCATATCTGCCTCAGATAACGGGGGTTGAGGTGGCTGGTTGTAGTCCACCGCTAGATGATATCGTCCTCGGTTGTAAACCTGCTGCAATACTGCCTGTAAGTCTAAAACAGGTTCCTCATCTTCTGCGGTTAAGGGCACCGTAAACTGGGGGATCATCTGTCTCACAGTGAAAGCATAGAGTTGGGCCGATGGACGACGATCGCTGTGGCTAATCAAAATTCGGTAATGGGACTGAACAGTTCCCAGAATCGGCAACGGTTGCCCCCCTCGCAGCAAATCGATTTCCACCAGATGCGTCATGCTAGCGAACACCTGATTCCGCTTGCGCTCGTATGCCTGCCGCCCTTCTCCCGATCGCTTGTTCTTGGGGGAAAGAACCTCGATCGCCGTAATCACTGCCCCCGTCGCCACCTCTCGAATTTCTAAATACCGCTCCTGCACTTCTTCCGTCATCGGCACGGTGACTGTGATCGGCTCAACCGTAGCTGTCAGGGTCGCACCCCCAGTAGGCTGGTTCACGTCAGGCACCTTACCCGCTACAGCAACATCCGGAATCCCAACGAGGAGGCTATCGTCTGCCCCACTGAAATAGGCACGCTTCTCGATCGCCACCCGATACTTTTCACTCAAGTGGTTACTTAAATCATCCGCGATCGCCACAATCAAGCGGCTATGGACTTCCGACCATAGTTCCGAGTTCTCCAGATAGGGGTTCATTCCAGGGAAGGGCGATCGCATAGGCTTAACTCAGGGTCTATACCTTAAAAAGTATTAGAAACCTTCCCTAATATAGTTAAAGTTTAAATAATCCACACCCTGACTTTCTAAATATTTAGAAAGCCTCAGATCATCGGTTAAAACTAAATACTTACTTTTCGCAAGTTGGCAAATACTAGAGTCTGTTAATCCAAACGTATTAAAGGCAGGCTCAGTTATTAATACACAGCTCTCAATGTAAAACTCCTCAATTTGGGGTTCAGCTTTTTCTCCTTGCACCAAAGCTTGAGAAAATATGCGAAGACAGCGAGAACGTTCGGGTTCGCCTAATTGGTTAATCAAACTGTTAACTTCTGTCAAAATATTAGGAGTGATGACAAGCTTCTGAAATCGACGTAACAGGAGAATTAGCAGGTCATAATCTTGTGGGGTATAAGCCGCTGTTCTCTTAAATGAAGAAATACGTTGCCGATTCGTTTTGCCAACAAACCATAAAACCAGAATATTAGTATCAACTAATAAGCCCTTAGTAAAATATTTGCTAAAAGGTAACTCAGTTCTCTTATTAAACATCAAGATCAACCCAGAGAAACCCAATACTTTTCTACCCCATCACTGAATCGTCGAACAGACATGTTAGAAATTTCACCTGTTTTAGCACTAACTCTAAATTGCTTGTATTCCCGCTCATAAGTATCATAAAACCCAGTATTGATTGACATAGGGGAGGGTACAGGGCGACCATAGCTTAAAGTTACTAGCCAGGTTTGACTATCCTCTGAAAGTTCGACTTCCTCCAGCCTTACATCTCTAATTCCCTCTCCAATTAAGTCACCTACTTCATTCAAAAATTCTTTAGCTCTTTCGACTGCTGTTCTAACATCAATATCCATATCTACAATCCTCGCTTTAGGGACACCTTCACATTTTACTCTCCCAGTAATATCCGAATAGCTCTTAACGCCTGGCTCCGCTTTCCATTCGACACCTTGGCAAACCAGTAGTGTGATTCCTCATTGCTCATCGCCCTGACTCCAGCCGTAATGTTCGCAATGCGATCGGGCTTTGAGAGGGGTTGCAGGGTCTGAAACAGTAACGCTAGATTGACCCCCGACTCCTCATTTAACACATAAGGCGTTTGCCGGGACTGGCTCAAAGTCTTTGGATCATACCCATTGACTTTCAAACAGTCATAAATCGCCTGCCGTGCCTGTACTAACGCCTGCCCTTTCAGCCGCCCAATCCGTTTTGCCGCTGGGCGCTTCTTCTCGCCAGCCTTCTTGTAGGCACACTGGTACAACTCCAAGGCAAAGTTGTTATTGTCGGTGGGGATCACACGAAGCTGAAATTCCTGCATAGGACGACGCAACGCAACAGACAACATTCGGGCACTGGCATTATCGATCGCCCTTTCCAATTCATGCCGATTTGCCACCAG
>JANRKG010000058.1:0-7310 GCA_033763635.1 Leptolyngbyaceae cyanobacterium bins.59
AAGGAAACCCCTCGCCCGCTTGCGAATCAGCCCGGAGGGGATTTTCTGATTACCCCCGATAGTAGCGCTCTGGCAATCGCTCAAGGAGAAGGGTTAGCGATTATTCCCCTCCAACCCCAGGAGCAGTCAACGTCCAAACCCCTGGACTTTTTGCCGAAGTTTGGGATGGTTCTCTCCTTTGCCCGAGATGGCTCTCAAGCGGCAATGGTGAAGTTTAATAAGGACTACACCCGATCGCTCTTTCTGGTGACAAATCAGGGTGTTCAGAAAGAAGTGTTCCGGATACAAGGCTCGATTTTGAGTGCCCAATTTGACTGGCAGAAGCAGAAACTCTACTGTCTCCTCACACGGGTTTTGCCGGGAGAGATATATCAGGAACAGCCTTATGTTGCGATCGTAGATATTAAAACGGGTAAACTGACTCCCTGGGTTGCGCTCCCGATTCAACAGGGAATTCAAATGAGTCTGGCCCCTGATGGATTGGCCTTGCTTTTAGATCAGGCAGTAACCGCTTCTGATTCCCAATCGTCGGGTTTGCGTAATATTGAAGGAAAGGGGATTGCCACCAGTCGGATTTGGCTCTTGCCGATCGTTGGGGGTGATGGAGAAACACAGGCGAAAGTTCAGCCAGAAGCCTTACCCCTGCTAGGACTCTATCCCCGCTGGCTTCCCTAAGCTGACCATTCTCGTTTGTTCCCTGTTTCCGTTGCCTGGTCTCATCGGCTGTCCTACTGACTTCTCTTCCCAGAAGTGGCGGGAGAGAAGGCTATGATCGCATAGTGCTTGTTTAAATTGACACTTTATACTGACCTGTCAGGTTTCTTTCCGGGCTTGATCCCGACACGATCGTATGCAAACACGGGAACTTCTGGACCGATATCAGCAAGGAGAGCGGAACTTCGCCTATGCGGACCTGAGCGGGGCCAATTTGAGTGGAGCGAATCTGCAAGGCATTGATCTGACCGGGGCCAACCTGACTGGGGTTGATCTCAGTTGGTCTTTTCTTCATCGGGCGAAGTTAACCGGGGCTTGCTTGCGACAAGCGGACTTAAAAAGTGCAGCCCTGAATAGTGTGAATTTGAACCAGGCCATCTTGACCGGGGCAAATCTGACAAAGGTGGATTTGCGGCTCTCTTTGCTGCAAGAGGCAGACCTGAACTGGGCAGTGTTGACAGAAGCGGATTTGAGCGGCGCTAATCTTCAGTCGGCCCGCCTGGATCAAATTAATCTGGAAAAGGCCAAATTAAACGGCACTCAGCTAGTCGCAGCGGAAATGATGGAAGCCAACCTGCGGCGAGCGAGTCTAGCCGGGGCCAATCTAAACCAGGCCAATTTACGGGAAGCCCATTTGGAAGAAGCCAACCTCCGACAGGCAACTTTTGTGAAAGCCAACCTGACCGAAGCAACCCTGAGTGGAGTTTGTTTACGACAGGCAGATCTCAGTAATGCGGACATGCATCGCGTGATTCTTCTGGGGGCAGATTTAAGTGAGGCAACCCTGAACGGGGCGGATTTAAGTCGGGCGGATTTGAGCGGAGCCTACCTGTTAAAGACTAGTTGCCGGAAGACCTACTTGCTTCGAACCAATCTGCAAAATGTCTATCTGCTTCAGGCGGATCTGACGGAAGCAAACCTGCGGGGCGCAGATTTGCGAGGCGCAGATCTCAGTGGGGCTTACCTGAGTGAAACCACCCTTAGTGAGGCAGATTTAAGTGAAGCCCTGTTGATCGAAAGCCATCTCATTCGGGCCAATTTGCAGGGCACTCGGCTGACGGGATGCTGCATTTTTAACTGGCATGTTGATACGGCAGATCTGTCAAAAACCGAGTGTCGCTACGTCTTCACCGAATTTAACTACACGACTAAACGCCCCAGCAATCGCTTTCCGGTCGGTCGCGATTTTCGACCGGGGGAACTGGGCCTACAATATCAGGGAGAAAGCCTGACGGTAGAGGTGGAAATCCCTGATCCCCCTGATTGGGAGGCGATCGCCTTTACCCTGGTGCAAGTCGAACAGGAGGGTGTGGGATTGCAACTCACGGTTAAATCCTTTGAGTCCAGTGAAAACAGTAACCTGTTGCGTCTGCTTTCCAACCGTCCGTCTAATGCAGCGATGCTGTCCGATCGCTTCCTGCAACTGTATATCGAGATGACCCAACACCTGCATCGCCAGCGATCGACCCTCTATCAAGTGCTGGGGTTGCAACTGCGAAATCCCGTGACCCCTCCGTTCGTGCCTCCCCCTCCCCCCCCCATGCCTCCCTCGCCAGAGGATCGTCGCCAGCAACTTTATAAGGAAGTCACCCGCCAGATTCAGCACGTCCTCGTCTCCCAGGGGCCAAACCAGTTTGTTGAAAGTGTCGATCGCCTGTTGGACTATCTGAAAAACCAGGGGATGTCTACAGAGGAAATCCAGAAAAAGCTCATCAGTCAGGTCTTGGTGAAACGGGCCAAGCAAGACCCCATTTTTGGGGAACAACTGGTGCAGTGGGAAAAAAACTCGTCGGAATCGGCTCGTGTGTCTTCTGTAGGGGAAGCGATTCGGATGGCGATCGCAACGTTGTTAGCCTAGCCCCGTACCCTTACGGACTCCTTGGTTTTTGTCAAAAAATGTTTGGAAATTAATCGTTTTTTGATCAGGATGGCAACACTACGGATAGAAGCGATCCGTGGGGTTGTCTATGCTGACCGTAGAAGATTTATTTAATCAGGGTCTCAGTAAGGCTCAAAAGAACGACTATCGAGGTGCGGTCATTGATCTGACAGCGGCGATCGAACAGTCTCCTCAGTTCGTCGGGGCATATCTGCACCGGGGCATGGCGCGGGTGGAATTGGGAGATCCAAAGGGGGCGATCGAAGATTTCGATCAGGTATTGCACCTCGCTCCTACCCAGGCAGAGGCCCATCTGTACCGGGGCACAGTCCGGGCAGAGTTAGGCGATCAAAAAGGAGCCTTAGAAGATCTGGAGGCAGCGATTCAGCTTCGACCTCGATCGGCCCCTGCCTATGTACAACGGGGGATCATCCGCTCCAAAATGCGGGATAAAAAAGGCGCTCTGGCAGATTTTGACCAGGCGCTTACATTCAGTGAAAACTCGGTCCTTGCCCACATTCAACGGGGAATTGTCCGAGCGGAATTGGGGGACAAAGCCAGGGCGATCGAAGACTTTAACCAGGCGATCGAACTGAGTCCGCGATCGGTGATGGCCTATATTCAGCGCGGCATGATCCGGGTGGAGTTGTACGAAAAAGAAGCCGCCCTACGGGATTTTGATACGGCTCTAGAGATTGCACCAAAAACAGTATTGGCCCATGTGCAGCGGGGCATTTTGCGGGCGGATTTGGGCGATTCCAAGGGAGCATTAGGGGACTTTGACGAGGCCCTCCACCTCAGCCCCCGATCAGCTGCCGTGTATGTGCAGCGGGGGATGGTGCGCTCCCATTTGGGGGACAAACAGGGGGCGATCGAAGACCTCAATCAGGCGTTACACCTCAGCCCCCACCTGCCCCTCGCCCATGTGCAACTGGGGATAGTCCGGGCGGATTTAGGGGATTATCAGGGAGCCGTCGAGGACTTTAACCGAGCCTTGCAACTCAGCCCGCGATCAGTGATGGCCTATGTCCAGCGGGGATCGGTGCAATCCCACCTGGGGGATCATCAAGCAGCCCTGGAGGATCTGAATCGCGCCCTCCACCTGGACCCCCGATCGGCAGCGGCTTACCTGCATCGGGGGCTGGTGTATGTGGAAATGGGAGATGGACAGCGGGCGATCGCCGATTTTGATCAGGTCATTGCCCTGGAACCCTACTCCGCTCCAGCCTATGTTGACCGCAGTGCCGTGCGCTTTGAACTGGGCGATCGGGTCGGGGCATTGGAGGATTTCAACTTCGCCCTGCAAATCTATCCCGATCGCGCCTCTGCCTACCTGCAACGGGGGCAGATCCGGGCCTGGTTAGGAGACAAACGCGAAGCCCTGGAGGACTTCGATCGCGTGATTCGCCTCCAGCCTTCGGAGGCCGCGTTCTTACAGCGGGGTATGATTCGGGCGGAATTGGGGAATCGCCAGGGGGCGATCGAAGATTTTAATCAGGTGTTGCAGTTAGACCCCGCTTCCGCCCTGGCCTACTTGCACCGAGGGTCAGTCCGGGCAGAATTGGGGGACGATCGGGGTGCCATTGAGGATTTCGATCATGTTCTGCAACTCGACCCGGATTCGACCCTAGCCTGCTTAGAGAGCAGTGCAGTTCAGGTGGAATTGGGGGATGCGGAAGGGGCAGATAAGGCGTTCCAACGTGCCCTGGAGATCAATCCCAATCCTGCCGGGGCCTATCTCAATCGGGGGATGGTGTTTAACAAAATTGGTGATCCGCAACGGGCGATCGAAGATTTCAATCAGGCGTTACAGTACAATCCCCAGGCGGCAACGGTTCACTTGCACCGGGGGTTGATTTACGAACAGTTGGGTTACTCCCAGGAAGCGATCGCCGAATTCGAGCAAGAATTAGCCCTCAACCCCCATTCGGGGCTGGCTTACCTGCACCGGGGGATGGTGTGGGCGGAACTGGGGCATGGACATGAGGCAATCGAAGACTTTAACCAGATTCTAGAGTTCAATCCCCACTTTGTCGCCGCCTACCTGCATCGGGGCATCGTATGGATGGAGCAGGGAGAATTTCAAGCCGCAGTAGATGATTTTGATTACGTCATTCAGATCAATCCCCACTCAGCAGTCGCCTACATTCAACGGGGCCTTGCCCTCAAAAAACTGCACCAGTCTGAGGAGGCAGCGATTAACTTCCAGCGGGTGTTTCGCCTTAGCCCGACCCGCGCAGAGGATTTCTTCTATCGGGGGTTGGCTCGCACCCATCTGGGGGATCTCCCGGAAGCTGTACAGGACTATACCCAGGCGCTTACCCTGAATCCCCGCTTCCTGGCAGCCTGTACGGAACGGGGCATTGCTCAGGGAGAATTGGGGGAATTGGAGGCTGCGATCGCCGACTTCAGCTACGTCTTGCAACTGAACCCCCACTTCGGACCTGCCCTCTTTCAACGGGGTCGCTTTTACGGTCGGTTACTGCAACTCGAATCGGCCCTTGCCGATCTGACCCAGACCCTTACAATCAACCCCCATCAAACCGAGGCTCATCTCTATCGTAGTGCCGTTTACCTGTTACTTTACCAGGAAGCTCAGGCCATCGCGGACTTACAGGAGGCCGCAAAACAATTGGGTCAGGAAAAATTAGCCCTTCTGCAACGGGGAAAGATTCGGCTTGAGTTGGGAGATGAACCGGGAGCGATCGCCGATTACGATCAAATCCTGAAAGGCGACCCCGAATTCGCGGAGGCTTACCTGGAGCGGGGCCGTACCCGCCATGCCCTCAACGATCCCGCTGGGGCACGACTCGACTATCAACAGGCAGCAGAGTTGTTTGATGCTGCAAACAATTCGTTTGGCTATCACCAGGCGCGGGAATTACTGGATCAGGCATTTGGCGATCAGTGGGAAGGAGGGTGAGAACATCAAGGGCTTCAATCCCTTAACAACGGCAATCCTGCCCATCAAATCGCCTTTTTCCGCACAGGCTCAGCATCAGGTTCCCAGGCCCACAAAGCCATTCCCTTGGGAGAAGGGATGAGAATCACAGAATCCCCTTTTGCCAGCAAACGACGAGCGGCCTTTTCTGCTGCTTCGTTTTCCGGGAAGGATTTTACATAACTGTAGAATTGCTTACGGTAGGCGATCGCAGCCACAGGGCGGGGCAGGTCGGGAACCTGAACATGGCAGCGTTTCACGGCATTGGCTTCTAAAACTAATGGAGTCAGGGTCGTATCCTCAGGAAGTGGGGGAGAGTCGTTGGCAACCATGATCGAACAGCGTATTAAGATCGAACAGCGTATTAAACTGTGTGTCGTTTCAAGGAACTTTATTCAGGAACAATATTAATTAATCTTAATATTCCCTCTTATTTATATTTTAGAGACATTCTGGTGGAATTTCGGGAAAATTTCATACTGAAGCGCGATCATCTGCAAATCCTCGCAATTCCTAAGCACTCGAAAATTTGCGGATTTGGTATTTATTGAATTCAACGATCGGGTACGAAGCTCCCATTGCCGCAGTAAACTCCCGATCCACTCGCTCTAATTCTCTTTGGGGAATGGACTGCCACAATTCCAGACTCTCCCACCGAATCATGAACACCACCTCTTCAGGTTTCTCCAGATTCAACCAGACTTCTTTTCCCAAAAAACCAGGGCATGTTTCTAAAAATCGAGTCCAAATTTCGGCATCCGTTTTTACGTAAGTCTCTCGTACTTCAGCAGGTACTTGGACCCGTAACCATTCAATGACCATAAATTCCTTTCACTGTATTTTTGATAGGTTAAAACGATCCGACGACCATCCTTATGAGTTTTTCCCTTCTGCCTTCTACCCTCTGCCTTCCATTGTTCGAGTCAGCATTTCCCAATCTTGAATGGCCCGTTTCGACCAGAGCCAATTCTGATCTAATACCTTGGGATGAAATTGCTTCGGGCTTTCTGCCTTCACTTTGAGGTACAGTTCTCGCGATCGGCTCAAGAGGGCATTTCGTTTTGCGGTTGGCCTTCCTTCTGCGGATTGCAACAGCACCAGGGCTAACCCGGCGTAGGTGGTTAGAATCTCTTGATCGAATGCAGGATTTGTTTGGGGCTGCGCTTCAGCGATCGGCTGGTTGTGCGTCTGCTGCTGACGAGCCGCGACCCGCTTTTCTTCCAGAAGGTAAAGGGCTTGAAACCAGGTGCGATCGGCCTGGTCTAATTTTCCTTCTGCATAGTAAGCAAATCCCAGAGCAATCTGATACAGGGGAACGTTGGGTTGCCTTTGAATTGCCATATCCCAGTAGGTCCGGGCTTCTTTGATACTATGTCGTCGATCGCCCGCTTCAACGGCTTGCCATGCCAGTCGTCCTTTCAAAAAGTAGACCGGGGGTTGATTTGCTTCTGGTCCAGTCAGGCTTTTGAGAACCTGTTGGGCGGGTTCCCGGTCATTGCGATCTAGTAAATGCTGGATAGCCTGATACCCCAGGTTAGGGTTTTGTTGTTGAAAGCTCTCGATTGCCAGGGTGGTCAGCCGATCGGTGCTGAGGGTGGATAAGTCGGAGCGATCAATTCTCTGCGTTGAGGATGGGACTGGAGCTAATTGGTTTTCCGGTCGTAAGTAGGGCAGGGTACGAGAAAGCAGGGTCACTGTGACGACCCCCATTGCTAGCACGATCGTCGCCCAAACGACAGGCCACGACGCAAGAAAGAGTTTGAGCCGCAGGAGGGG
>JANRKG010000059.1:0-18448 GCA_033763635.1 Leptolyngbyaceae cyanobacterium bins.59
CATGTCCTCTCCGGTCAGGGTAAAAAAGCGATGGATGAAATCCGGGAAAAGATCGCTGTGATGCTGGAGACGGAAAATGCCTTGCTACAAAAACGTGAACAGGAAGCAAGTGGAGCAGAACAGTTTTCTAATCTAGCCTCCATTGGGGGAACTAGCGTTGCCGTTGCCATTGGCTTGTTGATCATCTGGTTTATTGTCAACTATACGATTTCTGCGATCAATCAGGCTGCCAGTACGATCGCAAGCGCTTCTTCTCAAATTGCAGTTTCCGTTGAAGAACAGGAACGGGCAACCACGCAACAGGCTACGGCTGTCCATCAAACCAGTGCCACAATGGATGAATTAAGCGCTGCTTCTCGCCAGTCCGCAGAGCAAGCAGAAGCAACTGCCAATGGAGTGAGACAAGTTCTGACCCTGGTGGATGGCTCTGATCATGGTTCAGAAAATAATTCCAGCTTGCGAAGAAGGGTCGGGCAGATTGCAGAACAAATTCTACGATTGAGTGAACAAACGAGCCAGATTGGGAATATTTCTACCCTCGTCAGTGATCTGGCAAATCAGACCAATATGCTGGCCCTGAATGCCGCAGTAGAAGCGGTACGCGCTGGGGAACATGGGAAAGGATTTGGCGTTGTCGCAGCGGAAATTCGTAAGCTAGCCGACCAAAGTAAAAAATCGGCAGAGCGGATTAATACCCTCGTCATCGATATTCAAAATGCCACCAATTCCACTGTCATGGTATCTGATGAGGGTACAAAAACGGTTGAGAGTATTGTGAACGCAATCAATAACATTGCCCTCAGTAATCAACAGATTTCCTTGACCACTAAACAACAGGTGATTGCCATTCAACAGGTTGTTGATGCGATGGCGGTCATTAATCAGGGTGCAGCCCAAACCGCAACGGGGATCAGCCAGACCAAGGTAGGAACTCAAAACCTCAATGAAGCGGCTCAAATCCTGAAAGCGGTAGTCTAGGAACCTTTTTACTCTGACCTCAAATTCCCAACCAAAACGTAATAGGAGGCGTACTACAATGTTTGATTTGAAGCTAAAGGGCCGGATGTTACTGGGTTATACCGTTCCTGTTGTGATCTACCTGGGGTTGGCAGGGTTAGTGTACTCAACCGCAACCCAGGTTTCTACCACTTTTCAGGAAGTGAAACGGGTTCAATCCGTGTTGGATGGGGTGAATACGATCGACGCTGACGCTCAAATCATGGTACGGAGCGTTCGGGGATACATGGTGCTTGAGAATTCTGCATTTCTAGAAGACTACCAAAAAGCCCTCGACAACACCAAAGAAGTTGCCAAAACGGTCGAAAAGCTGATAGTAGATCCGGAGCAGAAGAAGAAACTGGGGCAACTCATCGAATTGATTGATTCCTATGACCAGGGTGTTGGCGATAGTCTTGGGGCGAGTGAGATTGTACAGGTCTATCGAGAGGGTCAAAAAAATAAAGCGATTAAGCTCCTCCGAGAAAGCAATTTAACTCAATTTGTAGATAAGTTTGATTTGGTTGCAGGGGAAATGATGGACACGGAGCGAAAGCTCCTGGAAAAGAAAACGGGTCAAGCGGAATCTGCAATGAGTTTGCTGGTGACAGCCTTGATTCTGGGTTCATTGGTCATGCTGGCAGGAGCAGTCCTGATTGCACTCCTGATTTCCTCTGGCATCAGCCGGATGATTAAGCAGGCCGTGAACGACATCAGTACTTCCTCTACAGAAATTGCAGTGACCGTAGAAGAACACGAACGGACTGCAACTCAACAAGCCGCAGCCGTCAGCCAAACCACAACGACAATGGACGAATTGGGTGCATCTTCTCGTCAGTCGGCGGAACAGGCAGAAGCCGCCGCGACGGGGGCCAAGCAAGTTCTCGCGCTGATGGATAGTGGGAATCAAATGAGTGGTAGCAGTCTGCGGGAAAAAGTTGGGCAGATTGCAGAACAAATTCTACGCTTAAGTGAACAAACCAGCCAAATTGGGACGATTTCTACCCTGGTCAGTGATCTGGCAAATCAAACCAATATGTTGGCCCTGAATGCCGCAGTAGAAGCGGTGCGGGCCGGGGAACATGGGAAAGGATTTGGGGTTGTTGCAGCGGAAATTCGCAAACTGGCAGACCAAAGTAAAAAGTCAGCAGAGCGGATTAATACCCTCGTCATGGACATTCAAAATGCCACCAATTCTACGGTGATGGTGACGGATGAAGGCACAAAAACGGTAGAAAATATCGTGACAGCAGTGAACAACATTGCTCTAAATAGCCAACAAATTTCCCTGACCGCAAAACAACAGGCGATCGCGATTCAACAGGTAGTAGATGCCATGAACGCCATTAATCAGGGTGCTTCGCAAACTGCCGCCGGAATCAGTCAAACAAAAGTGGGAACTCAAAAGCTCAATGAAGCAGCCCAAAACCTGAAATCGGTTGTGTAACTGAACCCTCTCGATTTGTGAATCGTACAAACCTTTCGGCAAAACGTTTCTACCCCAACAGGACGGCCTATGTTTATCGATGATGAAGAACTCCGGGGAATCTTCAAGACAACAGGTGAAGAACACCTCCAACAAATGGAAGCCGGATTACTAGAGTTGGAAAAGCATCCTGACGATCATGCCCTGTTAGAAACGCTGCTCAGAGAGGCCCATTCCCTTAAGGGCGATGCCAACATGTTGGGGGTGACGGATGTAGGCAACTTGTCCCATCAGTTTGAGGACGTGTTAGGTCAGATCAAACGTAGCGAAATCACCCTTTCTCCGGATCTGAGCGATCGGCTCTACCGGGGATTGGATGCCATGCGGAAATTGATCCATGCAGCCGTCACGGGTGAACCTGCTGGAGTGAACACTTTTCACGTCATGGCTTACTTGATGGGGGCTACCCCTCCCCAGGTTGAGGAAATGCCCGCCCCTGCCTCTCAGGAGGAGCCTCCCTCTAACCTGGAAGGGATCGAGGAACAGCCTGAAGCCACTCCTGAAGAAGCGACCATCGAAGCCTTTGAAGCCCATCCCGTTGCGGTTGAAACGCCTCCCATTTCCCAATCCCCAGCCCCTCCTCTCCAATCTGCAACCTCCACTTCTCAATCCCAATCTCCGACTTACCGCATTGACACTATCCGCGTCGAAACTCGCAAACTTGATGCCCTCATGACCCAGGCCGGAGAGTTGACGGTTACAAAAACCCGCATCGATCGCCGCTTGATTGATATTGAGGAAGTGATTAGTCTGTGGGAAGACTGGAGCCGAGATGCCTTTAAACATCGAGTCTCAATTGGAAAGGTGGGTTCCAGGGGCAATCAAGGCGGTGCCAAACAATTCCAAAGTTTTTACCAGTTGAGTGAAGATCGTTTAGAACAGTTGGGAATGTTGCTCGGAAGGTTACGAACCTTTGCCTATGAGGATGCCACTCGGCTAGACACGATCGCCAATGAACTGGAAGAAGGGATTCGCACACTGCGGCTATTACCCCTGTCTACAATCTTCAATCTCTATCCCCGCATGGTACGCGATCTGGCCCGTCAACAGGGAAAATCGGTGGAACTGGTGATTGAAGGTGGGGAAACCCGTGTGGATAAGCGCATTCTGGAGGAAATGAAAGACCCTCTAATGCACATGATTAGGAATGCGATCGATCATGGCATTGAGTCTCCGGAAGAACGGGAACACATGGGGAAATCTCCCGACGCTCGAATTCATCTCCGGGCTTACCAGACCGCCAACAACATTGTGATCGAAGTAGCCGATGATGGGCGGGGGTTAGCCGTTGAAAGTATCAAGCAAACAGCTCTGAAACGGGGAATCTGCCAACCCGAAGACCTGGCATCCATGACCAGTAGCCAGATTCAGGCGCTTATCTTTGCTCCCGGTTTTTCCACCCGGACTTTTGTTACGGAAGTCTCAGGGCGGGGCGTGGGTCTGGATGTAGTACGAACTAATGTCGATCGCCTCAAAGGGAATATTCAGGTGGATTCCATTCCTGCCAAAGGAACGACCTTCCGCATTCAGTTACGCACAACTCTGGCGACGGCCCATGTCTTGATTGTAGCAATCGGTGGCATTTCCTATGCGTTGCCTGTAGAGTTTGTGGAAACGTCCCTTCCCGTGCGATCGGAGGATATCTTTACCGTCAAGGGACGGGATACCATTTTGTTAGACCGCCAACCTGTTTCTGTCGTCCGTCTTGCGAATCTGCTGGAGTTGGGATCTTCCCAAGTCTCTTCCCAAAATACTTCCCTGACTTTGCCCTGCATTGTCCTTCAGGTAGGGGGTGAACGGTTAGGCTTGTTAATCGATGAACTGATTGATGAACAGGATGTGGTGTTGAAACCCCAGAGTAAGTTATTGAGGCGAATTCCCAATGTGTCAGGAGCCACGATTCTGGGCACGGGGGAAGTGTGTATGGTGCTCAATCCGACTGATTTGGTGAAGTCGGCCCGCAAACAACAGGGGGCGATCGTTCACCGAGCCATGACCCAAACAGTCAGCCAAAAACATTGCATCTTGCTTGTAGAAGATTCGATTACCATTCGCACCCAGGAAAAACGCATTCTAGAAAGTGCAGGCTATGAAGTTGTGACTGCTGTAGATGGGTCTGATGCTTTAAGAAAACTTCCTACCCGTGCTTTTGATGCAGTGGTGTCTGACATCCAAATGCCGAATCTGGACGGCCTGGGTTTGACGGAGAAAATTCGTCAGCACAAGGAATATAGCGAACTTCCCGTGATTCTGGTGACTTCCCTTGCCAGCGATGAAGACAAACGCCGGGGAGCCGAAGCAGGGGCGAATGCGTACATCACGAAGGGCACCTTTGATCAAACCGTTCTGCTCGATACCCTGAAACGGTTTGTGTAGAGGCATCTTGCCCTTCTGCCCTTTGCTATTCCGTCATCTAGCGCAATAACTTCTGACAAGCTGCGAATTCGTTCACTGATTTCCTCACAGTAAATTAACCCTATCAAGTTAATCCTTGTATTAGGAAGTATTACTGTGATTCGCAAAATTTCTAAAACCCGTTCAACTTCTATTCTCGATCGCATTCCTCTGTCAACGCTGCTCCCATGCAGCAGCCTTGCCCTGATTGCCTATTTGACACGGCATGGGCTGATCTTGCCAACGTTGGCGATCGGCTTCATTGCCTGTCTGCTTCTACGTCGTGAGATGGCATCTCTTCTCAACTTCTGCCAGCGACGGATGCACAATCATTGGCTGCTGTTTCAGGGCTTGCTTTGTGCAGGGTTAACCGGATTGCTGTTGCTCGATTCAGCATCGATGCCTGCCCAGGCTCAATTTATGGGCAAAGCTCAAAACTTCTTTGAAGACTTTACTCGTCAAGCAGGTGTGGATAAAGCCGTTACTGACTTGGTTTTTAACACGCTGCGAGGACTCTTTTTACTCTACCTGGGAATTGCACTCATTCGTGTGGTGCAGGCTGCCCGAAACGATGAGGATTGGCAAACCCTTGCCCGAACTCCCCTCATCATTGTGGTGGCAGTTGTTGTAGCAGATGTTCTAACAGGCTTCATTGTAGGTTAATCGGCGATCGGACATGCAAGATCGTAAAGATCGTTTTCGATCGGTCAATCCCATGCTAGGCGTACAACCACGCTTCGGTCCTTTTCCCGCAGAACACCTCATTCCCTGGACCGCGATCGCCCTGACTGCCTACGTTCTTTGCCAAGGATTACTAGGATTGGGCTGGTTGTGGACAGGATTATTCACCGCTTGGGGAGTTACGACCTGGTGGATACTCACAGGGGATAAACCCTGGCGGTTCTTATCCCGCTTTATGCCAACGCCCTATTGGGTCCGGGGCCACTGTCGTTACCAATCTCCTTTGCACTGTTCAGAATCGCAGCGTAACACTCATGAAACCAAAGTTAGGCGCAAAAAACGTTCACAACGGGCAGCGAAAGGTGAGGCTCTCTCCCGTCGAAGATAGCCTGAATCTGGTGGCTCCCTTTCGGATTGATTTGCGAGGTCGCAGCATTGCAGGGTTTTTGTTGCAGCGTAATCAAAGTGAGTTCTGTTTTCAGTTCGGGTGGGCATGTCGGGGAATTCATCCCACTCCCAAACCGGATCAGGTCACTCCTATCTTTGATGCTTTAGAGTCGGGGTTGAAAGACCTTCCGGCAAAGGAACGGTTGACGATTCAAATGAGTTCTTTCTCATCCGATCGCGATCGTCAGCAGCAACTCAAATGTCTCAGTCAGCAAGCGCCCAATCCCCAATTGCAATTCTTGCTAATGGGAGAACGGCAACGGGTTCGAGAACTGACTCAACTGGGGCAGCGGAAGCCCAAATCTCTCTACCTGTACGGAACTTACACGATCGCTCTGGATACCCAGGGCAGTGAGGATGTAGTTGAAAAACTTTTACTCAAACTGGAATCCTGGGTAAATCAAATTGCTGGAGAAGGGAGACAGGCAGAACAGGAAAGATTGGCGACTCTGTTTACGAAAGCTTTCACAGATGGATTTCAAAGCTGGGAACAGGTTCTCAGTAATAAGATGGGGTTGGATATTCGGCCTCTGGGAACAGAGGAACTCTGGCAAAACCTCTGGAGCCGCTTTAATTCCACAGAAACGATTCCCATTCCACAACTGCTGGTGTTAGATGAATCGGGATTGCGGGAGGAAGTTCAGACGGATGTTCATGCGACGAGTTTGTTATTGGAATCCGATCGCTCTATTCCAGTTGCCCAAAGGAATTGGGTGAATGTAAAAGATGAATTTGTGGCGACACTCACCTTTTTAGATAAACCGGGGGGATGGGCGGATAAACTCGGTCAACTTCGGTATCTCTGGGACGTGTTAGCGCGTGAATCGGTTAAGGATGTGGAAATCTTTTGTCAACTCAGTCGAGCTAACGAATTGCTTGTCAAAACGGCAGTGCAACGGGTCACAAAACAATCCAATGTTGCGGCGATCGTTGCTAGCCAGAAGGCGGGAATTGATGTGGGTGCCCAACTCAAAACTCAGGAAGCAATCGCTGCTCAAGAAGAATTGTACAAAGGAGCATTACCCGTCCATACAGCCGTTGCTATCCTGGTTTATCGCCCCGATACCGATTCCCTGGATGAAGCCTGTCGGTATTTGCAAGGCTGTTTTCGTCGTCCGGCCTGGGTGTTGCGGGAACAGGAATACGCCTGGAAGATTTGGCTACAAACCTTGCCGATCGTCTGGGAAAATCTGCTGGCAACACCCTTTAATCGACGGCAGGTTTATCTCACGGGGGAAGTACCCGGATTGTTACCTCTGGTCTGTCCTCGTGGGTGCGATCGTACCGGGTTTGAACTGATTACGGAAGAAGGAGGGGTTCCTGTCCATTTAGACTTGTTTACGGCTCATAAGAATCTGGGGTTGTTTGCAACCACTCGTGCTGGGAAGTCAGTTTTGGTATCCGGAATTTTGACTCAAGCGCTCAGTTACGGAATGCCTGTCGTTGCAATGGACTTTCCTAAGCCAGATGGCTCGTCCACCTTCACCGACTACACGGCATTCATGGGGAAGGATGGAGCCTATTTTGATATTGGCAGCCAATCCAACAACTTGTTTGAGATGCCCGATCTGCGGAAACTACCTTCTCAAGAACAACGGGAGCGATTGGAAGATTATAAAAGTTTCCTGGAATCGGCATTGATGACGATGGTGATTGGTTCTGGGGGTGGAATGTCGGGAAGCGATCGAGTTCTCATTCAAACGGTGCGATCGTTGCTCGTTTTGGCGCTGAATGAATTTTTCGGCGATTCTGTCATTCAACAGCGGTATGAAGCGGCGATGCAGGATGGCTTTGGTTCCCCTGCATGGCAGTCAACTCCTACTCTGGCAGATTTTCTGGAATTTTGTTCGGGCGATCGGTTGGCGTTAGATCAAGGGCAGGGCGACATTTATACTGCGCTTCAGCAAATTCAGTTACGTCTGCGGTTTTGGTTAGGTTCCCGTGTGGGACGGGCGATTTCTGCGCCTTCCAGTTTCCGGGCGGATGCCCAATTGCTGGTGTTTGCCCTCCGCAATTTGTCTTCTGATGAAGATGCGGCTGTATTGTCCCTGTCTGCGTATTCCGCTGCGTTGAGAAGGGCTTTGAGTTCCCCTGCTTCAATCTTTTTCATTGATGAAGCACCAATTTTGTTTGAATTTGATGAGATTAGTGCGTTGGTGGCTCGGTTGTGTGCAAACGGGGCAAAGGCAGGGGTTCGGGTCATCCTGTCAGGGCAAGATCCAGATACGATCGCTAAATCCCCCTCGGCCTCGAAAATCCTACAAAACCTGACAACTCGGTTGATTGGGCGTATCCAACCCTCCGCGGTGGATAGCTTTGAACGAATTCTCAAGTATCCGCGTGAAATCATTGCCCAAAATGCGTCTGAAAGTTTCTTTCCTAAGAAATCAGGAATGTATTCCCAATGGCTGCTCGATGATTCAGGCATTTACACGACGGTTCGCTACTACCCTAGCGAGGTGCAACTGGCAGCGGTCGCGAATAACCCCCATGAACAGGCGGCGCGATCGGCTTACCTGCGGGCATACCAAGATCCGTTAGAGGGTCTGACTCGGTTTGCAAAGGCGTTAACTCTATCCATTCGGGATGATGTACCCATCCCATTGCCATCCTCGTGATTTTGAAGACATTGGCATTGGCTCACCATTCAATACTGGAAATATTGTAATGAACATTCTCCAATCGATTTCTTTCCCCTCTCTAATCTCGTCCTTGATCCTCTCTGCAACAACTTGCCTCGCTCCTGCCCACGCAGCAAGCTTTTTCACCCTCGCTCAATTTCCCATTCCCATCAGCAATCCCCTGGATCAATTGTTGAAGGGAGTGCTTGATGATGTACAAGATTTTTTATCAATTGCTCAGGATGATCTGGATGTAGCGATTGGCAACCATCAGCCTCAAATTCGTGGAGCGATCGATGAGGCGATCGGGCCGCTCATTCTAGATGCACGGGAGGCGGAGAAAAATATGCTGTCGGCGATCGAGGAAGGCCCGCTTTCTGAAGATGGAATTCATGCGACGGTCAAGCAGCAGGGAACTGCTCAAAATGCGCTCACGAAAGTCGTTGAGGCCCAATATCTCTCGAAGGATGCCCAGCAGAACTCAGAGGAGTTGGTTCTTAAAACTCAGGCGGCGATCGATCAGATTAAGCAATGTGCAGAAACCGCAAATTCTGCCCCTTCGACCCAGGACGCACTGAAGGCACTGACTTGCCAATACATCCATCTAGGAACTTTACAGGGAATTGTCATTTCCCAAAATGATGGTGCAAATCGGATGTCAGCCGCGCTCGTTAGGGCGATGAATGAGCTAAATCAGTATCAAGTAGGGCAGAACTTACGAGAACTTCGCAGACAACAAGCAGAAACGGCTGCAATGCGGGAGGTGTATCTGCTGAGTGGGTTCGATCGTTATTCCCACAGCACCCAGGTGAAATAACTCCCAATTCTCTTTGGAGAAAACTGAATGTATTCCCTTGTGATTTCAGGAAGCTTTCTGGCTCAAGCTTCTACGGACGAAACGTTACAAAACCGTTTTCTACAGAATAACAATGTCATTACCCAACGAACAGCGGAAGCCTTTGATCAACTCTGGCGCATTATCATCCTACAGGAATCAGTTGGGAACGTTGCAACTCCGCCCGGAGGGGGGCTTTACGCCCTTCTCGCTCGCTTAGGTCTTTACCTGGCTCTGGGAACCCTAATTCTGTTCATGGTGCGATGGACACGCCAACTGCTAGAAGGGGAGATGCAGAAATCCATTAGCGATCTTATCTGGCCTCTCCTAGTGGTCATGCTCTTGGCAAATCAGGGAAAACTTCTGGCAAATACAACCTTTGGCATTCGCAATCTGATCAACTATGTCAGCTATTCAGCCCTTTCCACTCTGGATACTAGCCTAAACATTGAAAGCACCCTGGCGGGTGTGATGAACTATCGGATCTTGCAGGAAGAAATGGCGAATATTGTAAGCCAGTGTGATCAGTTTACTCAAGATCAGGAAAAGTTACGGGTTTGCTTGAAGGAAGCCCAACGGGAGTTAGAGGCGTTAAAAGAGGAATATCTGCAAAATCCTAATAAGTTTTTGAAAGACCGGGGCAAGGCTGAAATTGAAAGGAAACGAGATAGCCTGGATGATCCCCTGACTTCACCCCCGAAACCAATTCCTCGCGATCGGGAGATGAACAAAGTTTCTGAGCAATTACTGTCTTTGGGAACGGCTTTTCAGCGGACGATCGAATCTTGTTTGTTGGTGACAGCCCTGGCAGGACCGTTAGCGGTCGGTGCATCATTATTGCCCTTTGGGAATAAGCCTATCTTTGCATGGCTCTCGGCCCTATTGAGTTTGGGACTCGCAAAACTTTCCTACAATTTGCTGAATGCAGTCGTCATTGTGTCTGTCTACTATACAGGAGTAACAGGAAACTTTCTCTACCAGGATTTCGCAACGGGAGCCATCAATCCCTTACTGGCTTTCGGATTGGCGGCGGGGGGTGGGAAAGCCCTATTTGATGGACTATTACAGGCGAACCCGAACCTCCGCTCTGAAATTTATGGTGGTGATTACAGGTCTGCATCCGGTGTGCAGTCGTCCAATCGCAAATAAAGTTGTTCCCGAATACTTGGAGTACAGGCTAAAAGTCTGCATCGACAAATCCTATTTCACTTTCCAATTCATACCATCTTCATTCAGGAGAATTTCATCTATGAAACGCTTACTTTCCCTGTCTGTTCTCACCCTGAGCGCTTTGCTATGTTGGCAATCACCTGGAAGTGCTACCCAAGAGCCAGTATACTTAACAGCTTCCAGTCAATTCTTTTCAGTGACAGGGGAACCGATGGCTCCAGGGGATTTAATCAATGTGGCCCTGGACGCAATGGAAAACGGCAATTACGTCGATGCTTACCGATTAGTGAATGCAGTGATTAAAAGTAATCCTGCTTGGCCCAGTGGATATCATACGCGGGGTTTGATCCTGTTGTCTGCGGGCGATCCAGCAGGGGCGATCGATGACTTCACCTACACAATTCGCCTCGAACAGCGTTTTCCAACGGCCTACTTCAATCGAGGTGTCGCATATCTGCAAATTGGGAATAAACCCAAAGCACTAGAGGATTTCAAGAAGGCTGCCCTTCTTTACAGACAAATGGGTGCTTCTGAACATGCCAGTGATGCAATTCAAAAGATTCGAGAACTCATGGCAGAAGGGTATCGCTAATGGTGAAGTCGATCGGATTGCTGAGAAATCAGCGAGAAACGAAAAACTACCTTGCCATTCTTATTCTAGGTACGTTGTCACTGCAAGGACTGATCGTATTTTTCCTACTCTTGTTATATGGCAACTATTCCCATTTGAGCCGCAAAGCTCCTCCCACCTTGGTGCAATTGGTGGATGGAACAGCCATTAAAACTGCTCCTCTCGATCCGAAAGACCGTACTCCGGACACCATTCGTACCTTCGTATCCCAGACCCTGGCTTTGATGCTCAATTGGTCGGGTAAGCTCCCTCCCCAAACTTCCGAAGAGGTTCAGAATCCCAAACCCGATCCAGGAGTGTCCGTCGGCACTATGAATCGGGGGGGGGAGCGGATTACAACTGCCGCATGGCAAGCAGGGTTCACCCTTTCGGAGAGTTTTCGATCGCAATTCCTCCAAAAGCTTGCTGAACTCACTCCCCAAGGGGTGTTTACAGGCACTTCTCAAGTAACTTTGGTGCCCATCGAGATTTCTTACCCAGAGAAAATCGCAGAGGGAAAATGGAAGGTCCGAGTCGTAGCAAATCTGCTGGTTTTCAGTCCACAAGACCCGGTAGGGAAAGCGGTTTCTTTCAATAAAGAAATTTTTGTTCAGGCGATCGACACTCCTATTCCACCCAAAGACACCAGCAACCTGGCGAAGGCTATTTATGTCGTTCGCCAAGCAGGATTGGAAATTTATGCCATTCGCGATCTGGAACGGGAGAACCTCTGATGACGCTATCAACCACTCTGACTGACGAAGAAAATCTATCCTCTGCCGATCGCCCTGAAACAACAAACGAACAAACTTTTGTCTGGAACGAACAACGGGCTGCTGCTCTTTTAGGATTTCAGGAGGAGGAAGACATTCGGGAGGCTCACCAGAATGAGGTGGAAACTCCACGCAAGCCAGAACAGGCTGTAGGCAGTGTTATGGCTTCTCAATCGGTTGTCGATCCTCGTGATCGCCCTTCTCCCACTTCCCTTGGTAATAGTCCCTTTGCCCGATTGGGTTTAGTGGGAACTGTATCCCTCGCCTGTTTTGGGTTCATTGGATTGTTCATTAGCTCAATGGCAGGCGTGGGCGATCGTCAAACAAAAAGTAATTCCTCTGCCGAAAGTGCAGAGGCTGCAACCCTTCCCAAAACGCCTGAACTGACCCGACTTGAGAAACAAAAAGCTGATCTGTTAACAGAAGCAGCTTTGAGCAAGCAAGAAGCCCAATTAACGGCCCTTTCTGATTCAAAGAATCAATCGGGTCAAGCTAAAGCGATCGAACCTTCTAAGGCAGAGAAAAAGCCAGACTCAAAACCTTCAACCGTGCAACTGTCACCTTCTTCTCCGACGACGGCTCCTCCTGCCTACCAGACCGTTGTTCCCACCCCACCTTCCACCTGGAATCGTCTTCCGGTTCCCAGTGCGCCACCTCTTATGAATCCCACAACCGCATCAACCCCTCCCGTTGATCCGAGACAACAATGGACGCTTGCTTCTACGATCGGCAGTTACTCCCTGATGGTTCCTTCCCCTCCTGCGGTACAGCCCCAGGACGCATCGCCCACCCAACCCGCTGCAAGTGCGCCCCCTTCCATTCCTCGCATGGAAAAGGTGATGACTGTAACTCCTGCGGGTCCGACGGCTTCTGCAATCGATCAGTCTAACTCGGAGGAAGCTGCGATTCTGACTGGTCCCGTCGCTCGGTATTTGGTAGCTGGAAGTGAAGCAAACGCCCTCCTCATGAACCCGATCGTCGCTGAAGAGAGAGCAGCCCAAAACTCGACGACCCAACCTCCAACGATGCGCTTTTCAGTCAAATTGGAACAACCCTTGATCAGCAATGATGGAAGTCCCGCTTTACCTGCTGGAACAGACTTGATTGCAGAAATGGTGGCGATCAGTTCTTCTGGATTGGTGCAGGTGCGGGTTCTTTCAGCCGTGGCAAATGGAATTGAGTACCGTTTACCCCCCGATGCCATTAGTTTACGAAGACAGGATGGAAAACCCCTGATCGCTCAGAAGCTTCAGGACAAAGGCCAGGAAATTGCTGGATTGGATGGGGCACTGGTGTTGTTCGGTGGATTGGCAAAGGTCGGGGAAGTGATCAATCGACCCCAATCTACAAGTATCACGACGGGGTTGGGAGTGACCACGACTGCCACTCAAACCCCCGCTCCGAACCTTGCCGCAGCCGCGTTGGAAGGAGGATTTAATTTTCTTTCCCAACAGGTGAATACCCGTAACCAACAAGCTATTCAGGCTACGATCGCCCGTCCCAATCTTTGGTTTATCGATCGGGGAACTGCCGTCAAAGTGTTTGTCAACCAAACCATTCAGCTTTAGTGCAATGACCAAATTTCTTTGGATTGGCCTTCTGGTGTGGGGGGCGATCGGACTCAACCCCACACCATCCCTCGCTCAAACAATGGTGCGTCAGATTGCGAGCAGTGCGGCGACAGGGCAACAAAATGCTACTCTACCAACGATCGAACTCTCAACAGGGTATGGGCTGACCCTGAACTTTATTCCCACGGGAGAAGTAATTCGTAAAGTGTGGTTGGATGATCCGTCGCAGGTGGGGATGGACTTTGATACAAACTGTCCACGATCGAACGGGCAGGAAGCCTGTGAGATGGGCGCAATGGTCATTTATCTGCGTCGTATTGTTCCTATCACCTTTCCCCAATTACTGAAAACGGGAAATCATACGATGTTAACGGTGATCACCCAAAATGACTCTCAGCAAAAGGTGTATCGGTTTCAGTTGGTGCTGAAGAATGGCACCCCCCAATATGTCACAGTCAACTTAGTTCCCGATGCTTCATCTTCCACTGCAACCCGTAAACCCTCTCCTCCTGAATTTCTATCTGCCCTAAAAGCAGGTCTACAAATCGCTGAACAAAATCAACAAATTTCGCGCCAACAGCATCTTTGGAGCCGTCTCACTCGGTTTGAGAATCTCGTACAACGGGGAATGACGATCGAACAGGCATCTCAAGAAGCCGGAGTGAGTTTAGCGGTTGTGAATAAGTTGGCAGAAATGGGAAGACGTTCAACTCCAGTTTCACCTTAACTTCTCCCGCCCCCAAACTTCTACACTTCACTCTCCCTACCATCTCCATGCATCTATTCCTTCGTTTCAGGCGATCGTTCATTCGTTTTCTCCTTGCAATTCTTGCCCTCACCCTCGCTTTGACAGGTCAAGGGTGGTGGCCCTCCCACTTGCCAGCCCTTGCGCGATCCAGCCCTTCGATTCCCTTAAGTCTGTATCAAGGTGCGCCCGTGATTGACCCCAACCGATTTACCTTCGGCAGTCTACCTGCCTTTAACCAGGAGGGGGGATTACAAGTGTCCAATACCATTGTTGCGGCGCTCGGATTTGATCCATCAATTGCTTGGAAAGTAGGCGATCGTCCCGCAAATGTGCTAAAAATCGGCACATTTAGAAATGTGTTTGATTTGGAAAAACTGACGTTGCAGGGAATTCAAACCCTCACCGGAACCTCACTGTCAGGGGTCAAGCTGCAAGCCTTTGAGATGATGTCCTGGCAATCTATGCAAACTTTGGTAGAGGCAATTCCAGGCTTCCGAGATCTGCCGATCGAACGGGTGAAGCCGATCGCTGATCTCGTTAGCGGAGTGCTCCCCCAGGGGAATCCCTTACTTCGCGTTGGTGATGTCCTTGAAGAGTTTCCCGAATTGGCTCAAACTGCACTAGGAGAAATCTTGAATTTGGAAAACTATTCTCTGAGTTCCATTCCAGGTTTATTGACAACGAAATTTGAGAAGTTTTATGAGTCTGGAATGAGTTCTCTGGCAGGAATTCCAGGGCTGGATCAGGTTGTTGCTTCCAACTTTCCTATTCCCCTTTCCCTTCCCGTTGGCGGCTTGGTCAGTCGTCTGGATATTACCCTAAATACGGTGGAAAAGAATCGCAGCAACCCTCGCCCCATTAGTGGAAGTTACAAAGCGGGTTTCAGTGTTTCCTGCCAAGCGCGATGTTCCCAGTTGGAAGTGACCAATCCGAATGGGGGCCAGTGGATTGCAGGGGATGAACAGCGAGTTCCAGGTGGGGAAGGGCCATTGGGACAGGTGTTTGAAGGGAAAGAACCAACGGGTAGACATCCCTATGGTCCAGTTTTTAAGGTCGTTGTTGCAAATGTGGACGAAGCATCAGGAACGGCTGAAACGCAACTCTTTTTTCGCTTTTGCTTTCGCAATGCCTTCGTAGATCTGGGCTGCACTCCCTATGGCATCGGTCCAATTCCCTTTCTCCCCCATCGTGAAAAAGACTGGCTGTTCCTGGGAATTGGGGAGTTTGGGGAGGTTGCAGCAGGAACAAGTGAACCTGTAAATCATGTTTCCCATTTACCGTTCCCTGCCATTCAGCCCTCGCGTCCCAATCCTTCCCAACGCCGATCGCAGCCGAATTTACCCCTTCCTAAACGATCGATCGATCCAGACTATGGCTTTGCAATCCTTTCTGAATAGCCGATGCGTTACCAATATTGGTTTTACAGCAGTGTTATTGGAGCCTTAATTCTTACAGGGTTGGGAATTGAATTTTACAAATCATCGCCACCGATCGCCCTCCCTACCCATCATTCCATTCCCAGGACACTTCCTACAGAAATTCGTAGATGCTTACCTGCTCAAGGAAGTTGGAAATTACAAGCAAAAGTGACAGCAAGTAGGATAGATTATTATGCCGTTGGTTCCCACTTTCCAGAGGGATATCGTCAGTTTTTAATTGCTCTCAATTCTCACTCCCAATGTCATTCTTTATTGCCTGACGATCGTCGCTTACCCGACAACTTCTTGAGTGCTTACGTTTCAGAAGCCTTAGCCCGTCAAGTGATGCTTCAGTTCTATCTGAGCCGAATTCAACAGGCAGGAGGGAAGGAAGTGTTTCAGCAACAATTTTGGGCAAAATCCCGATCCCTGAACACGGAAAAAGCTTACCTCTCTCCCGAACAGGGCTGGGCTTTGGGACAATTGGGTATTTCCATTCCCAAGAACATTAGAGTTATCTCCGCCACAGAATACCTCAAATTACTTTAACCCTCGGTCTCCATGTCTTCCAGCATCTCTACCGCTTCCACAGTTCCTTCCAATCCCCTTCAACCCCTGCTAACCCCCAACGGGATTCTCCTCCTGACCTGTCTGACTGGGGTCGCTGTGTTATCTTCCCTGAAACCCAAAAATAGACGGAAGCAACTGGCAACCTCTCAGTTTGCGGGAATTAAAGAAAAGGCAAGCGCCCGTCAAAAGGCTCACCGACAAATGCGGGAGCGTCGCCGGAATGCAGTCACACTTTACATCGGAAAACCCACTCTCAAGCCCCAAGTCAAAAAGGGAGAGATCTCCTGGAGGGTAGGAAACGATCGCCATACCTTTTACCTCCCGGATGCCCAGCGTGGGATTGCCGTCTGTGGAGGACCGGGTTCTGGCAAAACCTTTTCGGTGATTGATCCCTGCGTGCGATCGGTGATTGATCAGGGATTTCCGATCATTCTGTACGACTTCAAGTATCCAACCCAATCGGCACGATTGGCAGGATATGCAGTCAATGCAGGGTATGACGTGAAAGTGTTCGCACCAGGATTTCCAGAGTCAGAGGTGTGCAATCCCCTCGACTTCTTGCGGGATGAGACAGATTCTTTGATGGCGAGACAAATTGCAACTGTTCTCAACAAAAACTTCCAGCTTTCTGCCCAGGCATCCGAGGATTCTTTTTTCTCAGATGCAGGGGATCAGTTGATCGAAGCGCTTCTGATGCTGGTGAAGGGAACTCGTTATCCTGACCTGATAATGGCTCAGGGCTTTTTGAGTGTGGAGAATTTGACCGATCGCCTCTCCAAAGCAGACTTGAACCCCTGGCTACGCACAAGTTTTGGACAGTTATTCTCTGTTGCTAAGTCAGAGAAAACCCTATCGGGAATTACAGGAACGGCCTTCAAAGTGATGAACCGGATGGTAAAACCGGGGATTGTCAATGCCTTTTGTGGTCAGTCCACCATTCCCTTAGATTTGCAGGGGAAACAGTTATTGATCCTGGGTATGGATCGGGAACGACGGGATGTGTTGGGTCCGTTGCTGGCAACCATCTTACACATGATTGTCACTCGTAATGTGGTCAAGAAGCGGCAAGACCCTTTGGTTGTGGCTCTGGATGAGTTGCCAACCCTCTACCTCCCCAATCTGCACCAGTGGTTAAACGAAAACCGGGAAGATGGATTGGCCTGTCTCATCGGTTTTCAGAATATTGTGCAATTGGAAAAGGCGTATGGAAAGGAATTGGCACGGGCGGTTCTGGGGGGCTGCGCGACCAAGGCAATTTTCAATCCGCAGGAACCGGATTCTGCCCAACTGTTTTCGAGTTACCTGGGGGAAGAGGAGGTGAAGTATCAGCAGAAGTCTCGAAATCAAGGCGGGGGGAAAGCCAGCCACACCCTATCTGAACAGGAGAAAACTCGCAAATTGTTTGAGCCAAGCCAGTTTCTCAAACTTCGAAGTGGTAGCTGTATTCTCATCAGCCCCGCTTTTGAGAATCGGCAGGAAGCTTCTCTCCCGATGCAAGTGAGTATTCAGGTGCCCAAAGCAGATTTAAACCTCATGCAGTTCAGTGAACTGGCCTGGGAAGACCTCCGCACCAGGTTAATTGCCGAGAGTCGCCAGGTAGAATATTCGCGCCAGGATATTCTCAGACGCTATGAGGAGATCGATCGCCTGTTTCCCGACAGAAAATAATGCCGCGTCCCTACCCGATCGCGTATCCCTCTTGAACCCCATGCAACTGTTTGACTGGCGTTTCCGCAGGTTTACCAATCAGGTATCCCTGAACGAAGGTTGCACCGTGCTGTTGAACCCAATCTAATTCTTCGACGGTTTCGATTCCCTCTGCGATCGTCTGAATGTTCAGAGATTGGGTAATCTCCAAAATTTTTTCTGTAATCAAAGCTTTATAACTATCTTGATGCACATTGCGTAGTAATTGCATATCTAATTTGATGAAATTAGGACGCAATTCGTAGATCAAATTCAGATTCGAATAACCTGCCCCAAAATCATCCAGGGCCACTAGAAAACCCGCTTCCTGGTAGAACTTGAGAATGCTCTTGAGATGGTCTAGATCCTGGGGTTTATCGGATTCAATAACCTCAAAAACGATGTTTTCATGGGGAATGTTGGCTTCATCGATCGCCCGAAC
>JANRKG010000060.1:0-18580 GCA_033763635.1 Leptolyngbyaceae cyanobacterium bins.59
TGCCAGTTGGAAGTGCGGAATGTGGGTTGGAATGGAGCCATCTTGGATTCAGTAGAAGCGGCAGTTCAATGGGCCAGTCACATGACTTGGAAAGCAATGGCTCCGGTGGTTTATTTGGTTGAAGGCATTTATGAAAAAGGAGTCAAGGTATTGGCTGAGGAGTTAGCAGATTATCTCCCCTTCTGGCAACGCTCTGAAACCCTGCCCAAATGGGATATCACCATTCTCCCCAATTGATCGGGGTGTTATTTATTTGCAAACCCCCTAATAGTGAAATCCCTTACTCAAACCCTGATCTAATCAATTGGGCGCAGGCTGAGAAGTTTCAGATGATCGGCGTAACATTTTTGAATCATTTCTACAGAGGTATCGCACCATTTAGCAATGACAGTTTCTGGGGTTCCTTTCAAGATTTGGGTGGTGATGAAGGTGTCCCGGCAAGAGTAGGGAGTTGTGTCAGGTTTGATGAGGTCCACAATTTTGTCCCAGGCATTATTGTGGAAGTTATTGTAAATAATTGTTTTGCCTTTAGGCGATGGAAAAACCAGAGCCTCTGGGTCAGGACTTTGAGGCCGAATAGATTGAAGCATCGATCGCAATCTGTCAGAGCAGGGGAAGCGCCGCTTTTTGTTGTTCTTTGATCCCTCAACCCGAATGGGTTTACCGTTGCCTGAAGTGGTGATCGAACCCTGAAAGTGAATGAAACTGGAATCCTCAGAAACGTGCTTCCATTGCAAGCCCACTGCTTCAGAGGGTCTACATCCAGTTAGAAATAAAAATTCTACAAATGGAGCGTAGTGGCTGTAACTCATCCCGGCATAGCCTCTGCCGTTCCAATTGCCACGATGATTCCGAAACGCTTCTAGAACCTGCTCCCATTCCGCTTCAGTAAACGCATTGGGACGGGGGTCTAACTGGTAGCAATATTTGGGCATCTCATTCGCCATGCCGTCGTAAGGATTGGAATCTAGCAGACCGTATTTCTTGGCCCACTTACAAGCAGCCGATAGCTGCATGAGTCCCCGTTTCGTTTGATAGACAGTTGTAATTTTCTCTAACTTGGCTTTAACTTCCAGGGCTTCGATGACAGGGATATCTCCCAACCGAGCAAATAATCGGCCCAGATTCGCGTGATAGTGTTTTGTCGTTTCTTTCAGACTCGAACTTCTGTACTCCGTATACCGTTGCCAGAGTTCCCAAGCAGTCAGTTTACATTCGGTTGGGGTAATTGGGGTAACGGTACTGAGCGCGGTTTGGGGCTTGTACTTCGCCAGGGTTGAATCAAAATTTCCAGAAATAATATCCAGTTCAATCTGCCGCGCCCTTGCTTCGGCAACCTTTCGATTCGTATGGGTATCCTGTAAACCCAAACTTAAATAATGTCTTTTGCCTTCAGTGGAGAAAACCAGTTGCAGGCGATCGTGCGAAGCCTTGATTTGAACCGTCCCTTTAGAAGCTTTCCGCCGAGAATCGTTAGAGTGCATCGAATAAACCCTCCAGGGATCGGTTTGTGAGCTATTGTTTTACCACTGTTTACCCCAAAATTACCCCAAAAAATGAACCAAACTGTTCTAAATATACCCAATTCTAAAACGTCTGTATTTACTGCGAAAATAAGATAAAAACTGTAATTCCCCGAACATGAGAGAGTTTCGCGGGACTTCAAGGGATTGAACTTAAAAGCGGGTGGCGGGAATCGAACCCGCATGACTAGCTTGGAAGGCTAGAGTTTTACCACTAAACTACACCCGCCTGAGAGGTTGGCCTGTCTAATTACAGGTGTTTCAACCAGGCGTAGACTATAGTAACACAACTTTCAGAATTATTGCAGAATTTATTGCAAAAACCGAAAGACCTATGAGGGAATTTGTTAACGAATCGCCCCCATTGTCTGTTTCCAAGACAGTTCCTTCCGCAGGATTTCCAGGGCGCGTTGATCGGGTTCAGCGAAGAGGCCGCTGCTGGTTAGTTCCCGTAACACTTGCTGGAGGAGGTCGGAGGCAAAGGTGCCGCCACAGCGCAGGAGGTGACTGTAGTAACAGAACTGAGGGCGATCGTTCTTTGTCAAATGAAAGGCGTGAATTTCTTCGCGGGTGAGGGTAGAAACACCCGTGTTGATTGGAACCACAGCCCTGGGAATACCGTGGGAGCCATAGCAACGATCTTCTTGCTTCTCCAGAGTGCCGATCAATACGGTCCAGAGCAGGGTGCGGGTTTCGGTGATGAGATCGGGGGTGAAGGTGAGGTCAGGTTCACTGGAGAGACGGGGACCGTTGCTTAGAAACGCCGGATTCGAGAGTTGGGAGTTATAGATAATTCCAATAGCCCAGTGACGGTCTTCCGTTTCCAACTTCACAAAAGACCCAAATCCATAGTCATCGGGTTGCGGAGGCTCATCCATTTCCATTGCATCTGCCAGTTGCACAATGTAATCGCAATGGGAATTTGATTTAACAACTTTACCCAACCGCATCGAACGTTCCTGCATGAAGGATAACAACCTCAACTCGCCTGATCGGAATTTTTTCTAAATCGTACACACGTTCTAGCGAAATGTCTATCTCTTTTGATCTGATTTAACCTTCCCTCGCCCTTCCCAGCGTTGTGATGTAAAGAACAGCTTCATCGGTTGGAATGCCCAGCACTTCATTGACCTGGTTGTCAAAGAATCCGGCAATGCCACTCACTCCTAATTTGAGTTGGGTAGCTGCGAGGTTCAGTCGTTGTCCCAGGTGTCCTGCATCCAGGTGGAGATAGCGGTAAGCCCGATCGCCATACTGAGCAATGGCAGTCGATAAATCGGCGGCATGGAAGACGATCGCCGCCGCATCTCGGCCTAACTCCTGCCCCAGGCAGAGGTAATGGAGTTCACGGCGAAAGTTCTTGAAGCGGATTTGACGCAATTCCTGAGCTTTGGGAGCGTAATAGTAACAACCTTCGTCCAAACCTTTTACATCTGAAACTGCGACAAAGGTTTCAATTAAGCTGAGATCAAAGTAGTCGGGAGCCTCATCAAATCCCTGATCCTGATAATGGTGAGGCTGGTAGGTGAAGTCTAAAAGGGCCGCTAATTCTTCGAGCGTCAGGGGTGCGCCATTGTAGGCGCGGGTAGAACGACGGCGTAAAATACTTTTTTCTAGGTCTTCGAGATGATCTCCCCAGAGGATCGGTTGGCTTTGGGTGGAAACTCGCAGGCAGAAAGGGAAGTTGTACTTATCGGTGGATTCAGTGAGGGGGACCGATTCATCCAGGGGAGCGATCAATTTTGCCCCCGTTAACGGGGAATCCTCAATTTGGGTTGCCTGATGACACAGGGCCAGTAACTGCCCGTCAGGAAGCAGCGGATAATTGGTACAGACTCCTGAAGGGAGAGCAGTTCTGCCCAGGGGTAGATTTTGGGTCACTTCCCGCAGATCCGCCAGGGGGAGTACCACCAGGGTTCCTTCCTCGTCAGGGTTCAGATACAACACCTGATTCATTGCCGCATCCCGAAACCCACCGATCAGGTGGGGACGGTAATCCTGAAGGCTAGCAGCCAGTTCCACATTGCCCAGCAAGTGCCCAGTGTCGAGAAAAATGCGGCGGTAGGCTCGGTCTTGGTAGCGCCATGCCGATCGAAAAAACACTGCCGTAACAACGATCGCCAGTTGGGTACTTTCTAGAGAGGGGTGCCAGAAACACGCTGCCTGAACATCAGGCCACACATTTTCATCCCAAAACTGTAGGAGAGAATGGGAACGGACCTGATAACTGTAAAGACCCGCTGGGAGCCAGGAAAGGCCACGGGAGAGTAAGTAAACTTCTGCCGGATAAAGGCCGCCCGCAGAAGGGGCTGCCCGCAGATAAAGGGGGTCGCCCGTTGCGGTCGTAACGCCTGACACCACTGCCGTTAAGCCATAACTGTAGTAAAGCAACTGAGATAACCGTTGCCAGTTCTCCTGAGATGATTCAGAACTGCGATCAATCTCCTTCAGTTGCCCCTCTAGATAGGGTTTGAGATCGTATTCTTTACCCAGTTTGTACGTCTTGTAAGGGAGGGGTTGAGTCTTCCAATCAAGTCCCTGGCTTTTACGAGCTAGGGTATCGGGGTCGTACTTGGTTCGCTCATGGTAGTGTTGAGTGATCGAGGGAGGCAGGTCAGACATATCGCAGCAAGTCAAGAGGGAATTTCCCTCATCTTGACACTCCTTCTACCAACCGTGCCTCATAACAAGGGAAATTTAAGTAAAAAGTTGGCGGCAAGCCAATTTACGGCGACTCGATAGGTCTTCCCCAAGACAGATGAAGCTTTCCCCCAAATCTTGAAAGATTAGTTAACACAAGCCTGTAGTAATAAATTCCTACGGCTGTAGCCCATTCCCTTGGTGTGTTCCAAGTTATTGATAAGCCAGTTCATAGGATGAGTGCATCCCATTTCTTGTAAACGTGCGATCGTTCGCACCCAATCCTAAAGTAGCTGTAGCAAAGCTTTTAAGATGATGTCAAAGAAAAGCCAAGATTACGACTGGAATCGGTCACACTCTGAAGAAATCCACCCTGAACAGTTAAGGTTGGACCAGGCCGTTTCTTCCAGAGAGTTAGCCAATCACCTGAAGCCTCAGAGAGAGATTCAGGACAAGGTAAATATCTTGAATGTGGCAATCGATAACATATCCCAACAGGAACTGTTGGAATCTTTAGAGTCAGGAATTGTTTTCACCCCCAACGTTGATCACCTGATTAATTTGCAAACCGATTCTGACTTTTATCGAATTTACAACACAGCAGATTACAAAATTTGTGACAGCAAGATCCTGTATTATGCTTCGATGTTTCTGGGATCTCCTGTTAAGGAAAAAATTTCCGGATCAGATTTTTTTCCTGCCTTCTATCAGTACCACCGTCGTAATGAGAAAATTACCCTCTTTTTATTAGGGGGAGAAAAGGGCGTTGCCGATCGCGCTAGAGATGCTATTAACCGCAAAGTCGGGAGACGGATGGTAGTGGGTTCCTACTCTCCTTCGTTTGGATTTGAAAAAAACGAACAGGAATGCGAGGAAATTATTGCCCTGATCAATCGATCGGGAGCAACCGTTCTGGCTGTAGGTGTTGGGGCACCCAAGCAGGAAAAGTGGATTTGCAAGTATAAAGACCGGATGCCCAAGGTCAAGATCTTGCTGGCAGTGGGAGCGACCCTTGATTTTGAAGCCGGACACAAACCCCGTGCCCCTCAATGGGTTAGTGAAGCGGGTATGGAATGGTTATACCGTCTGATGTCAGAACCCAAGCGATTATGGAAGCGCTATCTGGTGAAGGACATGCCGATTTTCTGGCTCCTTTTACAACAGAAGCTCAATCGATATCGTATGCCGTTTGAAAACGTCAGTTCGGAATGAGTTGGAGTGATTGAGCCGATGCTGAGATCGCAGGATGGAAGAACTCCATCCTGCTTTTTAATCGCAAAAAACGATCGCCCCTCGTGATCTTTTCGTACAAATACATTACAGTATGCACAGATTTGTAGGTGGTTATGAGAATCTGGGCAGCTACTTTTGTCATCCTTTTCAGTCTGGCGGAGCTTTACCAGTGGTTCAGCCATCTCAAAATTCCCTTACCTGTGTTCATTCTAGGGGGTGTGGCACTGGCGATCGTCTCAAATTATGGCAAGCAGGGGGGAATTCCCTTTCGCTCCGGGGCAAAGATGTCCTTCCCAGTCTCGACTTCGTTGCCTTCCCAAGGTTCTTCCACGTTGTTAACCGAGACCCCACAAGTACCCCAGCCCATTTCCTTCAAAATTCAAAAACCTGAGCAAACTTAGCGCCTGACTTTACCGAATATTCAAGGCCAGAAAACAGGCTCCACTCAATAGGGAAGTGAATGCGGCTGCAATCAGGAAACCTTTGAAGATGCTCCACGATCCCATAGATGTATTGCCAAGCTCCAATATAAAACCAGAGAACCAGGAAGAAATAGGGGGGCATAGAGTTGAATGACAAACCCAGAGAAAAGAATCCAGAAAACATGCAGCCCCAACAGCAGTAGAACTCCCAACACCATTCCCTTTTCTTCATCGCGTGGACGCATCGTTGATGACCTGAGCTAAATAACCGATAAGAATCGCGAATCATAGGGATTGGATTGGGTGAATGAGCAGGAAGAGTTTACTTGCCATACCAGGCTTTTCGCCACTGTTTCATCTGATCGATCTCTGCTTGCTGAGACGCAAGGATGTTTCTTGCCAATTGCAACACCTCAGGACGCTTTGACTTCTGCAAAACATCCTTTGCCATGACGATCGCCCCTTCATGATGGGGAATCATTGCATCTATAAAACGCTTATCGAACTCAGGATCGGTTGCCCCCAGATCTATATCCATTCGCATCGCCTTGATCTGTTCTGCTGACATCTCCATCGAATGCCCCATTGCTCCATGCCATGCAACAGGATTCTTAGGTGCCTTGGGATACCAGGCTTTGCGCCACTGCCTCATCTGCTGAATTTCTTGCTCTTGTGCCTTGATCACTGCTTGAGCCAATTTTTTCAGTTCGGGGCGTTTGGAATTTTGTAAGACGGCTTTTGCCATCACGATTGCACCTTCATGGTGTGGAATCATACTGTCAATCAATCGCAAATCTAATTCCGCATCGGCTGGACCTAACTCCATCGTGCTGTGATCCATCCCTTCACCCTGCTTGCGGTTATCCACGGGGGTGTGATCCGCTGCATTAGAGTTGATGTCTGTGACAACATCATTGGGTGATTGGTTCGGGACTTGTGTATTTGAAGAACAGGCAGTCAGAAAGCCAAACGATGTTGCGATTGTCAAAACAACTAAGCTTCGAAATTGAGACTTTAGATCAATTTGTTTCATCTGTCCCTACATTGGGTATTGGGTAAAGTAGTGAGCTTGGTCTTTCCCTCTGGAAAAGCAAAGATTAAAGAGCCTTTTTTAGGAATTTCACTCATTAAGACCTGACAAGCAAGTGCAACAACACTAATTTTTCAGTATTTCATAGAGAAATGAAATCAGAATGAAATTGCTGAGGCTTGAACTCGAAAAGCAAAGATTGAGAATTGATAGCAGAGGATAAGTATAGAGATTCCACTGTAATTTCTGCTCTTCCTAACAGGGTGGCTTGTGACGATCGCCCGACTTCTATTTCAATCCTTTTCAGCCCTAGCTCAGGAGGTAATACATGCCCAAAAGTTTTATTGCCTCGCTTCCCGTCATAGCTAATTACGAATGCAATTCCTTTCTGATTGAGCTGTTCAATCGCCAGAACAAAGTCATGAAAGTGAATTCCAGAACAATATCTCGAATCCCGATCGCCACACACCCCTTGATAAGGAGGGTCCATGTAAACAAAATCACTCCTTTTAACTTCAGATAAAACGTTTCGATAGTCCAGGGATGTGAATTTACATTTGTTTTTTAAAAGAGCAGAAACTTCTTCAATGTTTTTCCGCATCCGGTCCGGTTGGGTGCCTTTCCGCCGCTTATCCGGGCTTTGATTGAGACATCCCTCAGCGTTATATCGCACTGCCCCTTTCACACATCGGGCTAACAAATACAAAAAAAGAGATGGATCGGGAGTGTGATTGAATGCTTCCCTAACCTTGAAATAATGCGCGATCGAATCAGGATGTTGTTGATTCCATAGCTCTGTGTAAGCATTCGCGATCGAAGTGGGTTCCTCAATGATTTGTCTTAAGAGTTCAATCAACGGACGATTGAGATCATTCAGCCAAAAGCTTTGAGAAATGCCTTTGGCAGAAGCTGCAATACTGATCGCCGCAGTTCCGGCAAAAGGCTCTACGATCCTTTCAATTTGAGTTGGAAAAAATTGCAAAATCTCTGCTGCAAGCTTTCTCTTGCTGCCCTGGTATTGAATGGGATGGGGTAAACTCTTTGCCAAGAATCACCTTAGGGATTTACAAATGACTCAAGTACCAGTCACCGGGCTTCGGCTTCGCTCAGCCCTCAATCGTTCGCGGGTTGAGCGAAGTCGAAACCCGATCCTCAGGGATGTTATTTTGCTGCATGTCCCTTAATGCTCAAAAATATCCTTATACTGCATCAAGTCTAAACGAACCAGGGTGGGCAGACATTGAAAACATTCCTGGGCCAAGTCCCATCGTTCTTCCCGTTGCAGCATTGTCACCAGCCCTTCCTTCGCCTGAAGCAAATACCGCACATCATTCGCTGCATATCGGAGTTGCTCATCCGATAGATTCGCAACATTGCCCCAGTCAGAACTCTGGGCGCTTTTATCCAGTTCAATCCCCGTCAGTTCCTGCACCAGATCCTTCAAACCGTGCTTTGGAGTGTAGGTTCTCGCCAGTTTACTGGCAATTTTGGTGCAAAACAGGGGATTGACCTGAATATCCAGATGATGGCGCAGGGTTGCCACATCAAACCGTGCAAAGTGAAATACCTTCAGCACCTCAGTTGCTTCCATCAGAGCCTTCAAGGCTGGTGCTTCCCGCTGCCCCCGATGAATGCGAATGACACTTACATGATCATCGGGGTCACAAATCTGCACAAGACACAGTCGATCGCGCAGGGGCAGTAACCCCATCGTCTCCGTATCCACAGCCAGTGATCCCGCCGTCAGGTATGCAGCCAGAACGGATTCAGGCAGGTCGCGATCGTAAATCTGAAAGTCAGGCAGTTCCATGAAGCAGTTTGGAATGAGATCGCATTTATCTTCGCAGAAAATAACAGATGGCTGACCACTCCAGACGAACTATTCTCCTTCGGGTTGCAATGCCTTAATCACCGTTTGGACATCCTTATCCCCCCGACCAGAGCAGTTGATGACAATGCGGGGACTGCCTGACAGTTGGGGGCAGAGGGTTTCCAGGTAGGCGATCGCATGGGCCGTTTCCAGGGCGGGAATAATCCCCTCCAGGCGGGAGAGCCGCTGCAACCCTTCCAGGGCTTGCTCATCCGTCACACTGCTGTATTCCGCCCGTCCCATGTCCTTGAGATAACTGTGTTCAGGCCCAACACCGGGATAGTCCAATCCGGCACTGATCGAGTAGGGTTCAATCACCTGACCCTCTTCATCCTGTAACAGGTAACTCATTGCACCGTGCAACACACCTACACGGCCCCTGGTCAGGGTTGCAGCATGTTGCTCGGTTCCTGTTCCCTTCCCTGCGGCCTCAACTCCAATCAGGCGCACAGAGGTTTCCTCTACAAACTCATGGAACAGCCCCATCGCATTCGAGCCACCGCCCACACAGGCGAGGAGAATATCGGGCAACCCGCCCCATTTGTCCTGACACTGTTGCCGCGTTTCCTGCCCAATAATCGCCTGAAAATCCCGAACAATCATGGGGTAGGGGTGTGGACCTGCAACAGACCCCAAGATGTAATGGGTGTGTTCTACATTCGTCACCCAGTCTCGAATCGCCTCTGAAGTGGCATCCTTGAGGGTTCCGGTCCCTGCCTCGACGGGCCGCACCTCTGCCCCCATCAACCGCATCCGGAAGACGTTCAACGCCTGCCGCTCCATGTCATGAACACCCATATAGATCACGCAGTCCAACCCAAAGCGAGCGCATACGGTTGCGGTTGCTACGCCATGCTGTCCGGCTCCTGTCTCGGCAATGATTCGCTGTTTGCCCATTCGTTTGGCAAGTAACACCTGGGCCAAAGCGTTGTTGATCTTGTGGGCACCCGTATGGTTCAAGTCTTCCCGTTTCAGGTAAATCTGGGGACCCGTGCCATCGGGTCGGGCGTAATGGGTTGTCAACCGCTCCGCAAAATAAAGAGGACTGGGACGACCGACATAATCCTTCAGCAACCCCTGTAACTCCGCCTGAAACTCCGAATCGCCCACATACTGATGAAACGCAGTCTCCAATTCACTCAAAGCAGGCATCAAGGTTTCGGGCACATACTTGCCCCCAAAGATACCAAAGCGGCCCAGAGCATCGGGACGGGCGGAACCAGCAGTTTGACGATCGACGGGGAGAGGAGTCAGGGTCACGGTGCAAATTCAAATAAAGGATCATGGTCTAGTATAGACGATCGCTCCTCCAGTCTGGCGCAGCCACACGGGGCAAACTGTACTCTGAGAAGGAAGATGTTGAGGTTTGTAAAGTGATAGGTTAAAAGGTGACGTTTTTACCCGTTTCTATGACTGCCGCTGTTTCCCTCCAAAACGTCTACAAGATTTATAAAGATACCCCCGTTGTCCAGGATCTTTCCCTGACGATTGCTGCGGGTGAAATGTTTGGACTTCTGGGGCCAAATGGGGCAGGGAAATCGACCACGATTCGCATGCTCACAACATTGACTCGGCCCAGTCAGGGGCAGGTGCAGATTGCGGGGTACGACGTGGTACGTCAGGCATTACTCGTAAAGCAACGCATTGGGGTCGTGTTACAGCAAACCAGTGTGGATGCGGATCTCTCAGTCTGGGAGAATCTGGAGTTTCACGGGCGCTTACATCACATTCCCAATCCAGAACGGCAGAAGCGCATCGATCGCTGGCTGGAGTACGTGGAATTGTCGGATCGGCGGGAGAGCCTGGTCAAAACGTTGTCGGGTGGGATGAAGCGGCGTTTGCAGATTGCTCGTGCCCTCTTGCATGAACCAGAAATTTTGTTTCTCGATGAACCGACCGTTGGGCTGGACCCCCAAACCCGTCGCCGCCTCTGGGAAATTATTCTCGATCTCAATCAACGAGGGATGACCATGCTCCTCACAACCCACTACATGGAAGAGGCAGAATCCCTCTGCGATCGTATTGGCATTATCGATTCAGGAAAGCTCATTGAGTTGGGCACCCTCCCGGAGTTAAAGCGCAAGTATGGGGAAGGATTGGTAATGCAGCAGGAAGGCGATCGTTGGAAGTCTCTGTTCTTCCCGGATCTGGATCAGGCGAATGCGTACCTGGAGCAACAACCCAACAAGACGGGCCTGATGGCTCGCCCTTCTAACTTAGAAGATATCTTTGTCGAGTTGACAGGTCACAATCTCTAGGGTGCCCCTTACAACCACTTCACCCCTGGATGCTGCAAAAATACCTCTGCCATTTCTGGGGGGTTTCCTTTCTGCCGATTGTGAAAAAGTGCCGCAAAAGCTCCGGCCCCCAGGCGGTGATGGGGCCAGATGCGGTAGCAAGGGAAGTCTGCCAAGTGGGACTGATAGGAACTCAGGTGGGGAACGACGATCGCCTCAAACTGGGGAAATCGCTCTAAAAACCAGGTACAGACCTGCTCATTTTCTTCGAGAGAGTAGGCACAGGTCATGTAGGCCAGAAAGCCACCCGGAGCGACTAATTGAGCCGAATTCGCAAGGATACGCTTCTGACGGTTCGCATTTTTATTGATGTTAATGGGATGGAAACAACCGGGAGCTTCATCCCCCTTCGCCAGCAAAGATTGACCTGTGCAGGGTGCATCCACCATTACGACGGGACAGGTGCCGGGAATCAGATCCGCGAGGGGTTTAGAATCCACACTCAACACAGCGGCAGGATGGACCTGACAGCGCTTGAGGTTGGCAATCAGGGGAGCCGTACGCTTGCCAATGACCTCGTTACTCAGGAGCAACTTGGGTTGCAGGGCGACCCAGGCGAAGAGGCTCTTTCCACCTGGAGCAGCGCACATATCGAAGACCCGATCGACGGGTTTTTCAATTGCCAAAAGGACCGACACGGCAAATACCGACGAAAAATCCAGACAGTAAAAGTAACCTTCCTGATGTAGAGGATGTTGACCTGGACGCTGCCCCAAAGCGAGGCGATCGACACAAGCAGGTTGCCAGGGTAAGGGCGACTCAGTTGCAAACGGTGACTCATCAGGCCGATCGCGGCACCAGAGGATGCAGGGATGGAAGGGTTGGGGATGGACGATCGCCTCGACAAAAGCATCGCGATCGGTCGCTTCCGTGAACAAGCGCTGGCTCAATTTCAGCAGAAGCTTGGAGGGTTCTTTCATACTCCCATCATGCCATAGGGAGCCTCACTCCCTACTGCCTACCCGTCACAAGACCTAACGCCGCAGGTGTTCTGCCAATAATGTCTGTGCCCTGGGGCGGAATAACAAATAGAACAGAGATTCGATATAGCGCATCATGTCTTCCCGATCTTCCTTCAGCGTGTAATTCCAGAAGCCGTAGATGCGGGCGAGGCTGAGGAGGCGAGTGGTGTGGATGGGCCAGGTGTAGGTGCTATAAACCCGATCGATCGCCCTCTGGGAGACCTGTTGCCAACGGTGGGGATTCTGGTCGCATTGCTGAAGAAAGGTGAGAATGATTTCTGCCATTTCTTCTAAGTTGGTCGGATTAATATAAAACCCATTGATGCCATCCTGGATAATTTCGAGGGGACCCCCGAAGCGGGTGGCAAAGGTGGGCAACCCTGTGATCATCGCTTCTAAAATCGTCAGACCAAAGGCTTCGAAGAGGGCTGGTTGAATGAAGAGTCCCTGACGATCGGCCATGATTCGGTACACTTCCCCGGAATCGGTTTTCGAGAGGCGAATGCCGAGCCAGCGAATTTTTCCCTGCAACTGGTATTCATCAATGATGCGGTACAGTTTCTCAATCTCACTGGCTTCTTCGTGATCGGTTGTGTCGTCAGTACGTAATTTTCCGGCGATCAAAATTAAGTTACACCGCTCTTGCAAGTCTTTACTCTTGCCGAAGCATTCTGCTAATCCCGTCAGGTTTTTGATGCGATCGAGACGGGCCATTGAGAACAGGGGGCGTTTGTTGGGATCGTCCAGAGTCCCAAATACCTGTTCGGGATCGTCCAGGGTGAACAACAGGGTTTCGAGGCGTTCCCGATCGCCCAACAACCGTTCATCAGCCTTGGTGTAGGGGAAGAAATAGGTTTCGTTCACCCCTGGTGGCACCACATTAAATTTGGGGCTGAATAGCTCGATCCCGCTCACGACATGGTAAAGCTCCGGCATGGTGAAAGAACGGTAAGATTCGTACTGCCCCACACTATCGGGAGTGCCCACAATTTCTTGATAGGTGCTGCTAATCACGAAATTCGCGGCATTCATGGCAATCAGATCCGCCGTGAATTGCAGGGAGAAGTGGTACTGTTCCTCCAGGTCTTGCCAGTAGAGGTTGCTGAAGAGGTACTTCGACTTTTCCAGGGCATGGGCGATGATGCACTGGGTCACTTTTAGCCGACGGGCCAGCAGAAAGGCGACGAGATTACCATCTGAATAGTTACCAACAATCAGGTCGGGACGGCTCTGAAATTCTGCCCGGAGTTCCTTTTCGGCATCGATCGCATAGGTTTCCAGATAAGGCCAGATTTCAAACCGGGAGATCCAGTTCTGGGTGATCTTAGGGTTGAAATCCCGAAAGGGAACTCGTAAGATCCAGGCGTTATCGGTCCCGTGAACTTTCTCCAGGCGTTGGTCGCAGCGGGTTCCGTCACTGTTAGGGATTAACCGAGTCAGAATGATGACTTTAGGTTGCACCTGTTGTACGTCCAATCCCGCCAGGGTTGTATCTTCTTGCAGTTGTTTCTCTAAACTGCGGGCCTGATCCAGCACGTAAACCACCTGTCCCCCTGTATCCGGACGGCCCAGCACCCCTTCCTGCCCAAACCACCCATGCGGGGAAACCAGCACAATCCGAAACACCATCGGAATGCGGGACAGAAATGCTTCGAGGGTTTGGTGGTCGGGGGAATCGACCAGGCCATCCAGCAATTCGAGGGATTCGCGCACCCGCTCCGCTGTGTTTCCCCATCCCGGTTCAAATCCCAGGGATTGCAGGGGAAAGCGTAGTGTCTGGTAGGAGGTCTGACCGGGATGCTGGCTCACCAGGGCCAGGGCTTGTTTAACCTGAGTAGATAACTGGGCGCGGGATTGGATGCGATCGTTGATCAACAACTGCATCCCCTGGTAGGAATGCAAACTGAGAAAGTGAAAGAGGGATTCTGCCCACTGCTCCGGGTCTTGAAACAATTTGCTGGACAGGTATCGGTTGAGGAACTGGACTCCTTTCCCAATATTTTTCGGGTCGCGAATGGTGGGGGAGTAGTCGTAAAACGGCTGAAAATCAATCTCAAACACATCCCCTTCCAGCGGATGGGAGCGGTTGACGAGCCGATCGCGCATATCTAGCAAGTCCTGAATCGTCATCGGCTCGACGGTCAGATCCTCCAGAAACCGATAGGCTTCCTGACTGGCAATGCGGGAGCGGATCAGCAGACAACAGGTTTCATTCTCAAAAATGACTTCCTGGGTATAAGTCACCAACTTTTCCAGGTGAGAGGGGGGATTGGGCGAGTCTGGCGGTTGGTGAGCGGCACAATAGGCGGCAAAGGTACTTAAAATTTCGTTGTGCAGGAGGTAGGGTTTATCCTGCGATCGTAACTCCCGCAAAAATTGGCGTAGATCAGCCCGCTCATGGCTCTCCAAGACTGCCCGAATCAGTTCTGACATGAATTTCCCCTTTTCACCGACAGGTCTTTTTCAAACCTAATGACTAATCCTACTGACCTGACATTCCTGAAACGTCTTTCGGAAGGAGAATTTATGATTGGATGTTCCTGAGTTCCGTTGGAAAAACCGATCGAATCTTAATATTTCTGCATATAAGAAACTAAACCCGTCATAATGGAAGGGCCGCTGTAAACTATTTTTTAGGTTGACTGAACTGTTTTGTCTTAACCGTCTAAAGGTGAGGGCACAAGACAGGGGTATGATTCTCTGGGTCTGGGTGTGTTCTTCCTATCGAAGAGCGCTGCAATTGATGAACTGTAATTAAGAGTCAATCATTCTAAGCATTGCTGATCCTTGTTAACTAAATTTAGTTAACAAAATTTAGAGGAAAGCGATTGATAGAACAGTTGCTAACCAACCACCCACTCATATGCTAAACGCAATTCACGAAATCAGTATTCTCATCGTTGATGACCAACCCGATAACTTGCGAACGCTGTCCGCAATTCTCAGCCGAGAAGGATATTCGGTTCGGCGATCGAGCAGTGGTCAGATGGCCCTCGAGACGACTCGCTTCTCGCCTCCCGACCTGATTCTGCTCGATATCCGAATGCCCTTAATGGATGGCTACGAAGTCTGTAATCTTCTGCGGGCGATGCCAGAAAGCCAGGATATCCCCGTGATCTTCCTCAGCGCCCTGGATGACACCCTGGATAAGGTAAAAGCCTTTGAAGTCGGGGGGTCAGATTACATTGTCAAACCGTTTCAAGTGCAGGAAGTTCTGGCCCGGGTGCGGCATCAGTTAACAATTCGACAACAGAAAAAACAACTTTTGCAACAAAATGAAGCGCTACAACAAGCGATTCGGGAACAATTAAAAGCAGAGGAAGCCCTACAACATCGCATGATGCTGACCGAGTTGATTGCCTCCGTCACCCATCAAATCCGACGATCGCTGGAACTAGATGAAATCTTAAGTACGGCAGTGGGGGAAGTGCGCCGAGTCGTCCAGGCCGATCGCCTGTTGGTTCAACAGTTCCAATCCGATCGCAGTTTGCGAGTTGTGGCAGAGTCCGTCAATTTAGAGGATGGCTCCTTACTGGGGCAGGTGACAGAACTTGCCAACCAGGAAGAAGCATGGCATCTCTTCTTTCAAAACAATGGGGTTCATGTTGTAGAAGATAGGCCCATTCTCCAAACGACGTTGCCGATTCAAGACTGGGTTGCCAAGTTAGAAGCAATGGAGGAACAGGAACCTTCAACCCCAAACGTGAGAGCCTGTCTGACGGTTCCCCTCTGGCAGGGAGAGGATTTATGGGGGTTGTTGACAGCCCAGCAATTTATGGGGCCTTACCCCTGGCACGAGTGGGAAATGACCTTGCTGCAACAGGTGGCCAATCAACTGGCGATCGCCATTCAACAGGCCAGCCTCTACTTACAGGTCAAGTGCATGAACCAGCAATTGCACAATGCGCTGGAACCCAATCCTTCCTTTCAACCCGTTTCCTAAAAAGGCTTTCCCAGAGCCACTCTCCTCTGCCGATTGCGCTTCGAATCAGGATGCTACGACTGCCAGACGAATATGTTCAATTCTCTTCAATCCATGACGAAGCTCGCGAAGTATTACCTGGCAAGGCTACAGCGGAGTGACCTGCAACTTCAAGAGGAGGTTCAGAATCGGCAAAAACTAGAAGCTCGACTCCAGACGATTACGGACCAGATTCCCGGTGCGCTCTATACCTATGTGTTGCAGGCAGATGGGTCTGACTACATGGAGTACATGAGTGAAGGATTTCAGGAGTTAACTGAAATTTCTGCGACTGCGGTGATGGCAGACATCGGAGTTTTTCATGAGCGGTTTCATCCAGACGATCGAGATCAATTTTGGCAAATCGTAGAAGAGAGCGCTTCAACCCTGAACCCTGTTTACGCAGAATGGCGGTTCATTCTACCCTCTGGTGAGGTGAAATGGCTGGCAGCCCGATCGCGCCCTACTCGGCAGTCTGATGGCAGTACGGTTTGGCAGGGCATTCTGACCGATATCAGCGATCGAAAACAGGCAGAGCTTGCCCTTCAAGAAAGTGAAACCATTAACCGAGCGTTACTGGAAGCCATTCCCGATTTGCTGATTCGCATGCAGCGAGATGGAACCTATTTGATGGTACAAAGCACGGGCAATGTCACCCTGTTCAATCCCACTCAGACCCATGCAGGAAAGAATATTTTTGATATCCTTCCGGTGGAACGTGCTACTGAGCGGATGGTTTATGTGCAAACCGCCCTTGCAACTCGAACCTTACAGGTTTATGAGTATCAGCTTGACATCGATGGGGTGATTCACTACGAGGAAGCCCGGATTGTGCCCTGTGGGGTGAATGAAGTCCTGGTGATGGTACGGGAAATTAGCGATCGGAAGCGGGCCGAGGAACAACTCCGGGCCGAGCATGAGTTTCGGATGGCGATCGAACAGGCGATCGTCGAAGGGCTGATCGTGATTGACAATCATGGGCGGCAGTCCTATGTGAACCCTGCTTTTTGCGAGATGGTGGGTTGGAGCGCCCAGGAATTGTTGGGCAAGAAAGCACCCTTTGTCTACTGGAATCCGGAAGAGCTAGAGGGGAAAGTTGAGAGCTTGATCCAATGCCAGCCGGAAAACCGCAATAACGCTTCTCGTGGGATGGAACTGCAATTTCAGAGACGCAATGGGGAGAAGTTTGATGTTCTATTGCTTGATTCTCTGGTTCGAGATTCGAACGGAAAGGTCATTGCCTGGTTAGCTTCCGTCTATGACATTACGGAACGCAAGCGCACCGAAGCAGCGTTGCGGGAGAGTGCAGACCGGGAGCGGATGTTGAATACTGTGATGCAACAAGTACGGCAAAGCCTGGACCTCAATACCATCTTTCAGGCAACAACCCGTGAATTGCGGCGGATGCTGGAGTGCGATCGGGTTGTGATTTATCAGTTTAAACAGGATTGGAGCGGAATCTTTGTTGCTGAGTCCGTGAGGGAAGGGTGGACTTCGTTAATTGAGGAGTTTAGTCAAGGCGAGGAAGCGTTGGAGGTTCAGGGTACGTCGGACGATCGGTGTATCCTCCGAGCCTGGGATCAGCACAGTATTGACACGATCGACACCTATCTGAAAGAAACGGAGGGAGGGCTGTACCGTCATGGCATTCCGTTTATCAGCGTTCCTGATATCCATCGAGCCAACTTCTCCCCCTGTTATCTGGAACTCTTGCAGCGGTTTCAGGCCAGAGCCTATCTAACGGTGCCCCTTTACAGTGGCAACCGATTATGGGGATTGTTAGCCAGTTACCACAATGCCCAGCCTCGTATCTGGCGAGAAAGCGAAATTCAAATTGCCTGCCAGATTGGGACTCAGTTAGGAGTGGCTCTCCAACAGGCTGAACTGTTTGCCCAACTCAAGCAGCAATCTGAAGAATTGCGTCAGGCCAGGGATGTGGCAGAGGCGGCAAATCGGGCAAAAAGTGCTTTTCTCGCCAATATGAGCCATGAACTCCGGACCCCTCTTAACGCCATTCTAGGATTTACAGAGTTATTGAGTTACGACTCCACGCTGCTACCGGAACATCAGGAAAATATTCGCATTGTTCACCGGAATGGAGGGCATCTACTCAACCTGATCAATGACATCCTGGATTTATCTAAGATTGAAGCAGGGCGCATAGAAGTGAATGCAACGAGCTTTAATCTGCCAGAGATGGCTCAATCTCTTTGTCTAACCTTTAAACAACGGGCGACGACGAAAGGATTACAACTCAATCTAGAAATTGATCCGGGGGTTCCTCGATTCATCACAACCGATTCCCAAAAACTCCGACAGATTTTAATGAATCTTCTAGGAAATGCGCTCAAATTTACCCAGAACGGAAGTGTAAAACTACACATCCAAGTGAAGGAGGGTTTCCCTCTTCTGGCATCTCCGACAGCCCCCGTGCCTTCCCCAGAAACGCTGCTCTTGCAGTTTGCGATCGAAGATACGGGCGTTGGGATTGCCTCTGAAGAGCAAACCCTTATCTTTGAAGCATTCAACCAAGCCCAAAACTGTAGTGTTCCTGCCGATGGTACGGGGTTGGGGCTGACGATTAGCCGCCAATTTGCCCATCTTCTGGGAGGCGACATTACCGTTCACAGCACCCTGGGGGT
>JANRKG010000061.1:0-8994 GCA_033763635.1 Leptolyngbyaceae cyanobacterium bins.59
ACTTTTTACCCTCAAGTTCTTCAAGAGTTTTGCATGAATACGAAACAATTCATTATCTTTTTAATGTTCTAGAATGGTTGCTTTCTTCTTCTTAAACCTAAGCGGGCTAACCATTGAAGCCTTTTAATTCTATATCTTATAAATGAAGGAAGTGTGAACTCATTGCCTTATTTACAAAAGGTTTCCAGTAGAATAACGAGGCATGGTTCATCCAGGGGATACATAGAAGCTATGGATCGGGCAATTGTTGGCATTATTGGTGGTAGCGGCTTGTATAAAATGCAGGCGCTCCAAAACCCTCAAGAAATTCAAATTGAGACTCCCTTTGGCAAGCCCTCCGATTCGCTAATTTTAGGCAATTTAGAGGGTGTGTCTACTGTATTTCTGGCTCGTCATGGTCGGAACCATCACCTATTGCCTTCTGAAGTCCCATTTCGCGCAAATGTTTACGCGATGAAGCAGATGGGGGTCAAGTATCTTCTCTCGGCTTCGGCTGTGGGTTCTTTAAAGGAAGAGATGAAACCCCTCGATATGGTCATTCCAGATCAGTTTATTGATCGCACCAAAAACCGCATCGCCACCTTTTTTGGTGAGGGGCTTGTCGCCCACATCGCCTTTGGAGACCCCATCTGTAAAAAGCTCGCTGCGCTTTTGGGGGATGCGGTTACTAGCCTAAACTTGCCTGATGTGACGTTACATCGAGGTGGCACTTATGTTTGTATGGAAGGCCCTGCATTTTCCACGAAAGCTGAATCAACGCTTTATCGTTTCTGGGGTGCCTCGATTATTGGGATGACCAACTTGACAGAAGCAAAACTGGCACGGGAAGCAGAAATCGCCTACGCAACCCTGGCTCTAGTGACTGATTACGATTGCTGGCATCCCGACCACGATAGCGTCACGGTTGATATGGTCATCGCCAACTTGCAACGCAATGCAGTAAATGCTCAGGAAGTCATCCGGGAAACAGTGCGGCGACTTGCTCAAGACCTTCCTGCATCGGATGCCCACTCAGCCCTCAAGTATTCGATTCTGACTCCGCTGGACAAGATTTCCCCAGAAACTAAGGAAAAGTTGAAGCTATTGCTAGAACCCTATCTTTAGGGCGCTTAAACGTTTTGCGATCGATAGGCTTCTGACCCATAAACTGCCAGATCAGCCTGGAGAAAATCAATGAACTGCCGAGCAGTTCGCCCCGATCGCCCATTATGCCGGGTCGCCCATTGTAAAGCCAGGTATTCCAAATACTCTGGTTCCAGGGTGATCTTGGCATGCTCTGCGAGATGGTGAACAATCTCTAAGTAGGTGTTTTGGTCTGCTGGCTCGAAGGTTAAGGTCAACCCAAAACGATCGCTAAAGGATAACTTTTCCTGAACCGTGTCTCCGTGATGAATCTCCTCTGCATCCTTGGGACGGGGACGATCGCTAAAGAACTCTCGAATTAAGTGTCGTCGATTGGATGTGGCATAAACCACTACATTGTTCGGTCGAGCCGTCAGGTTCCCTTCCAAAATCACCTTGAGCGCTTTGTACTCGTTTTCATCTTCTTCAAAGGAGAGGTCATCCACAAAGAGCACGAATTTTTGAGGAGCATTCCGAATCTCCTCCAGAACGAGTGGCAAATCCTGTAGGTCGGCCTTGGCAATTTCAATCAAGCGCAACCCCCGGTGACTGTATTCCGACAAGAGGGCTTTGATCAAAGAAGATTTGCCAGATCCCCGACTCCCATATAACAGCACATGAAGAGCAGGATACCCTGACATCAAAAACTCTGTATTCTTTAAGAGAGCATTTCGCTGGGCACTATATCCCGCAAGGTCTGAAAGTTGGACGCGATCGGGCACTGCAATCCCTATTAACTTTCCGTGCTGCCAGCGGAAAGCGCCATACTGCACAAAGATTCCAGCCCCGTAGCGCTTGTAATGTTCGGTCAGGTCTTCTAAAACGGTGCCCCAATCTTGAGCATGGCTCAGGATTGTCTGGATGCCATTGGAATTCTCTAAGGCGGCACTCCAAACGGTGGGAGGTTCACTTAAATTCGCTGCCTGCTTCACCCAATCGCTAATCTGATGAGCATTACACTGGTAAAGCGCCTGCAAAAATCTTAGGTCTTGCCTCGCTGCTTCCATTAGCGCTGAAGAAATCTGTTCCTCACACCGTTGGATTTGACGAACCAGAGGATTGTCAGAGCGTAAAATTTGGCTCATGAGATACTGCTGCCATGTCTGCTGTTGAGCCGCTAAACTCTGAAACCACTCTCCATACCCCTTTAAACAATCAAGCGGGTCGCCTTGCGTCTCTAGAAGTTCCAAAAGGGCTAGAAAGGCTTTTCCAGGGGGTTGGGCTAGCACAGATTGAAATAAAAGGAGCGATGCGGCTTTTTGGCGCAGATGATGAATAGCTGCGATCGATTCAGCGTCCATACTTCACAAGGGGCGATTACACTCTGAGCATCACCCTACTCTACAGTGCCTTAGAACCTCGAAGTTTCTGGCTTAAGCAGAAGTCAAAGAAGCCAACAAGCAAATTGACACATGTAGACAGTCATGGCTATAATCAGGATTTGTGACAAGTTCAGAAGCGCACGAAGCATTATCACCCCATGCCCACCATCCAGCAGCTCATTCGGAGCGAACGTCAAAAGCTCAAGAAAAAGACGAAATCACCAGCCTTAAAAAGTTGCCCCCAACGTCGCGGTGTTTGCACCAGAGTCTACACTACGACTCCTAAAAAGCCAAATTCAGCCCTTCGTAAAGTTGCACGGGTCCGTCTGACCTCTGGTTTTGAAGTGACAGCCTACATTCCTGGGATTGGACACAACCTGCAAGAACACTCGGTTGTCATGATCCGAGGAGGGCGGGTAAAAGATTTACCCGGAGTCCGATATCACATTATTCGTGGAACCCTTGATACGGCAGGCGTGAAGGATCGTAAGCAAGGTCGTTCCAAGTATGGAGCGAAGCGACCCAAAGCTGCTGGAGCAAAATAAGCTTAGATCTTCAGGTTTCCTAGCGAACTCTCACCTCTTTCTGTAAGTAGTTTTCTGTAAGTAGTCCATCTTCACTAAAATTCAACACCGAAATCTCTATGTCTCGTCGTACTGCTGTTCAAAAGCGCCCTGTTCCTCCTGATCCGGTTTACAATAGCACCCTCGTTAGTATGTTGGTGCGGCGCATCATGAGGAGCGGTAAAAAGTCCCTTGCATCCCGAATTGTTTATGGTGCCTTCAAAACAATTGAGGAGCGCACAGGTTCCGATCCTCTAGAGGTGTTTGAACGGGCAGTACGGAATGCAACGCCCTTGGTCGAGGTCAAGGCGCGTCGTGTCGGAGGGGCAACCTATCAGGTTCCGATGGAAGTTCGTCCTGACCGAGGGACAGCACTGGCTCTACGGTGGCTTTCCCAGTATTCGCGCCAACGGACAGGCAGAACAATGGCAGGCAAGTTAGCGAATGAATTGATGGATGCTTCCAATGAAACGGGAAGCGCAATTCGGAAGCGAGAAGAGACCCACCGGATGGCTGAAGCGAATAAGGCATTTGCCCACTATCGCTACTAATTCGATGGTTATGGACAACCCGCTGAGTTGCTAAGATGGCAGCGGTATCCCCCGAAGATTGCTACTCAGTCAGCCCTTAAAAGTATAAAATCTTAACAGAAGAGTTCTAAACTCTGCGGCAGGTATCAAGGAGGTAGCTGTGGCACGTACTGTCCCGCTTGAAAGAGTGAGAAATATTGGAATTGCAGCGCATATTGATGCGGGCAAGACTACTACAACCGAACGAATTCTGTTCTATTCCGGTGTCGTGCACAAGATGGGTGAGGTGCATGAAGGCACCGCAGTCACTGACTGGATGGATCAGGAGCGGGAGCGTGGCATTACGATCACAGCCGCTGCAATTAGTACAAGCTGGAAAGATCACCAAATCAATATCATTGATACTCCTGGTCACGTAGACTTCACGATCGAAGTGGAACGATCCATGCGGGTTTTGGATGGTGTGATTGCAGTGTTTTGCTCTGTTGGAGGGGTTCAGCCTCAATCGGAGACGGTTTGGCGACAGGCCGATCGCTATAGCGTTCCTCGGATTGTTTTTGTCAATAAGATGGACCGGACTGGAGCTAACTTCTACAAAGTGTATGATCAGGTCCGCCAACGTCTACGGGCAAATGCTGTTCCGATTCAAATTCCGATTGGTAGCGAAGATGCCTTTAAAGGAATTGTGGACTTAGTTCGAATGCGGGCTTTCCGGTATGCGAATGACTTGGGAACTGATATTGAGGAAACTGAAATTCCTGCTGAGGTTCAGGAACAGGCAAAGGCGTTCCGGTTGAAGCTGATTGAGGCTGTTGCTGAAACTGATGATGCTTTAACGGAGAAATACCTCGAGGGAGAGGATCTCACAACCGAAGAACTGGCGATGGGCCTTCGGAAGGGAACGATTAGTGGTTCGATCGTGCCCATGCTGTGTGGGTCTGCCTTCAAAAACAAGGGGGTCCAACTTCTGTTGGATGCAGTGATTGATTACCTCCCGGCTCCCATTGATGTTCCACCGATTCAGGGTACGCTTTCCGATGGAACTGTTGTAGAGCGCACGGCAAATGATGACTCTCCCATGTCAGCCCTTGCCTTCAAGGTCATGGCAGATAAGTTTGTGGGTCGTTTGACGTTTGTTCGTGTGTATTCAGGGGTTCTGAAGAAGGGAAGCTACGTTCTCAATTCAACCAAGGGTAAGAAAGAACGGGTTTCACGCCTGATCGTTCTAAAGGCAGATGAGCGCATTGATGTGGACGAGTTGCGTGCTGGAGATCTAGGAGCAATCCCTGGGCTATCGGACACACTGACTGGAGACACGATTTGTGATGAAGCCAAGCCTGTTATTCTGGAGTCGCTGTTTATCCCTGAACCTGTTATCTCGGTTGCAGTAGAACCTAAGACTAAACAGGACATGGAAAAGCTGTCCAAAGCCTTGAAAGCACTCTCTGAAGAAGATCCGACCTTTCGAGTTAGCACCGACCCTGAAACCAACCAGACGGTCATTGCTGGGATGGGTGAGCTTCACTTAGAAATTCTGGTTGACCGGATGCTTCGCGAATTTAAGGTGGAAGCAAATGTGGGGGCACCCCAGGTTGCTTATCGGGAAACAATCCGGAAGGCAGTGAGAACAGAAGGCAAATTTGTCAGACAAAGCGGTGGTAAGGGCCAGTATGGTCATGTTGTAATTGAAGTTGCACCTAACGAACCGGGGACTGGCTTTGAATTTGTTTCTAAGATTGTAGGTGGGACGGTTCCTAAGGAATACATCTCCCCTGCGGAGCAAGGAATGAAGGAAGCTTGCGAATCTGGCATTTTGGCAGGTTACCCCGTGATTGACGTGAAGGTAACACTGGTTGATGGGTCTTACCATGAGGTGGATTCTTCAGAAATGGCCTTCAAGATTGCTGGTTCAATGGCAATCAAAGATGGTGTAATGAAAGCTTCGCCTGTCCTACTAGAGCCGATGATGAAGGTTGAGGTAGAGGCTCCAGAAGATTTTCTGGGGTCTATTATGGGCAACCTCATCTCGCGTAGAGGGCAGATCGAGGGTCAAGGTTCTGAGCAGGGAATTGCAAAGGTGACTGCCAAGGTGCCCCTTGCTGAGATGTTTGGATATGCTACCGATGTTCGGTCTATGACTCAAGGTCGGGGTATATTCACAATGGAGTTTAGCCACTACGAAGAGGTGCCTCGCAACGTGGCTGAAACAATCATTGCTAAGAATAAAGGGAACGCATAGTTAGAAAACGAGAGGAATAGACAATCCATGGCACGCGCAAAGTTTGAACGGAATAAACCCCACGTCAACATTGGTACTATTGGTCACGTTGATCATGGCAAAACGACCCTGACGGCGGCCATTACGATGACGCTGGCAGCCATCGGTAACGCAGCGGCTAAAAAGTACGACGAAATCGATGCTGCTCCTGAAGAAAGAGCACGGGGGATTACAATCAACACGGCTCACGTTGAGTATCAAACCGAGCAGCGTCACTATGCCCATGTGGACTGTCCAGGCCACGCTGACTATGTGAAGAACATGATCACAGGTGCGGCTCAGATGGATGGTGCCATTTTGCTGGTTTCTGCGGCTGACGGTCCTGAGCCTCAAACCCGTGAACACATCCTGCTGGCTCGTCAGGTTGGCGTACCTAACCTGGTTGTCTTCCTGAATAAGGAAGACCAAATGGAAGGGGAAGAAGAACTGGTGGAACTGGTGGAACTGGAAGTTCGCGAACTTCTATCCCAGTATGAGTTCGATGGTGACAATATCCCCATCGTTCGGGGTTCTGCTTTGAAAGCGGTTGAAGCCCTGACGGCTAGCCCCAAGACGAAGCGAGGCGATGATCCCTGGGTCGATAAGATCTATGCCCTGATGGATGAAGTGGATGCCTACATCCCCACTCCTGAGCGGGACATTGATAAGCCCTTCTTGATGGCTGTTGAAGACGTGTTCTCCATCTCTGGTCGGGGAACCGTTGCAACTGGCCGGATTGAGCGCGGTAAGGTGAGAATCGGCGAAACGGTTTCTTTAGTCGGAATCCGTGACACTCGTGAAACCACAGTGACGGGTGTTGAAATGTTCCAGAAGACCCTGGATGAAGGGATGGCTGGGGACAACGTGGGTCTGCTGCTGCGGGGTCTGAAGAAGGACGATATCGAGCGGGGCATGGTGTTGGCGAAGCCCGGTACGATTACTCCTCACACTCAGTTCGAAGCAGAAGTGTACGTGCTGGAAGAAAAGGAAGGCGGTCGTAAGACTCCGTTCTTCTCTGGCTACAAGCCCCAATTCTATGTACGGACTACAGACGTAACGGGAACTATCACATCCTTCACGGCTGACGATGGCAGCACTGCTGAAATGGTGATGCCTGGGGACCGCATTAAGATGACGGTGGAACTCATTAAGCCGATCGCAATTGAGCAACAAATGCGCTTTGCAATTCGGGAAGGAGGCCGGACGATTGGTTCTGGCGTTGTTTCCAAGATCATTAAGTAGGCTCTAGGGAAACTGGTGAGCGAGGAAAAGTCATCTATCGTGCTTTTTCCTCGCTCATTGTCTGAACATCGCAAGTGATGAACGGGTAGGTAGACTTGTTGTAGTGCTACCAATTTGAGAACCTTGACAACAAAAAAATTGAGCATATTTGGCAGGAATTAAGAGGGTAAATGGCAACTTTACAGCAGCAAAAGATTCGAATTCGGTTGAAGGCATTTGATCGTCGCCTCCTGGATACGTCCTGCGACAAGATTGTTGAGACTGCGGGACGGACGGGAGCTAAGGCAGTGGGTCCCATTCCCCTACCCACCAAGCGTCGTATTTATTGTGTGTTGCGATCGCCCCACGTTGATAAGGATTCTCGTGAACACTTTGAGACCAGGACACACCATCGTTTGATTGATATTTATCAACCCTCCTCAAAAACTATTGATGCGTTGATGAAGTTGGACCTTCCCGCAGGTGTGGATATTGAAGTCAAGCTCTAAAGGGAGCTGGTGAATGGTAAAAGCCCGGTTTCGTAGGAAATCGGGTTTTATTGTTTCAGGTTGCCTCCAGAAAATAATCATGACACTCACACAGCAAGTTCTTTCAACCCTACCTGGGGATGTGCTTTCGAGTTTGCGGCAACTTGATGAACGATGGCACCAACTTCGTTCCGGCCCTCTCCCCACTCCTCAGATGATTCAGTGTAGCCAAGACGCGATTGGCTGTGTGGATTGGGATGTGGTGGTCTCGGGTGGAACCCTGGGAATCTTGATTGCCACCAGTCTCGTCTCTCAGGGTTTGAAAGTCGCCCTGCTGGAACAGGGAGTTTTAAAGGGCCGTAAGCAAGAATGGAATATTTCCAGACGCGAACTGACAGTGTTGCTGGAGTTAGATCTGCTATCAGAAGCCGAATTAGACCGTGCCATTGTCACTGAATTTAATCCAGTCCGGGTGGCATTTACCGGAGGCCCAGAATTTTGGGTGAAGGACGTATTGAACACGGGGGTAGATCCCGAATTTCTGCTAGCAATCCTGAAAACAACCTTCCTGCAAAGAGGTGGATGCCTTTTCGAGAAAACAGCTTTCCAGGGAGCAACGGTTCATCCGGATGGAGTGCGGTTAGAGGGTAGTAATCTGACTGCTCGATTACTGCTGGATGTGATGGGCCATTTTTCGCCGATCGCCCGTCAAGCCCGTGCAGGTCAAGCCCCTGATAGCGTATGTTTAGTCGTTGGCAGTTGTGCTCAGGGGTACCCTGCCAATTCCACTGGGGATTTGATGGTTTCCTTTACAAATATTCGCCATCAATGCCAGTATTTTTGGGAAGCATTTCCTGCCCGTGACGGTCGCACCACCTATCTTTTCACCTATGCCGATCTCCATCCCGATCGCCCCTCTTTAGAGTTCCTCTACGAAGAATATCTACAACTTTTGCCCCAATACCAGGACATCGATTTAGCAGATCTCTCCTGGCAACGTGCCCTGTTTGGCTTCTTCCCAGCCTATCGCCAAAGCCCCCTCCCCTCCACATGGGACCGGATTTTACATCTTGGGGATAGCAGTGGTGCTCAATCTCCATTAAGCTTTGGTGGCTTTGGGGCGATGATGCGCCACTTAAAGCGCCTAACGGAGGGTATCCAGGAAGCTTTAAGCAGTGATGCTCTCAACCGGAAAGATTTATCTCTGCTGCAACCCTATCAACCGAACTTATCGGTCACAGGATTGTTTCAGAAAGCCATGAGTGTCCGGGTTGATCAACCTGCTAAACCAGAGCAGGTGAATCAGCTGTTGTCAGTCGTTTTTCAAGAATTGGCTCGTTCAGGGGACAAAGTTCTTAAACCTTTTTTGCAGGATGTCGTCCAATTTTCAGCCCTTTCTGAAACATTACTCAAAGTCGCTGTGTCTCATCCTCAATTAGTCGCTCAACTAATTCCAGCCGTTGGGTGGCTAAGTTTATTAGACTGGATAGG
>JANRKG010000062.1:0-10330 GCA_033763635.1 Leptolyngbyaceae cyanobacterium bins.59
GGATCGGGATTGAAGTTGAGGAATTAGAACGGGTTTTTGAGCCGTTCGTCCAATCCCAGCATCGCAACCATCTGATTGAAGGCACCGGGTTGGGATTACCGATCAGCCGATGTTTTGCCCAATTGATGGGCGGCGATATTCAGATTCAAAGTCTCGTTGGGGAAGGAACGATCGTTCGCTTCGAGGTGGAAGTGGCTCTGGCTCCCCCTCAGGCAGTGCCCAGTCCAGGCTTCTCCCGTCAGGTGATTGGGATCGCCCCCAATCAACCGACCTACCGAATTTTGGTTGTGGAAGATCATCTGGAAAGCCGGAACCTGTTGCAGAATTTATTGCAGGGCTTAGGGTTTGAGGTGCAGACCGCCCATAACGGGCAGGAGGCGATCGCGCAATGGCAGAACTGGCATCCCCATCTCATCTGGATGGATATCCGGTTGCCAGAGATGGATGGGTGTGAGGCGACCCAACGAATTCGGGCAATGGAACGAATCAAAGCATCCACCCGTCCGCCTACCAAGATCCTGGCCCTCACGGCCAATGCTTTTGAGGAAGAACGCACCAAGGTACTGGCAGCGGGCTGTAATGACTTTGTGCGTAAACCTGTTCTAGAGGAAATGCTTTTAAGTAAGATGAGCAAACATTTAGGGGTACAGTTTATCTACCGGGAGGTGGCGCGATCGTGCCCATCTCCTGCAATCTTTTTGGAAGAAGCTCCTTTGAGCGTCCATGAAGTCAAATCTTGCTTATCTTCAATTATGCCCAAGGATTGGATTCAGGCATTTCATCAAGCTGCTCACTTAGGATCAGATGAACGGTTGCTGCATTTAATTGGCCAAATTCCACTCGCTCACTCCCGATTGATTCAAACCTTGACTTCCCTGGTCCGTAATTTTTGCTTTGATCAACTGTTGGATGTATCCCAATCTCCAGTGCAATGAGTTTAATACGATGCAATTCTCATGTTCCCAATCTGTACAGACCCAATTGATTGCAGATCTCCCAGAATCTGTACAGACCCAAGGTGCTGTGTCTCCATCTGGCTTCTATCCTGGATTTGGTATGGGTGCTGACCTAAATCCTTTACCTCAAGGTGACATTCTGATCGTGGATGATTCTCCCGCGAACCTACGAATGTTGACGGAAACGTTGGCGGTACAGGGGCATACTGTTCGGTGTGCGATCACTGCACCGCTGGCTTTTATGAGCATTGCGACGCAACGACCCGATTTGATTCTGTTAGATATTCGCTTGCCCGGGATGGACGGGTATACGATTTGCCAGAAATTAAAGGCTAACCCGGAGACGCGATCGATTCCCGTCATCTTTCTAAGTGCTTTAACGGAAGTCACAGAAATCATTGAAGCATTTCGGGTAGGAGGGGTGGATTACATCACTAAACCATTTCAGGCTGAGGAAGTTTTAGCACGCATCAATAGTCAATTGACGATTCAAATGCTGCAAAAAAAACTACTGGAACAGAATCAACACCTGAAGCAGGAAATTGAGAATCACAAAAAAACAGAAGAGCATTTACGTCAGGAAATCCAAAATCGGATCTTAATTGAAGCCGTGTTGCAAGATGCAAAAGAAGAAGCGGAAGCAGCAAGCTACATGAAGAGCAGATTTTTATCGAAAGTGAGCCATGAATTACGAACTCCTCTGAATGCCATTCTGGGCTTCTCTGAGATCTTAAGAAGTGACTCTAGTCTCTCTACAAATCATCAGAATTATTTAAAGTCCATTAGTCAGAATGGTCATCATCTGCTCAAACTCATTAATAATATTTTGAGCCTGACCAGTGCTGAACTTCATCAAATGACCCTCAACGAACGAAATCTAGATTTATACCAATTCTTGACGACCCTGATAGAGACCTGGCAAACCAAGGTCCTTGGGAGGGGATTAGACTTTCAATTTTGCCAATCCCCTGACGTTCCCCGGTATATCCGGGTGGATGAGGGCAAGTTACACCAGGTTTTGATTCATTTGCTGGAGAACGCGCTTAAATTTACCACCACTGGCGGGATTTCTTTAAGAGTAACGATCTCAGGGCACCAGCCCACCCCCACCATTCCCTGCACCCTGATTTTTGAAGTAGAGGATACAGGCCCAGGGATTGCCAGTGAGGAACAAGACAACCTGTTCCAGGCTTTTTCTCAGACAGAAACGGGGCGGAAGTCTGAACAGGGCTTGGGGTTAGGGTTATTACTCAGCCATCAATTTGTACAACTGATGGGTGGGCACATTCGATTAACCAGCGCTTCCAATCAGGGGACGATCGTGCGGGTGCAGCTTCCGGTTCATTCCACCATTCCCCAGGAAGTGCCCCAGGAGGCACTTCAGATGTCTGAGTTGCCCTACCTCCTGACGGAAGGATGTACCGACGATTTCCTTCAGGCTACCCTGTCAACCGATTGGTTACTTTGTCTGCATCAGGCTGCCCTTCGGGGGTCGGATGAGCAAATCTTAAATCTGGTGCAAGATCTGCCCCCCCACCAGGCCAGTTTAGCTCGCCTGTTAACTGAGTGGACCTACAACTTTGAGTTTGACAGAATTGAAGAAGTAACCCGTCAAGCGGTTCAAATTCACGAATCCAGGAAAGTCTCTTAGATGATTGACCCGTCAACCCCTCTGCCCAGAGGAGAGATTTTAATTGTGGATGATACGCCTGATAATCTGCGCGTCTTGTCAGCCATGTTAACGAGTCGGGGGTTTGAGGTTCGTAAAGCATTGAATGGACCTCGTGCCATTTCTTCTGCCCAGTTAGAACCTCCCGAACTGATCCTTTTGGACATTAAAATGCCTGAAATGAGCGGGTATGAAGTGTGTCGGTTGCTCAAAGCAAATATAAAAACCCGATCGATCCCAGTCATTTTTATCAGTGCCTTAGATGATGCGACGGATAAGGTACAAGCTTTTGCGGTGGGTGGCGTGGATTACATCACCAAACCCTTTCAGGCCGCAGAAGTGTTAGCCCGGATTGAACATCAGTTGCAAATTCAGCACTTACAGGAGCAACTTCTGATTCAAAATCAAGTGCTAGAACACTCCAATCGAGAACTCGAACGATCGAATCGAGAACTTGAACAATTTGCTTATATGGTTTCCCATGATTTACAACAGCCCCTCCAAAGTATTACGGGGTTTGCTCAACTTCTATTAATGAAGCATGAAACTCAATTGGATGAATGCGATCGGGATTATTTAATTCGCATCGAACAGGCAGGATCTCGCATGAAACGCCTGATTCAAGATATTTTGACCTACGCGCAGGTTGGCAAACAGTCCCAAGCACTACAACCCGTTGACTGCAATCTTGTTTTGCAGCAAGTTTTGGATAATTTGCAGAGTTCGATTGCAGAAAAGCAGGTCCAATTTGTCTGTGAAGCCCTTCCCACCATCCTTGCCAATGAAACCCAACTCACTCAACTGCTACAAAATTTAATCAGCAATGCGATTAAATTTGTTCCTCCTGACACACATCCCAAAATCACCCTCTCTGCTGCCCTGCAAGGAAATCAATGGGTGTTGATGGTGCAAGACAACGGAATTGGAATTGCAGATATCGATCGCGATCGTATCTTTGAAATGTTCCAAAGGGTTCACTCGAATGAAAAGTATCCCGGTACAGGAATTGGGCTAGCCACCTGCAAAAAGATTGTGGAGCATCACGGAGGGCAAATTTGGATCGAATCCGAACTGGGTCAGGGAACAATCGTCTACCTTTCGCTGCCCCACATGCCGTAGAGTGGTTCCCTCAGCAGTCATTTCGATGGGTTGAGCGAAGCAAAAATCCACACCCCAGCATCAAAACCTGGGGGAGCAGGTTACGACCAGGCCAGGGAATCCGCAATCTGATTGCCCAAAGAACCGGGATCAAACGGTTTAACCAACACCTCTGTAATCCCCGCTTCTAAATATTGCTGCCGAGTCGCAGCCCGAATGGTTGCGGTTAACAGCAGAACAGGAATATGACAGGTGGCAGGATTTGCCTTCAGAGATTTGAAGGTTGTGATTCCATCCATATGGGGCATCATAAGATCCAGCAGAATTGCATCCGGTTGTTTTGTCTCTGCGATCGAAATCCCCTCCTGCCCAGAAGCGGCCTGTAGAACTTCCCAGCGCTTCGTTAACTTCAAACTCATGCGGGTAATCTCGCGGATGTCTGCCTCATCATCAATCACAAGGATGCATCGGGTATTCATAAGACAACGGTATTACTGATGGCTAAGGTTAATTCTCTATCATCGCAGCAATGGTTAACCAATCACAATTTGGTTTCGTCCAGCCGCTTTGGCCTGATACAGGGCGGCATCCGCTGCCCGATAAAGGGCCTGGAGTTCCAACCGATCGCTCGACGCTTCCACAATCCCCGCACTAAACGTGAGGTGCAGAGATTCGGGAGCAATGGCTGTAAAAGATTCCTGCGACAGCAGATCCAGGGTCATTTGCAATCGTTCCCTGGCTTTGTTTTTCGTGATGCCATACATTCCAATCAGAAATTCTTCTCCTCCCCAACGGGCCACCACATCCGCATCCCGAAACTGTTGTCGCAAAATCCCTGCAACCCGCTGCAAAATCCGATCGCCGATCTCATGACCATACTGATCATTCATCTGTTTAAAGTGATCCAAATCCAAGAGAGCCAGACAAAAAGGCCGATGGTTTCGCTGGCAGAGATTCAGGTAGCGATTTAATTCCTGGGTGGAGCGGTGGCGATTGGCTAATCCGGTCAGATAATCGTTTTCTGCGAGATTCCGCAACAGACGATTGCGTTCCAAACGGTTAAAAATGCGCGTCACAATTTCAGGTTCTGTGAAGGGTTTTGCAACATAGTCATCTGCCCCAGCACTGTAGATCTCAGTCACAATCTCAGGTTCGCGACAACTGGTGAGAAAGAGAATGGGCAAGCTACTCCAGATGGGATCACTCCGCACGATGCGACACAATTCCAGACCGTTAATTTCTGGCATTTGTAAATCAAGAATCACCAGATCGGGCGTGATGGATTCCAGGGTTTTCCAAAGGTTCTGAGGCTGATTCAAGGTCAGGAGTTGAATCCCCCAGCGCGGCAACATCTGTTGTAGGCTACTCAAAATGAGGGGATCATCATCCACCGCCAGCACCCTGATTTCCACCAGGGGAGTCAGGTGCAATGTTTCTTGAATCATGCTCCATACCTGATCCAGAGGGGCCGTTTTAGAAATGAATTGATAATTGCCCCGTTGAATCACTGCCCGCCGATCGCTCATTTGATCATGCATTGAGAACACAATCACAGGCAAGTTGGGAGAGTACATCGCCAACTCTTCCAAAAACGCTAACCCCTGCTGGGCCGTGTGGGGTAGGGCTAAATCCAATAACACCAGATTAGGCACCTGTTGTTCAATCTGTTCCCTGGCTTGTTGGGGGTCGGTCGCCGCTTCTACCTGAATACCTCTCGCAACCCCCTCCTGCTTCAATTGTTCGATCAACCCCAGATCATCATCAACCACCAGCACCAGAAAAGACCTTTCCTGATTCTGGGAAGAGGGCACCGTGGACACAGGAATTCTTCGTTCTTCTGCCTGGGGCGTTTGCTCCAAAGTCTGGTGTAAGGCAGCAACCCACGATCGCAATTGGGCATGATCCCGCTGTTGCTGAGGATTATTTTGGGACTGGGATAACCAATCTTCAATCTCCCGCCCCAGGCGCGATCCTTCTGGAAAGCCAAACATGGCAAGGGAACCCGCCAGTTTGTGGGCCGCCTCGATCGCCGCCTGGTGCAATTGGGAGGGCAGAACACCGGATTGCAGAGCGACTACGGCCTGGTCCAGTGCTTTTAACCGTTCCAGAATCGTCGGTTTGAATTGCTCCCAGATGGCGATCGCTGCTGCCCTCGCTTCCTCCTCTAAAGCCTCAGGAGACGGGGAAGCATCCGGTGTCTTTTGGGAAAGTTCACAGGACTTGAGACGATAACCCATTCCATAAATTGTGTCGATAATATCATCTATCCCAACGGATTTCAGCTTACGCCGCAACCGTTTGATGTGGCTCCTCACCGTTTCTTCACCTGGAGCTTCTTCAAATCCCCACAGGTGTTCCAGGATGATAGAACTGCTAAAAATTCGTTCAGGATGGCGCAAAAATAATTCCAGTAGTCCATACTCTTTGGGAGAGAGGGTCAGGGGTTGTCCCTGAAAGGAAACCTGACAGGTCACTGGGTCTAATTGTAAATCCCCCCACTCCAATACGGGATTTCCAGAACCACTTTGCCGTCGCAACAGGGCGCGAATTCGGGCACTTAATTCCTCAACGCTACAGGGCTTTACTACATAATCATCGGCTCCCGCATCGAGACCCATCACCTTATCTGAACTGTTTCCCCTGGCAGTCAGTAACAAAATAGATCCCGTGTAGCGGTTCTGCCGCAACTTTTGGCATAACCGAATTCCATCAAGCCTGGGTAGATTTACATCCATCACGATCAGGTCATAGGTCGCCGATTCGGCGTACTCAAACCCCATCACGCCATCCTCAGCAACATCAACAGCATAATGCTGAGAGGTCAAATTATTGACAATGATTTGGGTGAGGAGTGGATCATCTTCAATGAGTAAAATTCTCATAAAGTCACAATATTTTTTGCTTTTAAAGCAGTTGATTAATCGTAAAAGAGTTTTTGGGTTTATTCATTTAGGATGAGTGATAAACAACTGATAATAATTATATTTTCATAAAATATTTTTATGAAAATATTTTATGAAAATTGAGATTATATATATTCAAGGTTACATGAAAGCTTGAAATTCCGCTTTAACATAGATCAGTGAAGCAACGCAATCATGAAGATATGCTACTTGAAGCAGATCAAGAGGTTCTGGGTCGTGCAACAAGGAAGCAGAGAGTGGAGCGCACCAATGGATGATCTAGTTTCCTACTCCACACTTTTCTGAAGCACAACCGGATATTTGGTCATACGTCACTTGTAAATATGATTGACCGATAACGCTTGACCAATGACGCTTGACCAATGACGCTTGACCAATCTGAGTTGCACCCAACTGACAACAGCTATAAACATTTATCTTCTACCTACCTATTTCTCAGTCTTCTCGTAGTTTTCTAATACTCCTCTTAGAATCGGTTCACAGATGATTCAGATCCCTCAGGCATTCTATTAACCATGAAAGGACAATCTAATTTACAGGAGATGGTTATGAAACGCCTCGTTCTTGGTACGCTGTCTGTTCTGATGATGTCTGTGGTTGCAGCTCCGATCGTCAAGGCTGAATCACCTGAAACGGTACTTTCCAACCGAACAGACACATTTTTAGCTCAATCTTTGTATGCTCCTAGAACACAAGCTCACACCTCAATGACCATTGCCCAGGCAGAGTTATCGACTACCCCAGACACCTTCACAGCCCAATCTATCTATTCTCCTCGATCGGGCGCTAAAATTCCGATGACAATGGTAACTGCAATTCGGATGTCCGTTAGCCCCTTCAACCTTGTATTTCTCGCATACCAGGGGTTTTTGGAAAGTGAAGGAATTCCCAAGTATGCCAGGTTGGGTGAAGCCCACGCTAGCAGACGAGTGGGTGCAAAGGATTTAGTGAAAGCAGCAGTCAAAATGAACCGTTTGCCTGAGTCGGCGTTGAAAGATGAAGGATATCTGGAGGCTGTTGAGTTTGAACTGAACTCCTTACACGAAAATAACTAACCCAACCCCATGCCGTTTTCAATTGTGAGTTGTTAAATTACTTCAGTACCAAAAATCAAAGGGAATGGTTTTCCATTCCCTTCGTTGCATCGGTGATATCCATTGGAATTCTCCATCAGTGAGTTGAGTCGTGCCATTTTGTAAATGGTGGAGAAAAAATATATTACGAGAAGGTACAACTCACTCAGCAAATCATGAAACCTTAGGAGATTTCTGAAAAACAATCTCCCTGCTGGTTTCGGCTGCGCTCAACCAGCACCCGCGCCCTGAGCAGGGCCGAAGGTGTGCCCTGGGCAGAGTCGAAGGGCACCCCACTGGGAACCTCTTTTCTGGAAATCTCCTTATTTGTTGTGCCCAACCTGCGGATCAGACGGCAGTATGCGGTGTACTACAGTGATTTCTGGTCTGCCGATGGAGTGACTTTACCCAGCAAGCGTCACTGCTCCGTAATCCTAATCTGGCAGAGTGGAAGCTTCACGATGAATGCTCTACGTCATCACTATCCTGAATATTTGATAGAAGCTACGGGTTTAGGTCTTTTAATGATTGCTGCAAGTTTGGTGACAGCGATCTTCGAGCATCCCGCTTCACCCATTCATCAGGCAATTCCTGACCCCCTGTTACGTCGTTTTCTCATTGGGATAGGAATGGGATTGACCGTGATTTCAATCATCTATTCCCCCTGGGGAAAACAATCTGGTGCACACATCAATCCAGTCGTCACCCTGACTTTCTTTCGATTAGGGAAGGTAAAACCGATAGATGCCTTCTTTTATATTGCGGCGCAATTTGTCGGTGGTTTATTGGGGATGGTATTAGCCGTAAACCTTTTAGGAGATGCGATCGTTCATCCCAGCGTGAACTACATTGTCACCGTTCCTGGAGGGCCGGGGGTTGTTATTGCATTTTTCGCAGAATTCATGATCTCCTTTGGAATCATGATGATGATTCTCCTGGTTTCAAATATTTCTAAACTGGCACGGTTTACCGGGCTATTTGCAGGAATTCTCATCACCCTCTATATCACCCTGGAAGCTCCCCTATCGGGAATGAGTATGAATCCTGCTCGCACATTAGCGTCTGCAATTCCAGCCCAAAACTGGACTGCTATTTGGGTTTACTTTACGGCACCGCTATTAGGAATGTTGTTTGCATCTGAAGTCTATGTTCGCTTGCAGGGACAGGAGGCAGTTCGATGTGCCAAACTCCATCACCAAAACAATAAACGCTGTATTTTCCGCTGTAACTACAGCCATCCCAAAGGATTTGATCTTAGTGATCCCCTACCAAGGAAAGGACGTTACTCATGACCACCCATTCTCACTATGATGTCATCATCATTGGTACAGGTGCGGGGGGAGGAACCTTAGCGCATCACCTTGCGCCCAGTGACAAAAAGATTTTGATTTTGGAACGGGGTTCCTTTCTACCCAGAGAAAAGGAGAACTGGAGCGCTCTAGAAGTCTATCAACATGAGCGGTATCACACCCAGGAACAATGGTTTGATGTCAACGATCGAGCCTTCCGTCCAAGTACGAATTATTGGGTTGGCGGAAACACAAAGGTCTATGGAGCAGCTCTGTTACGAATGCGAGAACGAGACTTTCAGCAAGTCCAACACAAAGATGGAATCTCGCCAGAATGGGCACTGAAATACGATGATTTTGCACCCTACTATCTCCAGGCTGAACAACTCTATGACGTGCATGGTCAGGTTGGGATGGACCCAACGGAACCTCATCATCGTCTGCCCTATCCCTATCCTGCTGTCCGCCATGAACCTCGGATGCAGCAACTTGCCAATGCTTTCACAACCCTTGGGCTACATCCCTTTCATTTGCCTCTGGGCTTGAAATTGAATGAAGTAGATAAAACGCTCGGTCACTGTATCCGTTGTAATACCTGTGATGGATTTCCCTGCCTGACCCAGGGAAAAGCCGATGCGGAGGTAAATTGTATTCAACCCATTCGATGCAATGCAAACGTAACGCTTCTAACGGAAGCAAAGGTCACATGCCTCTATACCAGTCCATCGGGACGAGAGATTACGCAAGTCAAAGCGGAAGTTAACGGGGATGTGCAATTCTTCAGGGGTGACATTGTGGTAGTTGCTTGCGGTGCAATTAATTCTGCTGCTTTATTGCTCCGTTCTGCCAACGATCGCCATCCCACTGGGTTAGCAAACCGCTCTGACCAAGTGGGACGCAATCTCATGAAACATATTTGCACGGCTCTGGTCCAACTCAGTACAACCCCGAATCTATCGGTCTATCAGAAAACGATTTGCATTAGTGACTTTTATTGGGGAGAACCAGATTTTCCCTATCCAATGGGGTTGATACAAAATACAGGAAACGTCCTGGCAGATATGCTACCTGCGGAAGCACCCGCTATTCTCGCCCCATTCCTGAGATTGCGACCGGGGGCCGAACTGAAAACCATTGCGGATCGAACCGTCGGTTGGTGGCTCCAAACAGAAGACCTCCCAGAGGCTGCGAATCGGGTGCGAGTTCAGAACGATCGCCTTTACCTGGATTACAAACCTAATAATTTTGAAGCGAGCGATCGTCTGATTAAACGCTGGGTTCGCATCCTCAAGCAAGTCGATCGGGCAGAACATACCATTCC
>JANRKG010000063.1:0-5880 GCA_033763635.1 Leptolyngbyaceae cyanobacterium bins.59
GTAACACAGTCCCCACTGCTGTCAGAAATGGGGCAAAGGGTTCTGGTAACACGAACTCGATACGGCGATCGTCGAGTGCCCGGACCTGGGGCAGTTTCCCCTCTTCCCCAATCCGCAACACATCTCGATAATCAGTGGGAATTTCTTCGTTGAAGAAAATTTTGTTGTAGGTGAAGTCTACATCTTCCGCCGTTAACGGTTCTCCATCAGACCACTTCAACCCTTCCCGCAGCTTAAAGACATAGCGCAGGTCATTATTCGTCACTTCCCAGGATTCGGCGATTCCTGGTTCGATCGCCCCCGTAACCCCGTTTTCCGTTACCAATCCCTCATAAATCAGGGAAAAAATAATCGTTGATTCCTGGCTGAGGGGTAAGTTAAAGGTTTTGGGATCGGATAGGGAACTCACAACAATTTGCGGCACCTGATTTGCGGCGGTTTTAAATTGGGCAGGACTGCATCCCCCCAGAATAACTGCCAACACAAGGGCGAATAGGGGTGGGAAAAAATGGGCACCCTTAATATAAGAAAGGGCACGCACCAGAAAATTTTCCTGAAATATCCCCTCTGGTTTCCTCTGAGCAATCCAGTGAATCAGCGATCGACGGAATAGCATCTTGCCGGATGACGAAATAAAGACCTTCCTCGCATGATAAACCTCCTGACCCCAAAATCGGTGGCCTATGACTGACGAAGACCTATCTTACCCAAACCCCATTAAGCCCAATCTCTTGCCCAGCAACGAGTTCCAGCGATGGCTCCTCAAGCGAGGAATTAGTCAGGAGATGTACGATCGTCTCCCTGCGGAAGAACGTATCAGTCTGTACCAGCAGGCAATGAAGGAGCGATATCGGTAATTTTAGTATAAATGCACTATGAAGTTTGTGCTTTTTGTCTACTTATCTTTTTGTCTACTTATCTTTTTGTCTACAACTCTAGAATCAATCAACACGAAATACAGGGTAGGAAATACAGGGGCATATCAGTTTCAAAGTAGGAGAATCGGTTTACTGAACGCAACCGAAGCAAAATTTTCGCTGCCTGAGACTCAACCGGACTAAATTTTTAGAGTGCAGGATAGCTGTTGCCGCACTCTGGCAGTGTAATAGCTGTTGCGAGGTCAAATGAGGAGTCGAGAAAAGAACGCTTACAAGAAAACAACGTGTATCCATCAAGTCGTCGGAGCGATACAACTTGATCAGCGCAGTCAACAACGCAGTAATAATGACCACTCTTAGAAATTAGCAATTCTCCAGTTTGAACTTGCATGTATTTCAACTAACAATCTAAAAAAATTATTTAAGACATATTTAGTAATAACTGAAAAAGATACAGTTAAGCAATATAGTTTATGTAAAATTTATGATTTAACAAAGTAAGAACCTTTCCTCTATTGAGTTTTGTTTTGTTTTTTGCGAACAAGAAATATTTAATCAAGAGATGAACGCCGTCCTGAAAAGTAAATAAAATTCATGAAGAAAAGTATCGTATATTAGGTTGGCTCTCCCAGCGTCAATAACTGGAAATCCTATTTTGTGGGTTACACCCCTGCCTTCAAGGAGAAGATTTTGGCCGCATTTGACAGATTGACGATGGGGCGTAGTACTGATCATTCATCCCATTCCCCTAATGGGTTTTAAATCATAGTGATTACAGGCTGCGGTCTAAAGTGACCTAGCCTGCCCTGAGAAGACACAACTGAGAAACGGAATTCTCAGGGGAAAAATCGCCGAAACCCTTGATAGATAGAGCGAATTGCTTATCTAAGTGTTTGCACCCAAAAGCAGTTGTCAAAATTTCAACCGCATTCCTTCTGAAGAAGATTCGTCTCTCTCCCTGAAAAGCAAGGTGCTAAACCACATCCCAGCCCTTAATTTCGGCTTCCGTCATCGGGCGCTCTAGCTTAATGTACTCACTCTGCGCCGCCTGTAACAAATGGGGCATCTGAATCGGCACTCCCGCATCCGCCGCCAGAAACGCCGCATTCAGGGCAATGTTGCGGATATTACCGCCCGCGACATTGAGTTTCGCAAGTTTCTGGTAAGACAAATTCTCGGTGGGCGTTTCCTTCGGGAAAACCCGCTGCCAGATTTCGGCCCGTTGGGTGGCATCCGGGAAAGGAAACTGCACCACAAAGCGCAACCGTCGCAGAAAAGCCTGATCCAGCGAAGCTTTAAGGTTGGTGGTCAGAATAGCAAGCCCCCGATACGCTTCCATGCGTTGCAGAAGATAGGCGACTTCCATATTGGCATAGCGATCGTGGGAATCTTTTACTTCACTACGTTTCCCAAAGAGGGCATCGGCTTCATCAAAGAGCAGAATCGCACCGCCCAACTCGGCGGCATCAAAGATGCGGCGCAGATTTTTTTCCGTTTCCCCGATGTACTTGCTCACGACAGAACTCAGGTCAATGCGATACAAGTCCAGATGTAACGCATTGGCTAAAACTTCTGCTGCCAGGGTTTTTCCCGTGCCGCTGGCTCCCGCAAAAAGGGCACTAATGCCCAAGCCCCGCTCTCCCTGACGGGCAAACCCCCATTGTTCGTAAACCGTAGACCGTTGCCGCACCTGAGCCGCTAGCGTTTGCAGCGTTTGTTTTTCCTTTTCCGGTAAAACCAGATCTTCCCACACGGCCTGACTGCGGATCGGTTGGGTGAGTTCTTCTAAACGGGGTCGGGCATAACTCAGGCAGGTAGTCCAGAGGCGATCGGCGATTTTTCCGGTTCCCTGAGCAAAAACCTGGGTGCTGATCGTCTGGATCGCCAGGTGAGACAGGTTAAAGTGGCTGACTAATTTAGTCACCTGCCTCTCAATCTCCGTGGGTTCCAGGGTCGTTGTTGCTTCCAGGGTTTGCCTCCAGAGATGGCGTTGCTCGATCGTCGTTGGTTGAGTTACTTCAAAGGTCATGACCGATCGCTGCCGAGTGGAACGACGATCGCGACTCAGGATGAACAGGGGCCGCTGACAATTTTCAATCAGGTAGGCGATGGTACTACTTTGCTGATGGGACGGGTTACTATTTTCCCCCGTTTCTTGCAAACTATCACAATCCAGTAAGAGTAAGCTTCCGGTGAGAATGGCTTCCCGTTCCCACAAAGTACGAACCAGATTTAGTTTTTCAAAGTCACTGGGAAGAATATCGGCATTCAAACTCAGCAATCCATAGCCCAATTGCTGACAAACTGCCAACGCGATCGTGCGTTTGCTGGCATTCTCGTACCCACAGAGTTGAATAATCGGAGGAGACTCAGTGTTTTGGAGAATTCCCTGAATTTCTTCCACCTGTTGTTGATAGGACGGGGGAAGTATGTGGGCCGTTGGACGGGCCAGGGAGGTGACAATGCCGAGCAACTGAGGATCTAATTGGGTATCTCCCAGCAAAAAATGAAGAATGCGTTCGTTAATTCGCAGCGGGCTGTAGGTGAGGGTGGGAGAGCCTCCCAGTTCGATAAGCGACCAACGGCGTAGGGGAGATTCGGGAGTAATGGCGCTCCAATGGCCCTGGGGCAGGTAGCTGAGGGCCAGGTTAAAGGTCGGGTAAGCCCGCTGGGAATCTTTCAGCAGGTTGGAAATCAGGGGGCTTAGGCCACTGTGCAATTCCATTCCTGCACAGAGCAACACGATCGCCCGCTCAAAAGCAGTTAACCCAAAGAGATAGCAGAGTTGATCGATCGCTGCCGGGGGATTGAGGGGGTCCGGTGGAGGGGGAGGACTCGCCTCGGATTGCAGCAGGGAGACGATTTGGGCGATCGAGGCCATCAGGTATTGATGGTTCAGTTCAGCCCACGATCGGGTGGGTTGGGAAACGGTGGTTGGGTTCATCGAAATTGTTTTCCCCTGAAGTTACAGCGAATTCCCCCCGTTGTGAAGACGCGAAGTTGACGCGCTATCGGGGAATGGTGATGCGGGGGCCGACGTACCATTCATAGGTAGGACTGTCGGGGTTGTTGTCTACCTGTAATTGGCTCTCGGCTCCGTCTACCATGAGGCGCACCAGATATTCTCCTGGCTTGACTTCCTTTAAGGGAATGGGAACGATCGGGCTATCGATGGAGCGAGGCACGGCATCAAAGAGGTAGGAGGCGGGTTGAGTGGTTTGCCATTCGTTGAGAACCACGACGACCCGTTGCTTGGCCCCGATCGTTAAATTCGTGCGTAGCGTTAACAGGCCCGATCGCATCTCATCTTCTTCGGAAATCTGGGAAACTTCCAGGACAAGGATCTGAAGTCTCAGAACAAAGGGAATTGCATTGGATTCTTTTCCTCTGCCATAGGAAGCGTTTTGGGAAGGATGGATCACCTGTAAACTCTGTACCCCGGCCCGCAGGGCGGTTGGGGGGATGAGGGCTAAGGGCAGAACAATTTGGGTCGAACTTACTTCCGTGGGGGTGACATCCACGCCACAGATTCGTACCTGGGTTCCCCAATCTCCCTTTAATTGGGTTCCCGTGATGACCAGCACACTGTCAGCCCGAATTCCTTCCCCAACGCCCCCCTGCGCCGCCACCTGGGTAATTTGAGGTTGGTTGAAGAAGGGGGCCAGCCCGCTGGTTTGTCGTTCGCGAATGGGTAGACCTCGTACCGGAGAGTCATCCCCTTCCACCAGCACCACCAACACTTTATAGGCAACTGAGAGCAGGTAAGGGGTTTGAAAAAACACAGACCAGGCCTTCGACAAATCTTCTAGATTGAGATCGATAGGAATGACACTAATTTGCTGCACCTGATCCGCCAGGTCCGAATCCTGTAAAAACGAGAGGGTTGAATCTCGACAGGCAGCGCGAATCATGCTCTGGTCAATCACCCGTTTATCATTTAAGGTCCGTATTACACTCCCCAGTAACCGCTGGGGTTCTAGCTCGGTTTCGTTCCCATAGAAGCTGAACATATAGTACAGATCCAGGGCCGCCTGTCGCTTTGTGGGCATCCCACGGGATCTCAGGGGGGTGGCATCCATGTTGTTTAAGGCAGGGTTCGTAATCACCTGGTAGAGAAACAGATTGACCCCTGTTTCCGGTGTGCCATTGCCAATTTCACTGGGCCGCACTGTAGTAATTCGTGCCCCTTCAATATCAGTTTGTACGGCTGCTTGGAGGGTTCTCTGAAGGGTTGCAGTGACGGTTGCAACTGCAAGGTAGTTACTCATGAAATCAAGGGTTCCTTAAAAATGCAAGAATCAAAAATAAATGGTTGATTGAATTTACGTAGAAACTAACCCTAATTTCAATGCCTGGAGAGCGGCCTGCGTCCGGCTCGACACGTTCATCTTTTCAAAAATTGTTGTTAAATAGGCTTTGACCGTACCGACCGTAATATTGAGTTGGTTGGCAATAATCTCATTCGAGACCCCCTGCACGAGCCAGTACAACACTTCCCGTTCCCGCTCTGTGAGGTGAATGGTTTGCTTGCCCGCCATCGATCGCCCCGATGAAAAATGGAACAATTGGAAAAACTGGGTGGCTACTTCTGGGGGCAAATAAATTTGGTTTTGCATCACAATTTGTACCGCTTCGAGCAACTGGGATGCAATGTTTTGTTTCAACAAATACCCCCGTGCCCCTGCTTGCATGGCTTGAAAGATCCATTCCCCTTCTTGATGGGCGGATAAAACGAGTACCCGTGTTGTTTTGGTCTGGGCCTTTAAACCTTGCAACACTTCAATCCCCGTTTTTTGTCCCAGATCCATATCCAGTAGGATCAACATGGGGGGCTGTTGCAGCGCTAGCTTGATCGCCTGGTCAATGGAAGCCGCTTGTCCAATCACTTGAAACTGCACTGGACTGGTAGTGCTGTAAAAATCAAGTAAACTTCTTAATCCTTTACAGAAGGCAAAGCAGTCATCCACCAATAACGTAGAGATGGGAGGGGCCGCATGGGAAG
>JANRKG010000064.1:0-5028 GCA_033763635.1 Leptolyngbyaceae cyanobacterium bins.59
TCATGCCACTGTTCCAGGTGCAGACCCAGACATTGATCGGGCGCACTACAAACATCAGAAACAGAACGGTTGCCAACCCGCCCCAGCCCAAAGCCGTAATACTCGCCAGGGAAAGATCGGCGGATAGCAGAACAAACAGCACGGAAACCGCCAGAATCGTAAGCTGTCCCTTAAAGCGTCTGAGCAACCGTTGTTCTGGCATAGATTCTGCCCCTAACACCAATCCTGCCACCACCGTTGTCATCAATCCCGCTTCGCTCCGAATTGCCTGGGCCAGCCCGAACAAGCCCCATAATCCTGCCAGCACCACCAAATTCTTTAATTCTTCCGATAAAAATGTGGCGTATCTAAGCACTAGCCCCAACAACCAGCCCCCCGCTGCCCCGATCGCCGTACCAATGCCCAGCCGTAACCCCAACCCACTGGCCACCGTCAGCATATCCGGAGCACCATTTAGGATGATATTCAGGACCACCACTGCGAGAATCGCTCCCACGGGATCGATCAGCACCCCTTCCCCCTCTAACAGGGTGGCAATCCGGCGATCGACCGAGACCTGACGAAGCAGTGGACTAATTACCGTTGGTCCCGTCACTACCACTAGGGACGCATACAGAAAGGCGATCGTCCAGGGAAACTCGCTCAACCAGTGGGCCGCGATCCCGCCTCCAATTAGGGTGATCAGGGTGCCGATCGTCACCAAATTACGTAGACTTCCAGACACCCGCCCCAGATCCCGCAACTCTAAATTGAGACCCCCTTCAAAGAGAATCACGGCTACGGACAGAGCCACAATGACCTCTAACCCGCTTCCTAAAAGGTTGGGATGGAGAATATCAAACCCATCAGAACCCAGAAGAATACCAAACAACAACAAGAAGACAATGCTGGGCACTTTCAGGGATTCGGCGAGAACCTGAGCGCTGATCCCGGCAATGACCGTGATGACAATTTGAAGGGTAAGCTCGAAAGAAGCTTCCATAAAGGCAGGAGAGATGGATCAGCAAGCTACCGCGACGAATTCCTGTATAGCAGTACCGTTAGGTTAGGACAGGTTAAAACGACCGGGGCGTGAGCATTTTCCTTCTGCCCTCTGCCCTCTGCCTTCTGCCTCTTGCTATAAAATGGGCGGGATCACATATTAGATCAGGGTACACCTTCGCGATCGTCTATACAAACTAGAACTCAATAAAGGGAAATCCCGCTTTGGGTCACGAGTCATGTCCTATCAGGTGTTTACTAGCACGGGCCAACCACACTCCCCCCTGAATTGCCACCATTCCCAGAATTGGGCTACCTGCGCCATAGAGAAGGGCGATCGAATTCCCCTGTTCAAGTAACTGCTGAGTTTCCAATCCATAGGCGGAGAAAGTGGTATAAGCACCACAAAACCCGGTTGTGAGTAGCACCCGGAGTCGGGGCGAGGGAGGACGCAGGCTTTCTGCTGCCAGGGTCAGGATGTAGGCAATGAGGAGACATCCTGTGATGTTGACCAAGAACGTCCCGTAGTACCCGAACGATTCCCCCCACGTTTCCTTTATGAATTGACCGATGTAATAGCGGCTGATTGCCCCTGGAACAGCACCCAGAGCGATCGCCAGAACAAACTCAGTGGATAGAGGGGGTTTAGGCATGGGCCAGGGAGAGGAAGCGGGAGACGGGTAGGATGTTCAAGGGACGCACAAGGATGCAGATGGAAACACAGTATCAGATCCAGAGCATTGCAACCCCAATCCCCAGATAAACCGCAAGGAACCCTAAAATCGCGCTACCTGCCCAATACACCCCTGCCATCCTATTATTTTTTCGAGAAAGCGTCAGGGTATCGTAGCCGTAGGTGGAAAAGGTGGTGTAGGAACCTAGAAACCCAATTCTAATGAGCAAGTCCAGTTCCTTTGGGTATTGGGGGAAGCGGGTCAACAGGATGAAGCACAATCCTGCTAGAAAACACCCAGTCAAGTTGATTACAAAGGTTCCATAGGGAAACCGATCGCCAAATTTGGCTTTCATCCATTCCGTCAATGCGTAACGAACGATCGCCCCCGGAATCGCACCCATCGCAATCACCAGGGGAATGCTCCACTCAGATATCATTGATCAACTTGGCAATCAAAGAGAGTACAGTTTAGAATCCGGGCTTCGACTTCGCTCAACCCTCGTATATCCGTGAAGTCTTTCCAGTATTTTCTATGATTCCTCTGAAGATTGTTGTAGTAGGGAAAGCAGTGTTGCAACTAACTCACGAGTATCTACAGGTTTAGATAAGTGCCGTTGAAAGCCAGCATTAAGTGCCCGTTGGCGGTTGAACTCCCCCGCATAGGCCGTCAAGGCGATCGCCGGAATATTCCCCCCTGCTTCGGGGGGACGACTTCGAATTTGTTGGATCAGCATGTAACCATCCATCTGGGGCATGCCAATGTCACACACAATAATATTGGGAAGATTGGGTAAGGAGTGATCCAGGGCAGCAAGCGCCTCTATCCCGGAATCCACTAACTGAACGATCGCCCCACACTCCTCTAATACTAGGGCCGTTAGCTCCCGCATATCAGCCTCATCATCCACCACCAAAATGCAAATTCCCTCTAATCCAGATGTTTCAGGAGTGGGTTGAGAGTCAGGCAGGGGCGGGGTAGGTATGAGTTTCAGGGGGAATTGCACCGTAAACGTTGAACCTAAATCTTCTCCGGGGCTTTCGGCCTGTACCGTGCCGCCATGCAATTCTACTATGTGACGGACGATCGCTAACCCCAACCCTAACCCACCAAACTGCCGGGTGGTGGTGGAATCCGCCTGTCTGAAGTAATCAAACACATAGGGCAGAAACTCAGGCTTAATTCCCCGACCTGTATCCTGCACGATAATTTGAGCTTGCACACCCACCCGTTGCAACACGACTTCCACCTGCCCCCCGATCGGTGTGAACTTGACTGCATTGGACAGGAGATTCCAGACGACCTGTTGCAAGCGGGCTGCATCTCCCAGGATGGGAAAGCCGAGGGATTGCGTCGCGGGGAACGGGGAATCAGGGGGAGTGGAATCGATGACTTCAGATTTGATCTGGATCGATTTCGCTTCTGCCGCCAGCCGTACCGTTTCCAGGGCCAGTTCGATCGTGGTTGCCAGGTTAACCGTTGTGACGTTGAGTTGCAGTTTTCCCCGCAGGATGCGAGAGACATCCAGTAAGTCTTCAATGAGTTGGGATTGCAATCGAGCATTGCGCTCAATGGTTTCCAAGGCTTTCTGAGTTTTATCAAAGTTGAATTGACGAGTCCGCAATAGTTGGGACCACCCTAAAATCGGATTTAAGGGCGAACGCAACTCATGGGAAAGCACTGCTAAAAACTCATCCTTAATCCGATTGGCTCGTTCTGCGTCCTCCCGGGCGGCCCGTTCCCGTTGCAAGAGTTGTTCCTTTTCCTGCTCTACCTGCTTGCGATCGGAAATATCAATCGCGGCTCCCGTCAGTCCCACAATCTCGTGGTGATCATTGCGTAAGGGTTCAACCGTCAGATCATAGTAATAACTGCATCCATTGACCGTTAGCTTCGTTTCTTCCCGTGCCCCCGTCCCGGTTTTCAAAACTCGCTGTTTAATCCGAGTCAAGACTGCCGCATCTTCTGCTTCAGTCAAGTCTTCATCTCGTTTTCCAATGACTTCGCCTACCTGATATTCAAAGCTGGGGTGGTAAATCCAGGTGTAGTGAAGATCGAGATCCTGGTTAAACACAGCGATCGGCAAATTTTTCAGGGCGACCCGCAGCCGTTCTTCACTCTGGCGCAGGGCTTCTTCTGCCTGAGTGCGATCGGTGATGTCAATAAACGTACCCACCGCGCCAATAATTTCCCCATTTTGCTTTAGGGGGGCAGCGCTAATTAAAATATCGTGGTAACTGCCATCTCCATGTACTAACCGGGACTGAACCGCATTGCAGACTTCCCCCTTCAACGCCCTGTTCATCGCATAGTCTTCAACCGGAACCAGTCTGCCATCCGTATCGTAGGCATCGCCCCAATCCAGCAAGTTCAGATTCATCGTTGAGTTGTCTGGGTCTTGATGGGCTAACCTTCGCGCAGCGGCATTCGTAAACGTCAACCGTCCTTGAGCATCGCTGACAATCACAGCACTGGCGGCTTGCTTCAAGATCGTTTCCAGCAAAAGCCGTTGTTTGTCTAACACTCCCTGAGTTTGGTGATAGCGAGATTGGGACTCCAGCAAATCCTGAGTCGTGCTTTCCGCCTGAGTGCGGGCTTCCTGTTCTCGCTGGAGCGCTATTTGAGCGGCAATTTCCGCCTGTTTTCGCTCTGTGATGTTAATGGCTACCCCAGTCATCGAAAGGGCTTCCCCACCGGAACCGTAGGTACAACGCCCTCGGAGCGCAAACCAATGTTCGGTTTCCGGCCCTTCTGTCATCCGATACTCAACATCACAGTTTTTACACTGGTCCATCGCCTCAAACAGGGCTGTTTCTACCAGTTTGCGATCGTCCGGATGGATACTCTGAATAAAGTCGATGTAGCGCACTTCCCGCTTACCTGCCCCACCTTTCGCGTGATTCGTGGGTTCCGTCCAGGTAAAGCGATCGGTTGGTAAATCCCACAGCCACAGCCCTAAATGCGCTGCTTCTAGAGCCAGTCGTAGAGATTCCTCACTGGCTTGAGCCGAGCGCACATTTTCCTTGGCAATCCGCTGACTTCGTTCTAACGTTGAGTTCAAAGAACCAATCATCACGGACACCAGAATAAACACACTAGAGCGCAAAAGGCTATCTAGATTCTCCCCAGCAGTGAATGAAACCGAAGTATCAAAAAAATAACGAATGCTTAGTAAGGAAAGCAGGGTTGCGACCAATCCCGGTCCAAGTCCACCATAGCCAGCACTGGCCCCAACCGCCCCATAGAAAAACGCAAAAAAAGGGCATTTCAGCAGGGGATTGATGGTCATCGTCAGGCCAACGGCGATCACAACGCTAGACAGGGCCAGTCCATAACGCAGGATCGTGGAGGAGTAGGATTTGGGCATGGGAAT
>JANRKG010000065.1:0-2855 GCA_033763635.1 Leptolyngbyaceae cyanobacterium bins.59
GGTTTCGATCGTGCCGGAGGTGCCCACCAATCGGGGCACTTCCTCTGGCGCTAAGGATCCCCGCAACTCGTCCAGGGGCCGCTCCAACATCCCTCGGATGTAAGACTGTAACTCGCAAAATTCCAGGTCACTGATCGGGTCTGTGGTCACGAACTCAGAAGTTAACCGTACAGCCCCTACTTTTGTACTACTCAAAAAACGGGGTTCCTGTCCATCCCCCAGAATTAACTCGGTTGATCCCCCACCGATATCAATCACAATATGGGGCTGGTGGTTGAACTCCATCCCCGACAGCACCCCCAGGTAAATCCTGCGAGCTTCCTCTACCCCGGAGATTAGATCTACCTGAAGCCCAAGTTCTGCTTCGATCCGCTCTAGAAACTCGTGACCGTTGGTAGCTTCCCGAACGGCACTGGTTGTCACAGCAACGATCTGTTCAGCTTTGAGGGTCTGGGCTACACTCTGGCACCGACGCAGGGCTTCGATCGTCCGATTCATCGCCGCAGCCGTAAGTTGGGTAGGAGATTCGGCGTTCCGTTCCCCTAGCCGTATCGTCTCCTTCTCCCGCCCAATAATGGTAAACGCCGGAATTTCCGGGTCGATCTTGACAACGACCATGTGAACCGAATTAGTGCCCAGGTCAATGGCCGCCAGAATCCGATCGCCTGTTAAGGGTGAATGGGTCTGGTTGAGAAGCTCAGAAGGGGAGGCAACCCGTAACGGAGCCGAGGTCGCAGAAGGATCTGAAGGATCTTCAGGGGAATAGGGGCGAAGTGGCGGTTCCATGCCCGATCTGTCTCATGTGAAAATAAAGGAACACTGAATATCTCCTGACACTCAAGCCTAGCATCCGGAGGGGTGAATTAATTGCTGACTGATTCCGATCGCAAACCCGAACCCATCTGGTGGACCATCATTCGCCTACTTCGGTGGGACAAACCCGCCGGACGGCTGATTTTGATGATCCCGGCCCTATGGGCTGTTTTTCTGGCGGCACGAGGCAAGCCCGACCCATTACTGGTAGGGGTGATTGTCCTGGGAAGTTTAGTCACGAGTGCCGCAGGCTGTATCGTGAATGACCTGTGGGACCGCAACATTGATCCCCAGGTACAGCGGACTCGTAACCGCCCCCTGGCTTCCCGTGCCCTGACGTTACGGGTGGGGATTGGGATTGCAGGGGTCGCATTTCTCTGTGCCTGGGGTTTAGCCCTTTTCTTGAAGCCCTTGAGCTACTGGCTCTGTGTCGCAGCGGTGCCTGTTATTATTTGCTATCCCCTGGCAAAGCGGGTGTTTCCCATTCCCCAACTGGTGTTGTCGATCGCCTGGGGGTTTGCGGTCTTGATTAGCTGGAGTGCAGTCACGAATTCCCTGGAGTTTGCGACCTGGCTGCTTTGGGCAGCAACCGTCCTCTGGACCCTGGGATTTGATACCGCCTATGCAATAGCCGATCGGGCGGACGATCGCCGGATCGGGGTGCGTTCCAGTGCTCTGTTTTTTGGACGGCGGGTGGCGGAGGCCATCGGTCTCTTCTTTCTGGGGACGGCCCTCTTCCTGGCCTATGTGGGGGTCGTGATGAAACTGAACTATGGGTTTTGGATCGCTTTGGGTCTTGCTTTTTCTGCCTGGGGATGGCAGTATCGCTCGCTCTCCCAGGTTCATGCCCCTGAGTTTACCTATCCAGCCGTGTTTCGGCAGAATGTCTGGATCGGGTTTGGATTGCTGGCTGGGATGCTCGTGGGTTTATATATTCAATAGGAGGGAATTTAGGAGGCAAATCTTTGCGAAGAATTAAGTCTCCTGACTCTCAAAAATCTGTACGGTAGGCTAAAGATCACGCTGACGGGCCGATCGTAGAAGCGTCACGCGAGTGATTCTCCCCCCTGCCTTGCCATGCCACTCTCTATTCAATGCCCCTCGTGTCAGTCTTCCCTTGGCACCTTAAGTTCCGATGGTACTTTGCAGATGACCTGTCCATCGTGCAGCGATCGGTACAGTGTTATTTATGGCAAGCTTTCAGGTCGAGCTGCCGTTCGAGAACCCATTTTTTACTTCACCCCAAAGTTACCCAGCCTCTACAAACAACACTATGAACTTCGGCTCACAACCCCCAATCGAGGGCTGCGGGTTTTGAACTTCTCCGTATCTGCTCAGGAGGATAGCTTACCTGTGCGGCGCGGAGACATGGTTTCAATCCTCTACCGCAGTCGGGGGTATGTGCTGGAAAAACTTATTTCCATCAATAATCACACCACCGGAAGACGGTACACCCTCCCAATTCCTGCCATCAGTTACCCCTATCTCCTTTCAACCAGAGGACTACTGTGTGGTCTTTTCCTGGCAGGGTTGCTGATTGCGGGAACCTCTCCCCTCCTGGCATCCTCTGTTGTGGTTTTGGGAGGCTGTGCTTACCTCAAGCTTGCCAATACGACTCGAATGAGTGCCCCTTCCTTGCGATCGAATATGCGTGATGAGGCAAAGCTCCTTTCAGATCAAAAGCTCCTGGCCCAGAAGTTAAAAATCGAGCAGCGGGTGAATGAACTCCAGCACCAGTGTCAGAGTGAGCAAGTGTTGATTCACCGCTTGAAGGGGTTGAAGCAACGCATGCTAAACTTTGATCCAGATCTCTATGCCCCTCGCATCAACCGAATTGAGGGAGCCATGAAAATCCTGGCACGGCAAATCCAGAATGCTCAAACACTCATTACGGGCTATCTAAAAACCCTGGAGATGGTTGAGATAGAAGTGGAAACGGCCCAAATTGCAGACCAGTTACCGGATGTAGAAGAATTCACAGCAGATATCAGCCGCCGACTCACGGAATTAAAGACCGTTGAAGAAGAAAATGAGAGTTTGAG
>JANRKG010000066.1:0-16137 GCA_033763635.1 Leptolyngbyaceae cyanobacterium bins.59
GGCTTTTACCACCTGGTTGCAGTCCCAGGCAGGGGATATTCAGGCAAAGTTCTACGCCGATACGGGAGCGATTCAGGATAAATTTTGGGCGCAGCAGGCGGGCATTGGTTGGATTGCCAAGAATAGTAATGTGATTACACGGGAATATGGTTCCTGGGTATTTTTGGGGGAAGTGTTGACCAATTTGGTGTTAGAAGCCGATCGCCCCCATACTCAGCATTGTGGTAGTTGCACCCGTTGCCTTGAAGCCTGTCCCACAGGCGCGATCACTGAACCCTTTGTGGTAGATGCCAATCGGTGTATTGCTTATCACACGATTGAAAACCGAGCCGAGGAATTACCAGCAGCGATCGATTCTCAAATGCAGGGATGGGTGGCAGGGTGTGATATTTGCCAGGACGTGTGCCCCTGGAATCAACGCTTTGCCAAAGAAACAGATGTGCCAGACTTCCAACCCTATCCCTGGAATCTTGCGCCCACTTTACAGGAATTAGCGAACCTGTCCGACGAGGAGCATGACCAACGGTTTCGGGGGTCATCTCTGCGGCGGATTAAGCCCTGGATGTTGCGGCGAAATGCGAGGGCAGGGCTAGAGGCGAAGAACGCAGAGTGGGGGAACTCTGTCTCTAGTGGGAAGCTAAGGTAAAAGCTTAAGAACTACTCTGAATCCTATCGTTTCGTTATTTCTGAGTGGAGAGGGTCTCAAAATCCTATCATCTCCATATCAGACTCTATTGCAATTACCGAGTGTTTTTATATCTGAAGTGAGAGGCCAGAAGAACCTTGATCGATGCTTTTCTGCCTCTGGTTTCTTCCTGAGGAATCCTGTTATGTTGAACGATCGCCCCCTGATTGGTCAGTTGCTAGTTGAATCGAACGTCAGACTTTCTCAGCAGACCCCAAAGCTGAACTTGCCCTCTCCTCAACGAATTGCCGTCTTCCGTGCCTTACCCGGATTGGGTGACTTTCTTTGTGTTGTGCCCGTGTTGCGATCGTTACGCATGGCCTTTCCCCAGGCAAAAATTGTTCTCATTGGGCTTGCTCACCTCCGGGATCTGGTTCATCGTTTTCGCCAGTATGTGGATGATTTAGTAGAGTTCCCTGGTTACCCCGGTTTACCTGAACAGCCTACGGATGACTGCAAATTTGCCGAGTTCCTGGAAATTGTTCACGATCGTTCCTTTGACTTGATTTTGCAGTTGCATGGCAATGGAAGCATTACCAATCCTTTACTCCATCAGTTCGGGGCGAAGCATCTGGCAGGATACTATCCGTCTGAGCATCCCTGTCCCGATGAAAATTATTTCTTGCCCTATGAAGAATCGGCATCGGAAGTTCGACGCGCCCTTCAGTTGTTGAAGTTTCTAGGAATTCCAACTCAAGGTGAACATCTGGAATTCCCCATGAATCGCGAAGACGGGCGAGCGCTCCATCGTATCAAATCTATTCAATCTGTCTTAAGCCGTCCCTATGTCTGTATTCATCCGGGGGCCAGTGTTCCTTCCCGTCGTTGGCCTCCAGAGCACTTCGCCACTGTAGCCGATCGACTGGCATCTCAGGGCTTTCAGATTGTGCTAACAGGTTCCCAGGCAGAAGCGGAAACAACCCAGGCGGTTGCAACTGCAATGCAATTTCCTTATGTCAATTTGACTGGAATGACAAATTTAGGGTCTTTGGCTGCCCTGCTCAGTCAGGCACGCCTATTAGTTTGTAACGATACGGGTGTTTCCCATCTGGCCGCAGCTTTGCGAATCTCTAGCGTGGTTGTGTTTTCCGATTCTGACCCACAGCGATGGGCACCCCTCGATCGCAATCGGCATCGGATTGTAACGGGGAAAGGCAGTGGGATGGTGAACCAGGCGATCGTTCAAGCCACAACCCTGCTTCAGCGAAGCAAACCTTACCTGATTGCCTGATTGTTCAGCATGGGAAAGACAGAAGATATGACTGGAAGTTTTCAGCCCATTGTGGAAAGCGTCGTCGAGCATCTATCCCACTTACTGGACGCTCCCGTATCTGTGCTCAATCACCGAGGCACGATTATTGCTAGCCATCATCCAGGTTTTCAGGGAACGGGGATGGAGGATATTGGGATTCTCACGCAATCTCCCTGCTTACGAATTCCGATGCAATTACAGGGAGAGTTGAATGAATTGCTAGTGGCAGAATTGGGGCACGAATCAATTCCCCTGAAACTTGTGCAAGCATTTGTTGAATTGCTGGTGCATCAAGTGACTGTGAGATATCAGTTGCCCCATCAGTACGAATTAAAAAATAAATTTATTCATGATTTACTGCGGGGATCTAACGTCCAGGAACAAGATATTTTGCAGGATGCCCAAATTTTGGGAATGGATTTGTCTCGACCCCGTACCGTTATCCTCATTGATGCTTCTGACTACATTTTAGATTGTTCCCATTCCACCCATTTGGGAAGCTCTAACACCCGCATCTGGAGAAGGGCAGAGTTAATTATTAGCGGTATTGTAAATTTTTTTCACCTTCCGAGTGATACCATTTGTGCCTATATCGGAAATGGGGAAGTTGCAGTGCTAAAAGCAAGTAGCAGCCAGGATTTAGCAGCCTGGACCCACGAGAAAGATTCTCTTGCTTTACTCAGCACATCCTGGGCGAACTTAACTGCCTTAAAACGAGCCGGAGCAGCCCTGTTAACTCGCCTCCGATGTGATACCCAAACAGACATTAGTATTGGCATTGGACGCTATCATCCGGGAATTCCTGGTTTAGCCCGCTCCTATCAGGATGCCCGTGCGGCCCTTTCCCTGGGAAAACATTTCTATGGTCCGAATCAACTGCATTGTCTCGATCGCCTTGGAATTGCAGCCTTTATTGGGGTTTCCGATGAAGAAACCAAAGTTGATTTAGCAAGACATTTGCTCAGTCCTCTAGATCAAGAAGGCGATTTGTTAGAAACACTTAAAGTCTTTTTTCAAGAAAATTGCTGCCCTTCTACAACCGCAAAACAGCTTTCCATTCACAGAAATACCCTAACTTACCGATTAGAAAAGATCACCCTTTTGACAGGATTAGATCCACGCCGTTTTGATGATGCAGTACAAATTCGATTGGCACTCTTGCTGCGATCGTTGCAGGAAGCATCGGAAAAGACGGAGTTTTTTGTGCAAATGGGTGATGGGTAAGGGTTAATAGGTAATGAGTGATGGAAAAACTATTTGAGATTGATTGGAAGTCTGTATTTGTTCCTGATGTCTCTCTTTGGGAGACTTTTATTCGAGGAACAGTTGTTTATTTAAGTATTTTTATAATTCTTCGGTTTGTTCTAAAGCGACAGGCGGGAACAGTTGGTATTACAGATTTATTAGTAGTTGTGTTAATTTCAGATGCTGCTCAGAATGCGATCGCTGCCGATTACCATTCCATCCCGAATGGTATTTTTCTAGTGTTGACGATCGTATTTTGGAGCTTTTTTCTCGACTGGCTCGGCTACAGATTTCCTCGACTACAACGCCTCATTCATCCCCCTCCATTATCTCTGGTGGAACATGGCAAGATTATGCGGCGGAACATGCGTCAGGAATTATTGACGGAAGGGGAATTGATGACCCAACTGCGACAGCAGGGAGTGGATGATTTGATGGAAGTGAAGATGGCTTATATGGAAGGAGACGGACGAATTAGTGTCATCACTTATGAACAGAAGCCACGAGGAAATCAGAAGAACAAGGCTGTATAGAAAAAGTTAACTGGCTTGAAAGGGTGGAAATAACTTCCACCTTTTTTTATGGTTAATGGTTTTCCCTATGACCCATTCAATTGTGCAAATGCATAACCAACTCTTTAGAACATCAAAGGCTTATTGGGCAAATGTCTGATGTTTTCTCTAGTGTGAAATGAAAAGATGCAATTGTGCAGGTGCAATGGGAATGGAATAGTTTTGCGGCCTGTTATGTGATTTGAGACGCGCAATTTCACGTCTCTATAGGGATATGGGTAATTATGATGCGTCCATTGCGGATTTTGACCTGGCATATTCATGGGAACTATCTTTACTATTTGGTGCATTCCCATCAGAAATTCTACCTGCCTGTAAAACCAGGACTCCCAGCGGGATATGCGGGGCGAACTCCTGGTTTTCCCTGGCCTGAGAATGTGCATGCGGTACCTGCTCAGGAGGTTTCTCAGTTGGAACTCGATTGTATCTTGTTCCAATCTCGCCAGAATTATGACATCGATCAGTATGAAATCCTTTCCTCTGCACAACAGCAACTTCCCAAGATTTATCTGGAACATGACCCACCAAGGGAACATCCAACCGACACCCAACATTGGGTAAATGATCCAACCCTGCTGTTGGTGCATGTTACCCACTTCAACCATTTGATGTGGAATAGTGGTCGCACTCCCACCACTGTCATTGAACACGGGGTTCCCGATCTGGGGAACGTGCAATACACCGGGGAACTGGAACGGGGACTCGTGGTAGTGAATAACTTGAATTCACGAGGTCGCAGACTGGGAGCCGATTTGTTTGAGATAGTGCGCGATCGTATTCCTTTAGACCTGATCGGCATGAATTCGGATCAGATGGAAGGATTGGGGGAAGTTTCCCATGAGGAGTTAGCTGCTTTTGAAGCTCGATATCGCTTCTTCTTCAATCCCATTCGCTACACCAGCTTAGGGTTAGCGGTGTGTGAGGCGATGATGGTGGGAATGCCGATCGTAGCCCTGGCGACAACCGAAATGGTCACGGTGATTGAGAACGGGATATCGGGATTTGTGGATACGAATCTGGATGCGCTGGTGGAAGCAATGGAGGAACTGTTACAGCATCCCGAAGAAGCGCGTCGCCTGGGATTAGGGGCGCAACAAGTTGCACGGGAACGATTCAGCCTCGATCGCTTTGCCAGTGATTGGGATACTGCTTTTGAGTGGGTAGCAGGAAAACGGTTGGGAATTTATCAGGGCATCTCTTCCAGTTCGACAAAAACCTTATCTACCGCAGGAGAAGCCCGATGAGAAGACGAATTGCCCTGATTAGTGAGCATGCGTCTCCCTTTGCGATTCTGGGGGGGGCGGATGGCGGGGGCCAGAACGTTTATGTAGGGCAGTTGGCGAAGAATTTGGCGGCGATCGGCTATGAAGTCGATGTCTTTACCCGTAAGGACAATCCCCTCTTGCCTGAAGTCGCAGACTGGATGCCCGGAGTCCGACTCATTCATGTTCCCGCAGGGCCAACCACTCCCATTCGCAAAGAAGAGTTGCTGCCCTATATGGAGAGCTTTACGGCCTATGTGCTTCAGTTCTGCCGCAATCAATACCCAACCTACGATCTCATTCATGCGAATTTTTGGATGTCGGGCTTAGTGGCAGCGGACATCAAGCGCATTCTGGGGATTCCCTTTGTGATTACGTTCCACGCACTGGGGCGGGTGCGGCGTTTTTATCAGGGAATGGCAGATGATTTTCCTGACGATCGCTTCGCGATTGAAGATCGACTGGTGGCAGAGGCCGATCGCATCATTGCCGAATGTCCCCAGGATCAACTAGACCTACTCGGTCTTTATCGGGCCGATCCCGGACGGATTACCCTAATTCCCTGTGGGTTTGATCCGACCGAATTATCCCCCCTGAGTAAACCCCTGGCGCGGGTGGCCCTTGGGTTAGCGCCAGAGGAACGGTTGATCCTGCAACTGGGGCGGATGGTGCCCCGGAAGGGGGTTGATACGGTGATTCGTGCCCTGGCGGATCTACAACTTTCCTACGATATTTCGGCCCGTCTGATGATTGTGGGGGGAGAGTCGGAGCAACCCGATCCCCAAATCTGTCCTGAACTGGCGCGACTTCAGGCCATTGCTACAGAACTGGGAGTGGGCGATCGGGCCGCCTTCGTTGGGCGACGGGGACGGGAGGTGCTCAAGTATTACTACAGTGCGGCGGATGTGTTTGTGACAACGCCCTGGTACGAACCCTTTGGCATTACCCCGATCGAAGCAATGGCCTGTGGAACACCTGTAATCGGTTCCAATGTAGGAGGCATCAAGTTCACAGTCCGAAATGGGGAGACGGGGTATCTCGTTCCTCCAAACGATCCCCAGGCGATCGCCGATCGGATTGCTCACCTGTATCAACATCCTTCCCTCCTCCAGCGATTCCAGCAACAGGCGATTCAACGGGCTAATGAATTGTTTACCTGGCAAAAAGTGACCCATGCTGTTGCCAGTCTTTACGAACAAGTGATTACCTCCTACCATCCCGAAAGACATCAGGTTGCCAATGCCTTTTCCCTGCTCGATCGTGGGTTCGATCGCACCCTGGCAGCCCTGCAACGCTCCCGCCATCGCCTCCGTTCCGCCATTGTGAGTGTCGCTGAGGCTCTGTATACCTGTTTTCAGCAGGGAGGAAAGGTACTGGTTGGTGGCAATGGAGGCAGTGCGGCGGATGCCCAACATTTTGCAGCGGAACTGGTAGGACGCTTTCAATGTGCCGATCGCCCTGGTCTTCCGGTGCTCGCCCTGAACGCTGACACCGCCATTCTCACCGCCTGGTCAAACGATGTGGGCTATGACAAAGCCTTTGCCCGTCAGGTAGAAGCCTACGGGCGACCGGGGGATGTGCTGCTGGGCCTCAGTACCAGTGGTCGCTCTCGAAATCTAATCCAGGCGTTTCATACCGCCCGTCGTCAGGGGATGCAGTGTATTGGCATTCTGGGGGGCGATGGGGGTGAGGTGCGATCGTTGGCGGACCTGGCGATCGTCATCCCCGCCGTCGATCCGCAACCCATTCAAGAGGTGCAGATTGTGGTACTTCACCTGCTCTGTGAGTTGGTGGAGGCGCAGTGGATGGCCCAGGCGCGATCCGATTGGGAAGAAGAAGATTTGCAAGAAACAGCAGTTTTACCGGATTCCCTGTTTGTGGCTTAGGGATGTTTCCTTCGGCTTCGCTCAGGGAACGACGGTCAGTTCCAAACTCCAGAAGCTCTCTGAGCGAAGTCAAAGAGAGCAGTCTTCTCAACAAAACATTCTTCATCAGGAAACAGAAGGAAAGTGTATTTATGGCAAAGCTAGAAGGACAAGTGGCCCTGGTGACAGGGGGAGCGAGGGGCTTAGGAGAATCCATCTGCCACAGTTTGACAGCAGTTGGGATCATTCCGATCGTGGCAGATATGCGGGAAGACCTGGCGGAAAAGGTCGCTCTGGAAATCCAGTCCGAGGGCCGGAAAGCAATGGCTTTGCGGCTGGATGTGCGCGACGATGCCCAGATTGATCAGGCCATTCAGCAAATCCTCAACACCTACGGCCATTTAGATATTCTGATCAACAATGCGGGAACGGATGTCACCCTGCCGATCGAGGAACTGGAAATCAGCGATTGGGATCGGGTGCTGGCGGTTAACCTCCGAGCGCCTTTCGTTCTCTCCAAAAAAATTCTGCCTGTGATGAAACAACAGGGACAGGGCCATATCGTCAACATCGCTTCGACCGCTTCTAAGCGCGTTTGGCCCAACGCTTCGGCTTACCATGCGAGTAAGTGGGGCTTGTTGGGATTCAGCCATGCCTTACATGTGGAAGCGCGGCCCCATCGGGTGAAGGTCACGGCGATCGTCGCGGGAGGCATGCAAACGCCGTTTATTCTCGATCGCTTCCCCGATACGCCTCCGGAAAAGCTGCAAGATCCCCGCAATGTTGCAGATACCATCCGCTTTGTGTTGTCCCAACCTGCGGAGACGGTAATTCCCGAAATGATGGTCATTCCCATGCAGGAATCATCCTGGCCTTAAGGGGGTACTGATGGTGGCTGCCGTATTTCTCGATAAAGATGGCACCCTGATTGAGGATGTGCCCTATAACGTGAATCCTGACCTGATTCGATTGATGCCGGGGGCGGTAGATGGGCTGCGATTGCTCCATCAAGCGGGATATCGCTTGATCATTGTCTCCAATCAATCCGGTGTTGCACAGGGCTTCTTCCCCGAAACAGCCCTGAAACTAGTGGAAGAACGTCTGAAGCTTTTACTGGAACGGGTGGGAGTTCCTCTGGCAGGTTTTTACTACTGTCCCCATTTCCCGACAGGGACAGTGCCGGAACTGACGATCGCCTGTAACTGCCGTAAACCTGCACCGGGAATGTTACTCAAAGCGGCTCAGGATCATCACCTTGATCTCACTGCTTCCTGGATGATTGGGGATATTTTGCACGATGTCGAAGCAGGGCGGCGGGCGGGATGCCGCACCATTCTGTTGGATAACGGTCATGAAACAGAGTGGCAGTTGTCCCCTCAACGAGTGCCCCATTTTGTCGTGCCAACCCTGGCAGAAGCCGCAAAGGTCATTACATTTGCCGATCGCTATCCGCCCGCATCCGCTGTTGTCTCTGTTCCCTTCTTGAAGTATCTAAAACCATGAGCATCACACCTTTGTCGATGGTGATGGAAGGGTTTCATGCCCTGAAAGTGATTGTGCTGGGGGAAGCCATGCTCGATCGCTACCTGGATGGGACTGCCGATCGCCTCTGCCAGGAGGCTCCTGTTCCGGTGGTGCAATTACAACAACAGCGAGATATGGCAGGGGGGGCTGCGAATGCAGCGATGAATGTCCAGAATCTTGGAGGGCAGGCCATCCTGCTCTCAGTGGTGGGGAAAGATCAGGAAGGCGAGTGCCTGGAGGGGTTATTGCAAAATCAGGGGGTTGTAACGGATTATCTGCTACATCATCCGCGACGACACACCCTTGCCAAACATCGGGTTCTGGCGAATTCCCACCTGTTACTCCGGTACGACCAGGGCACCACAACCCCGATCGATCCCATTACGGAGCAACTCCTGATCGAACGCCTCACGAATTTGTTTTTCGAGTGTGATGGGGTGTTAGTGTCCGATTATAACTACGGCATTCTGACTCCCCAGATCATTCAAACCCTCAAAGAACTCCAGGCCCGATCGCCCCGGGTGTGGGTGGTGGATGCCCGCAATTTCTCAGCCTACCGCACCTTGGGAGTGACGGCTGTTAAACCCAATTATCGGGAGGCAACGCAGTTATTGGGGATTCCCCAACTTTCCCAGGATGTCGATCGCACGATTCAAATGATGAGCTACCGAGAACAACTGTTGAACTTAACAGGGGCGGAACTGGTGGCTGTCACCCTGGATACGGCGGGAGCGCTCCTGTTGCAACGGGGCTGTCTACCTTACCGCGTGTATGCGACTCCCCATCCCTCGCAACAAACAATGGGCGCAGGGGATACGTTCGTGGCGGCACTGACCCTCGCCTTGGGAGCAGGTGCTTCCCCGACGATCGCAACAGAATTGGCAGCAGCGGCGGCAGCGATCGGCATTGAGAAGGAGGGAACGGCAGTTTGTACGGGGGAAGAATTGCGAGCGTATTTTGCGGTCGATAACTTTCTGCCCTTTTCAGGAATGGATATGAAGTTGCGGGTTTCGGCAGATTGATTAGGAAGCAAAACCATGACTTGGGACGACGCGCAAAATATTCTCTGTATTCGGCTGGATGCGATCGGCGATCTGATCATGACGACCCCAGCGATTCGGGCAATCAAGCAATCGGGGGGCGATCGTCGGCTTACCCTCCTCACCTCCCCTGCGGGTCAGGGAATTGCACCGTTTATTCCTGAGATTGATGCAGTGATTTCCTACGATGCCCCCTGGATGAAGGCGACCGCACCCCGAACGAGTAGCCAACCTGAGTTGGAAATGGTGGAACGGCTGCGATTGGCTCAGTTTGATGCAGCGGTGATTTTTACAGTCTTTAGCCAAAATCCTTTACCTGCGGCTTTTCTCTGTTATCTGGCAAATATTCCCCTACGCCTCGCCCATTGCCATGAGAACCCCTACCAACTTCTAACGGATTGGGTTCTCGACCCGGAACCGTCTCAGGGAATTCGCCAAGAAGTTCGTCGTCAACTGGATCTCGTGGCTTCCGTAGGCTGCCAAATTGCGGATGAGCGCATGGGGCTAACGGTGCGAGAGGCCGATCGCCAGCGGGTTCTCGGTTTGCTGGATGAATTGGGAGTGGAACGCGATCGGCCCTGGGTCGTGATCCATCCCGGTGCCACGGCTGCATCCCGCCGCTATCCCCCCGAAGGGTTTGCTGCCGTCGCCCGTTGTCTGACCCTGGATGCCAATTTCCAGGTCATCTTGACGGGTGTGGAATCGGAACGGGAACTGGTGCAGGACATCCAGAACCAGATGCAGTGTGCGTCCTGTTCCCTGGTTGGGAAGTTGAATTTAGGAGAAATGATTGCCCTGGTTGCCACCACCCCGCTCCTGATTTCCAATAACACTGGACCCGTTCACATGGCTTCCGCATTAGGAACTCCCGTGATAGACCTCTATGCCCTGACCAATCCCCAACATACTCCCTGGCTGGTGCCCCATCGGGTGCTCTCCCATGATGTGCCCTGTAAGTTCTGTTACAAGAGCATTTGCCCCGAAGGTCATAATCATTGCCTGACGCTGATTACGGTGGAGGAAGTCGTGAGGGCTGCACTGGAGGTTTGGGGGAAGGCAGAGGGCAGAGGGCAGAGGGCAGAAGGGAATTTGTCGTCTCCCCACCCCCTCATCCCCCCATCCTCCCATCTCCCGTCAGAAGCACTCTCAGCGAAGGAAATTTGGAAATGAACGCGATCGTTGATATTCTCATTCCTACTTACAACCGTCCGGCGGCGTTGGCTGTCACCCTGACCAGCCTTTGCTTCCAGACCTTTCAGAACTTCCGAGTGGTGATTTCCGACCAGACGGAGGATTTTGATGCGATCACCGCAGGAGAGGTACAGACTGTTCTCCGTCTACTCAGGGAACATGGTTCTGTAGTGGAAACCTTCAAGCATCTACCCCGTAGAGGTTTAGCAGAACACCGTCAATTCCTGCTGGATCAGGTACAGGCTCCCTATGCGTTGTTTCTGGATGATGATTTGATTTTGGAGCCTTATGCAGTTGCTCAGATGTTGACTGCGATTCAAGCAGAAGGGTGTGGATTTGTGGGGAGTGCGTTGACGGGGCTGAGTTTCCGGGAGGATGTGCGGCCCCATCAACAGGCGATCGAGTTCTGGGAAGGCCCCGTCCAACCCGAAACGATTCGTCCCGGTTCGCCAGAGTGGAACCGCTGGCCCCTTCATAATGCAGCGAATCTATACCACCTCCAGCAACGGTTGGGCCTCAGTCCGGACCAGCCCCGGAAGTACAAAGTGGCCTGGGTGGGCGGTTGTGTGATGTACGACACGGTGAAACTGCGTCAGGTTGGGGGCTTTTCCTTCTGGCGCGATCTCCCGTCAGAACACTGTGGGGAGGATGTGCTGGCCCAACAGCGGGTCATGGCACTGTACGGAGGCTGTGGCCTGATCCCATCGGGGGTTTATCACCAGGAGTTACCAACTACGGTGGTCGATCGTCGAGTGAACGCGCCTGTTTATCTCTCAACTTCTGTGAATTCATGATGGTTTTCCAGCAACCTTCTGGCATGCTGCCAGATATCCACAAAATCGCGGTTCTCCGAGCAAATGCCTTAGGGGATTTTATCTTTTGCCTCCCTGCCCTCACGGCTTTGAAAGCGACCTATCCCCAGGCGGAAATCGTATTGTTGGCGAGGGGGTGGCATCAGAAATTCTGGGCGAATCGTCCCGGTCCTGTCGATCGCGTTCTTGTGATTCCAGAAGGGGGCATTGGGCAGGAATCGGAGATTGGGCAAGACCCAGAGGAGGTGGTCCGTTTCTTTGCGGCAATGCGGGCCGAAAAATTTGATTTAGCCATTCAAATGCATGGAGGAGGCCGTAATTCCAATCCCTTCACCCTGAACCTGGAGGCGCGAACCACGATCGGACTCTGTACCCCAGATGCTCTCCTGCTCGATCGCTGGATACCCTACATCCATTACCAGTCCGAGGTGATCCGGTTTTTAGAGTTAGTGGCCCTGGTGGGTGCGCGACCCGATGATGTGGAGCCACGTATCCAGATCACAGCAGCCGATCTGGCGGAAGCGGAGGCGATCGTTCCGGAGGGGCGATCGGGTCTGGATCAGGCGATCGTGGCCCTTCATCCCGGTGCGACCGACAGCCGCCGTCGCTGGCCGACCGAAAAATTTGCAGCGGTGGGGGATGCGCTGGCAAGCCAGGGGGCACAGGTGTTTGTCACGGGCACCGAACCGGAACGGCCCCTTGTGGAAGCGGTTGTAAACCAGATGCAGACGAAGGCAGGAAGCCTCTGTGGACGGCTTTCTTTAAATGGACTGGCAGGGTTTCTGTCCCGCTGTAGTGTCGTGGTCACAAACGATTCAGGCCCGATGCATCTGGCAACAGCAGTCGGTTCGGCAACCGTTGGGATTTACTGGTGTGGCAATGTGATTACGGCTGGCATTCCGGGCCGCAGTTTCCATCGTCCGGCCATTTCCTGGCGGCTGAATTGTCCCGTTTGTGGAGTCGATTGCACCCAGGCCGAATGCAACCATCAAGAATCTTTTGTGGCGGATGTGACAGTAGAAGAGGTATTAGAATCCGCGATTCAGTTGCTCGAATTTCGGAGGATTTTGGGAATGGGGAATGGGCAAGGGGTTGTGGGAGGAGCCTATTCTCCATTCCCCATTTAATCAATTCACTTCTGCGAGAACCTTTTGGGCATTGGTGACAGGCTGTTCCGCTACACTTCCATAGACTTCACAGGAATTGTTGGGGCTTTCAATGACTTTGACCTTATACAACTGGGCACCAATTTCTTGAATGGGTTGTTGCAACAGATCGCGGATGTGAACTGCAATATTTTCAGCAGTGGGAACGACTTCTGCGAAGTAGGGAATATCTTTATTCAGGAAGGTGTGATCAAAAGGTTCGACCACGTAATCGTCTACTGCTTTTTGAAACGCTACCAGATCTGCAATCATCCCGGTTCGAGGATCGATCGCCCCTTTAATCGTCACTTCCAGATGGTAATTGTGACCGTGACCGTTGGGGCGGGCGCATTTGCCGTAAATTTCGCAATTTTCTTCGTAGCTGAGGTCAGGCCGAGCCAGACGGTGAGCAGCGCTAAAGTGGGTACTGATGGTTAAATAAGCTTCCATTCCATTTCCTTCGTATTCAGCCCAGAGTTCAGGATGTTCAAACAATTGGATGCGGACCAGGGGCAGGTGGGGGGCCAACCGTTGCCAGATAGCGTAAGCAATGTATTCAGTGGTGGGTAAGGTCTGCCCAAATTCAGGCCAGGTGTCATTCAAGTAAGAGAAGTTCAACTGGCTGGTCACTTCCTGCTTGATGACATGCTTGACATCGGACAGGTTCAGGACCATCCCATATTCGTCCAGATCTCCCAGCATGGAGACAAACAGTTCATAGTTGTGACCATGACCGGGGGCGCGAGTGCAAAGGCCGAAGCGATCGGCGTTTTCAGCGTCGCTCAGTTCGGGCAACCAGTAGCGATGACTGGCTGAGAACTCAGCACGACGAGTGATGGTGCATTTCATTACGGTTTACAGGAATGGGGATGTTAAGTTTCGTGAAAGGTCTTCTTTAAAGGATAGCAATCTGACCAGCACTTTCTTGATTTCTTTTAATATCTCGCCTTCTATGCTGTCGTATCGTAGAGACAAGAGTACCCAAGTTCAGGATATTGCAAGAGCCAAGCAGTTTTGGGCTGACTTTCAACGACGTGAATATGCCAACGAGTAGAGATTATCATTCTTATCTGATCGAGTCTCTTAAAGATCCTCAAGAAGCCGCAGCTTATCTAGAGGCTGTGCTAGAGGATGGAACCTCGGACGAATTGCATTTGGCTTTGAAAAATGTTGCAGAAGCCCAAATTGCTACAATGAACGATCACCAAATCACAAATCACCAAGAAATAATTCGCCACATTTCTGAGCAATCGGAGCTAAATATCTCTAGCTTACTGAAAACGTTGGATGAAATGGGTTTTAAGCTCACTATCACTCCCAAGCAGCCAGTTCTGTAACATTTGAAGTGATACGCTGACGATGCAACTAAAGTATTAAAAGTTCTCACGGGATCATGGGTTAGACTGCCTACTAAGCCATCTCGATCGCATCTTCCAGCCTCACCCGATTATGCAGATTCTTCTGATTGAGGATGATGAACCCACTGCTGCCGCATTAATTGAAACCCTGACGGCTCAGCGATACTTTGTCAGCCACGCCAGGGACGGGCAGATGGGGTATGAGATGGCCCAGGGAAATTTTTATGATTTGTTGCTGTTAGATATTGTTCTACCTAAGTTAGATGGCATTACCCTCTGCCGTCGGTTGCGGTCTGAGAAGTATCAGGTTCCCATTCTTTTGCTGACCGCCCAGGACACCAGTACAGATCGGGTGATGGGATTAGATGCAGGGGCGGATGATTATGTGGTCAAGCCCTTTGACCTGCCCGAATTGTTAGCCCGGATTCGGGCACTGGTTCGGCGGGGTGCCGCCAATCGATCGCCCCTTCTAACCTGGGGTTCCCTCGCCCTGGACCCCATCAGTCAAGAAGTCACGATCGACGGCACCGTCTTTCACTTGACCCGCAAGGAATACGGTTTGTTGGAATTGTTTCTGCAAAACCCGAAACGGGCCTTTAGTCGTGGGTTAATTCTCGATCGCCTCTGGGCTTTTGATGAATCACCTGGGGAAGACACGGTGACAACCCACATTAAAGGCTTGCGGCAAAAATTAAAACAAGGGGGCATTCCAGATCCAATCGAAACTGTTTACGGGCTGGGATATCGCCTAAGAGCACTGCCCGAAACGGCATCCTCGACGGCTCTACCCTCCACTGCTCCCCCGGAAGAAGACCACAAAAAGGTAACGATCGCCTTACAGAAGATCTGGGAACGATCGCAACCGGACATTGCCGCCCAGCTTCAAAGTTTGGAAATGGCTCAAATTGCCCTCCAATCTGCTTCTCTGGATGCGGAGGTGCAGCATCAGGCGAAGCGAGATGCTCATAAATTGGCGGGTTCGGTTGGAATTTTTGGATTTTCTGAAGGGTCGCGATTGGCGCGGGATCTGGAAACGATCCTGATGGGGACATTGACAGGGGCGGAAGTGTCCAAATTTCAGGCGTTGCTCACAGATCTACGGCAAGCCCTGGCCCAACCCTTGCCGACCACCGGGACGATCGCCCTCCAATCGGAATCACCCAAGCCCCTGGTGCTGTTGGTTGGAAAAGAGAATGGTTGGTTAGAGTCTTTATCGTCAGTAGCAGCCAGCAGGGGATTGCAGATTCAGGCGATCGATTCTCCACAGGTTAAACGGGAAATGGCAAAAATGCTTCCCGATGCCGTTCTGCTGAACTTGAGTGTGTTGGAGCCTGCCGAGGGGCTACCGTTGCTCGCGGATCTCCGAACTAACCATCCCTCCTTGCCGATTCTGGTGATTTTGGGGCAGGATAGCCTGGAGGAACGGGTGGAAATTGCTCGTCGAGGAGCTTACACTTGCTTACAGAAGCCCATTTCAGCCGATCGCATCATTCAAACCCTGCTCCAGGCGCTCCAATCCCGATCGACTTATCAGGCAAAGGTACTCGTTGTCGATGATGATCCCCTGATTCTGAACGCTGTTCAAGCCTTACTCGAACCCTGGGGAATTCAATCCGTAACCCTTCAGAGTTCTCAAGCGTTTTGGGAAGTGCTCAACCAGGTCAAGCCCGATCTCCTGGTCCTGGATATCGAAATGCCCGACTTCAATGGGATAGAGTTGTGTCAGGTTGTGCGAAACGATAGCTTTTGGGGAAATCTGCCGATCGTCGCACTAACCGCCCATACTGACGCAGAAACCATTCAACAAATGTTTGCGGCTGGAGCAGATGATTTTATCTCTAAGCCCTTTGTGGGACCGGAACTGGTGACTCGCATCCTCAGTCGCATTGAACGAGTTCGGGGCCAAGTTTCTGCGCCGAATCTTCCCTCCTTTTCTTCCGTCTAACGCCATGAGACAGAGGTTAGGGAAACAACTGTTTGGGCACCGATTGGGGTTAGCCCTTCTGAATCTGTTGGTGCTACTGGGAGTCGGATTTGTTTCGTTTCACAATACAAATACTCTGCTTGAAGCGATCGATCAAGAAGTTGAGACTCAACGCAAACTGACGCAACTTCAGGAAATTCTCGCGCTCACGGTTGATATTGAAACGGGCCGTCGGGGATTCATTCTGAGTGGACAGGAACGC
>JANRKG010000067.1:0-3110 GCA_033763635.1 Leptolyngbyaceae cyanobacterium bins.59
CTGGGCGATACGTTTTTCTTTGAGTCGTTGAATTACATCGGAGCCAGGAAAGCCCTGTTAATGGAAGCGTTGGCTCCTGCCCTGTCGGCGATCGTCGCTGCCATCTTTCTGGGTGAAAAGCTGGAACCTCTGAGTTGGCTGGGAATTGGGTTGACGATCGCCGGGGTCAGTTGGGTGGTCAGTGAAGAACACGCAGAAGACTCAGCAACCGATGACGCTGCTCAACTGAAGGCCAGTTACCTGGAACGGGGCATTGGGTTTGGCTTGCTGGCAACGATCGGACAGGCCGGAGGAGCCGTTCTCTCCCGTGCAGCTTTGACGGGAAGTGAGATTAGTCCCTTGTGGAGTACGGTGCTGCGGTTGGGGGCTGGGGTAGCACTGCTGATTGGATGGGGAATGGTGAATCGACGACGATCGCGCTTCCAGTGGGGGGTTTTGTGGGGCCGACCGGATAGCGCCAAAATTCTGGGGATTGTGGTTCTGGCAGCGTTTTTGGGGACGTATTTAGGAATCTGGCTTCAGCAGACCGCTTACAAGTTTACTGTGGTGGGAGTGGCTCAAACCCTCTCAAGCACCAGTCCGCTGTTTATTCTGCCAATCGCAATCGCTCTGGGGGAAAAGGTCAGCCCCAGGGCGATCATGGGTGTGTTGATAGCGATGGGCGGGATTTGGATACTGTTTCAGTGATTCCGAATTTCAGGGATTTCAAGTGGATGTTTTAACGGTTGACGATCGCAGGAGCGCTTTGCAATGTACGAACCGGGACAGGTGTTGGGAAACCGCTATGAGTTGCAGGAACGGTTGGGTAACACTGCTGCGGGACGGCAAACGTGGTTGGCAAAGGATTTACAGGATGGAGCGGGTGAACAGGTGATTCTGAAACTGCTGGCCTTTGGGCTAGCGGTGGGCTGGCAGGAGTTGGAACTATTCGAACGGGAAGCGAAAATTCTGCAAGCGCTGGATCACGATCGCATTCCCTGTTACCGAGATTATTTCGCGATTGATGCAGAAGGCTCAAATGCACTCTCTTGGTTCGCTCTGGTGCAGGACTATATTCCGGGCGAAAGCTTGCAATCGCTTCTAGAGAAGGGGATGCACTTCTCCCAGGGGGATGTGCAGCGGATTGGAAAGCATTTGTTGACGATCCTGCAATATTTGCATGAACTGAGTCCTCCCGTGCTGCATCGGGATATCAAACCCAGCAATGTGATTTTGGGCCAGGATCGACAGGTGTATCTGGTGGATTTTGGGGCGGTTCAGGACAAGGCGGCAACGACCGGGGTTAGTTTTACAGTGGTGGGAACGACGGGATACGCGCCTCTGGAGCAGTTCTATGGGCGGGCGGTTCCTGCTTCTGATTTATATGCGTTGGGTGCAACGTTGATTCATTTGTTAACGGGAGTCCCTCCCAGTGAGTTGATGCAGGACGATGGCTCTCTGGGATTTATGGATCGCGTGAATCTTGACCCTGAAATCCTTTCCTCTCAATGGTTGCAACAATTAGTAGAACTGGATCTACGCCGCCGCTTCAAAAGTGCGCGGGAGGCGCTGGCGGCACTCCAACGATCGCCCTGGACTCATAAATCCGCCCACCCCCAACCCACCCAACGGCAGCAATTGGCTCCTGCACATCAATCTCAGACTTTTGGGATTGCAGAACAAAAGAAAATTGCTCGTCTGGAACTGGAAAATGAACTGCTCCGCCTCGATCACAGTTGGAGTCAGGAGCAGGAACAACACAAAGTCAAGCGGAGCAAGTATTCTGCCCCTGAGTTGCCTACAAAACCTAGCAAAATTCTTCTAGGGTTTCTGCTGACCTTAGTGCTTGGCGGAGGGATTGTAGGCTGCATTTACTTCAGCATTCCTTTTTCGTCCAACGTGGTTGGAGTCCTCTTTATTCTGACCTGTGTGGTTGTCGGGAGTTATGTAGTGGAATGGTATCGCTACACCAATTACCAGGCTGCCCTTATCAGCTATGAACGACAGCGCGAATCGGCGATCGCCCATTACGAACGCAAGTTACAGGAGTTGCCCGATCGTTAATCCCCTTTTGTGGTAGAGAAATTCTCAAACCAGCCCCGTTTCCAAAAGAAGAAGATCAGCCCTCCGGCGATCCCAAGCATGATGGCCCAACAGAGGGGGTAGCCCAGATACCAGTTCAGTTCCGGCATGTTATAGGGCGAGGTTTCGGTGTTGAAGTTCATCCCGTACACTCCGGCAATAAAGGTGAGGGGGATGAAGATGGAGGAAATGACCGTCAGCAACTTCATAATTTCGTTCATCCGGTTGCTGACGGAGGACAGGTAGATGTCCATCAAGCTGGAAGCAAGTTCCCGGTAAGTTTCTACCATGTCTAAGACTTGAACTGCGTGGTCATAACAATCCCGTAGGTACACTCGCACATCGGAACTCACCAGATCATTCCCATCCCGAATGAGGGAGTTAATGGCATCCCGTTGGGGCCAAATTGCGCGTCGGAGGCTCAGCAACTCCCGCTTCATCGTATGGATTTTTTCCAGAGTTTTGCGGGTGGGTTTAGAAACGACTTCCTCTTCTAGATTCTCTAGCTGTTCTCCATACTCCTCCAGCACTGGGAAGAAGCCATCAATGATCGAGTCGATGAGCGTATAGGCTAGATAATCCGCTCCATGTTTGCGAATCAGTCCCTTTCCGGTGCGAATGCGCTCTCGCACAGGGCCAAAGCAGTCATACTCTGGTTCCTCTTGTACGGTCAATAAATAATGTCGCCCCAGCACCAAACTCACCTGTTCACTCAGAAATCCTTTCTCCCCGCCTGTCGGGGTCACCATGCGAGTAATCAGCAATAATTGCTCGTGATATTCTTCGACCTTGGGGCGTTGGGGGACGTTGACCACATCCTCTAAGACTAAAGGATGGAGATCAAAGACTTCGCCCAGGCGTTGCAACACATCCTCGCTGCCTAACCCCTTCACATCAACCCAGGAGACAGACTCGGAATCTAGATAGGGGGCACATTCCTCAGGTTGTTCAATCTGAACACGGGTTGCCTTCGTTTCGCAATAATCAATCAGAACAATGATGGGAGGTGGGGCATTTTCTTCAATAATGAGCGTTCCCGGTAGGGCACC
>JANRKG010000068.1:0-7852 GCA_033763635.1 Leptolyngbyaceae cyanobacterium bins.59
TTAGTTGCCTGTTTGCCCACCCTGTCTGATGTCGATCGTCCCGACGATTTGCCCATCTGGGACAGGGTGAGGGCATTACACCAACTCTGACTGCTGGGGCGCAGGGGCTTGAAGCTGAGGCTGGAACATGAAGAGGGAATAGACCACATCCCGACGAATATCAATCATCATTTCCAGGAACAACTCGTACCCTTCACTCTTGTATTCGATCAAAGGATCTTTTTGTCCGTAGCCCCGTAACCCAACGGACTCCCGCAGGGCATCCATTTGTTGGAGGTGCTCCCGCCAGAGGGTGTCAATGCGTTGCAGGATGAAGAATCGTTCCGCCTGCCGCATCAAGCCCGGTTGAATCTGGTCAATCTGGGCTTCCTTCATGTCATAGGCAATCCGCACCTGTTCGTGCAAGAAGGTTTTGATCTCGCTCACGGTCAAATCCTGAAGTTGCTCAGGTTGGAGATCCGACAACAGATTGACGAACTCCTTCACTTTGGAAACCAGCTTGTCCAGTTCCCACTCTTCCGAAGGCAGGTCTGAATCCACGTAGGCATCCACAATGTCATTCATCGTGATCTCGGCGTAGCCAATCACCTGTTCTTTGAGATCCTGCCCTTCCAGTACCCGTCGCCGTTCTGCGTAGATAGCGCGGCGCTGGTTGTTCATCACCTCGTCATACTCAAACACCTGTTTCCGGATGTCGTAGTAGTAGGTTTCAACCTTCTTCTGTGCCCCTTCCAGCGATCGAGTTAATAGTCCCGACTCAATCGGCATGTCTTCTTCCACCCGGAAGGCATTCATAAGGCCAGCAACCCGATCGCCCCCAAAGATCCGCAACAGGTTGTCTTGCAGACTGAGGAAGAACTTGGTAGAGCCAGGGTCTCCCTGCCGACCCGCCCGACCCCGTAACTGGTTGTCAATTCTGCGGGATTCATGGCGTTCTGTGCCGATGACATGCAGACCGCCCAGCTTGACGACTTCTTCATGTTCTGCGCTGGTGTATTGCTCGTACTCCATGCGAATGGTATTGTAGGCATCCCGGAGCTTCTGAATGACGGGATCATCTGTCGGAGCCTTTTCCGACGCAACCGCCACCTTGTCTTCTGCTTCCAGTTCAGACAAACTCTGAAACCCATACTGCTTTTCCGCAAAAGCAACCGCTTCCTTCAGGAGATTTTCCGCATCTTTCGACAGCTGGGTTGGGAAAATTTGAGGAGAGGCCCGCCAGGTTTTCACCTTTTTCCCCGGCGCAAATCCCTGCGCCGGAGGCCGATCGCTGAAGCTAACATCGGGCACACTAAACTCCCCTTCGTCTTCGGGTTGGACGATCCGGGGCATGAAATACTCCCGGATCTTGAGGCGGGCCATATAATCCGAGTTCCCACCCAAAATGATGTCCGTTCCCCGACCTGCCATGTTCGTAGCGATCGTCACGGCCTTCAACCGTCCGGCTTGAGCAATGATTTCCGATTCTCGTTCCACATTCTCCGGCTTCGCATTCAACAGGTTATGGGGAACCCCCACCTGTTGCAGGAGGGAAGACAGCAACTCGGACTTTTCGACGCTGGTGGTGCCAACGAGAATAGGCCGCCCGATTTCATGCAATTCCTGACACTCTTTTGCGATCGCTTGCCACTTAGCCTCTTCTGTCTTGTAGACCACATCGGATAGGTCATACCGTCGAGAAGTCCGGTTCGTTGGAATGATCGTGACTTCTAACTTGTAGATTTTTTCAAACTCTGCCTCTTCCGTTTTGGCAGTCCCCGTCATTCCCCCCAGTTTGGGATAGAGCAGGAAGAAATTTTGGTAGGTAATGGTCGCAAAAGTTTGGGTCTCTGGCTGGATTTCGACCCGTTCCTTAGCTTCGATCGCCTGATGTAACCCATCACTCCAGCGACGGCCTGGCATCACCCGCCCCGTAAACTCGTCCACAATAATGACTTCATCGTTGCGGACAATGTAGTTCACATCTCGAATAAATAGTTCCTTAGCCTTGATCGCATTGAAAATGAAGTGCGCCCAGGGATCATCGGGATCAAACAGATCCGTCACTCCTAACAGCTTTTCTGCATCAATAAAGCCTTCATCCGTCATCAAGACATTGCGGGCCTTTTCATCGACTTCATAGTGGTTTTCCCGGTTCAGGGCTTCCGCCACCTCTGCCGCTTCTACATACTTTTCACTGGGGCGATCGACCAACCCAGAAATGATCAGAGGAGTGCGGGCTTCATCGATCAGCACCGAGTCCACTTCGTCGATGATGCAGTAATTGAAAGGCCGTTGGACCACCTCAGCCATTGAGGTCGCCATATTATCCCGGAGGTAGTCAAACCCCAGTTCACTGTTCGTAGCGTAGGTAATGTCGCAGTTGTAGTTCCGTTTGCGCTCATCCGGCTGCATCTCGGACTGAATCAACCCCACCGTCAACCCCAGGAAACGATGCACCTGTCCCATCCACTCAGCATCTCGACGGGCCAGGTAGTCATTCACGGTAACGATGTGAACACCCTTCCCTGTCAAGGCATTTAAGTAGGCCGGAAGTGTGGATACGAGGGTTTTCCCCTCCCCTGTCTTCATCTCAGCGATTTGACCGCTATGCAGCACCATGCCCCCCAACATCTGGACATCAAAGTGCCGCATCCCCAGAACCCGTCGCCCCGCTTCTCGAACCGCCGCAAAAGCTTCGGGCAGCAGTTCGTCCAGAGTTTCCCCTTTTTCCAGCCGTTGCTTAAACTCTGCGGTTTTTCCCCGTAGCTCCTGATCCGAGAGGGCTTGAAAGTCCTCTTCCAGCAGTTTAATTTCGCTCAGAAGGGGTTGATATTTCTTGAGCTTTCGTGTGTTGGGATCACCCAGCAAAGTTTTCAGCATATCCGACCGTAAAGTGTTTCCGATGACAGGCTACATCCAATCCTATCATTTTGACCCAATTCCGGCAGGAATGGGTGATGGGGAATGGGAATAGGTAAGAATACAAAACTAGATCTCGCTCACTAAGGCGCGTTTTCCCACTCAGCGGTCAAGCTTCGAAAATTGTACTGTTTGGCTCCCGGATGACAACTGATACAACCAGATAGCTGAAGCGATCGGGAGACCTTAACACGGGGATGCAGGGCCGTGAAGTAGCGCGATCGACTGACCTGAAAAGGCATTTCCTCATCTTCTCTCAAAGTCCGTGAAAAGTTTCGGAGATATTGCCAGAGCAGTAAGCGAGTGGTGCTGTCCAGTGGTGTGATTTGGGTGGTGTAGTGACGAGGGGCATCCAGAAGGATTTGCCGCCAGGTTTCCGTAGGCAGAACTCCGGGGGGAACGCCAATGTGACAGGTCGCACATCGTTCCAGATAAACCTCCTGGGCCAAGCGTAGCCCCCCTGGAACCACATCGGTCGTCCCAATGGGGGAAGTCGTTGTCGCTTGGGCCAGGACAGGATCAGAGGGGCGATCGGTGGCCCAGGCCAAGCCTCCGCCCAGGAGAATACACCAAACCAGGACCAGCAGGATGAGCACCAGGGGCGATCGGGGGCTCAAACGCTGCGGGCGACGACGGGACTCATTCGGTTGGGAGTTGGAGTAATGGGGCATGGTGATACCAGAAGAATCATGAAATGGGGATAAACCCCTGTCAGGATAGAGAGCGACAGGCACTATTCTTGAGTAGATGGAAACAGGGTTGGAAGGAGTCAGGATTCCAAAAGGTGTTGAATGAACAAGCTTCCAGTCAATCTATCTCAATTGTTGAATGTAATGACGTTAGGGAACGTTAAGTACGATGGATTGCAGTCACATTCAGTTCCAGATTCATGAATTTTCAACTCCCCAAGAGTGTGCTGCCCAGCTAGACCTGGAGCAATTGCAAGCCCTCTTTCAAGTCGCTGCATTTTGGGCGAGTGATCGCACGATCCCCGATATGGCAGTTGCGATCGCCCACAGCAAGCCTGTGGTTACGGTTTGGAACGGCAATTCCTTGATTGGATTTGCCCGTGCCACCTCCGATGGAGTTTACCGCGCTACCGTTTGGGACGTGGTGATTCATCCAGATTACCAGGGAGCGGGGTTGGGTCGAAAACTGGTTCAGACGGTGTTGAGCCATCCCCATGTGTGCCGTGTGGAGCGAGTTTACTTAATGACCACAAATCAGCAGCCGTTTTACGAGCGCATTGGATTTCAGTACAATGCCAGTACCACAATGGTTTTATTGAATCGGGCTGAAGAGGCGATCGTTCCCAATCCCTATGCTGCGTCCAGCCTTACCAGCGGAATCGAACACTGAATCCGGGTCAAGGGGGTGGGAACCTCAGCGGAGGCTTGAGAGGGAGAGGACAAAATCTCTAATTGGCCTCCCATACTATCCAGCACCATTTTATCTAGCATTAGACGCATCCCCGGTGAAAGGGTATTGGATGGTAGCAGGTCTGGCTTTGGAGTCATTTGTAATAAATCCAGATCCTCAGCCCAAAAACTTGCGGGTCGCTCATCCTCAATCCAAACATGGGCCATGCCTGTTTCTGAGGCAGGTCCTGCGGTGACACGTACCGTTCCCTCTTGCATTAAAGTCAGGGGAGTATCCACCAGACTCGTTAAAACCTGCTGGAGTCGCTTGGGATCAGCGAGAACAGACAGATCTGGCTCCAGTGGCTCAATGTGAAGTTGTAAATTTCGGTTTTGGGCCTGGAGATAGGTCAGACAATATACCTCATCCAGGGCATCTGAAAGGGAAGTGGGCTTGAGGGCTAACTGTTCCGTTCCCGACTGTACCTTGGCAACGTCTAAAATCTGGTCGATGATTTGCATTAACTTGAGAGACGACTCGTGGGCCTGTCGGATAAAAGCCCGTTCCTCTTCAGGGCTGTCACACAAATCATTCAAAATCAGTTGATGAACCCCGATCAAGCTATTGAGAGGCGATCGTAATTCATGGGAGACCCGCGCCAGAAAGCCCGCCTTGAACTGCCCCAACTCGATCGCCATCTGGTATGCCAGGTGCAACTGCTGTAATAACGCCTGCGGGTCTTGCTCCATTACCCTGCTCCTTGAGAATGAGAATTCAGTGAATGCCAAATAAGCTTCATTTCTAAAGGAGGCCAACACGTTACCCCCTCTGTCTGTTTAGGAATTCATCAATTCACAATTCTCAGCCCAACACATAATTGGGTTCCGTTCCCAACGGACCATCTGGCTCTATTGCTTGTGCCTCGTCTGCATTTAATTCATCTAAGATGCACCAAACTTCTTGCATCAGGGTCTCTAAGCCCTTTCTTGCTACCCCTGAAATCAGAAATACCTGGGTCTGGCTCATCTCTTGCAATTCACGGGCCAGCGCATCTAAATCGCGATCCTCATCTACCGCATCAATTTTGTTGAGCACCAGAATTTGGGGGCGATCGGCTAACCCCCGCCCATAGGCAACCAGTTCTTGCTGAATCGTTTGGTAGGCAGCGATCGGATCTTCCGAAGTGGCATCCACTAGATGGAGCAGGAGGCGAGTGCGCTCAATGTGGCGCAGAAAATCATGCCCCAGTCCTGCCCCCGTATGTGCCCCTTCAATCAGCCCTGGAATATCCGCAAACACGGTGCCATCCCCAGTGGGTTTGCGAACGACCCCCAGATTGGGGATCAGGGTTGTAAAAGGATAGTCGGCAATTTTGGGACGGGCTGCGGAGAGGACTGAAATCAGGGTGGACTTACCTGCATTGGGAAGGCCAATGATCCCCACTTCCGCCAATAGCTTGAGTTCCATCCGCAAAATGCGAAATTCTCCCAGCAACCCTGGCAGAGCATGTTCGGGGGCGCGGTTACGGTTGCTGAGAAAGTGCTTGTTGCCCAGCCCCCCTTTACCTCCCGCAGCCACACAAAGGGTTTGCCCCGGTGTTACTAAGTCCCCCAGCACTTCCCCAGTCTCCGCATCGTAGATCATCGTGCCACAGGGAACTTCAATGAGGCGATCGTGCCCCGACGCACCCGTACAATTGTTGGGACCGCCTCGCTCTCCGTCTTCCGCCTTAAACAAGTGGTTGTAGCGAAAATCTAGGAGGGTTTGCAGGTTCGCAGTTGCGACCAGAATCACGGAACCTCCCCTCCCTCCATTCCCGCCAGCGGGTCCACCAGCCGGGACATACTTTTCACGCCGGAAGGCCACCATTCCATCTCCACCTTTTCCGGCCTGCACCTGAATTTCTGCTTGATCAATAAACTGCATGAGAACCTGGGCAACGCCCCCTCAAGTCTGTGATTCCTGACGCTATCCAGCCTAAATTTCTTTGATAGCCATTGCTCCATCATAGCGAGTTGCTCTCCCTTTCCAGCCATACAATCCTTCGGGAGGCAATGATTTGAAACCAAAGTTTATTTCTTTATGAGTCTAAGGTCATTCAACTAAACGAACTGAGTGGGTTGAGAATGAGTTTTAATTACATTGATTCACCGTTCAGTAAACTTTGGTTTCATCACGGGGATCACTCTCTAATTAGCCCTATATTAGTAATTGAAGTTAATAACTTCCTGGATTGAGGTTAACGACTTCCCTGGCAGATTAACAGCCAATTAGTTGTTGAGTTCACACTCGTTAAAAGGAGTAAAAAATCTGTCTTACTTAATCTGTCTCGTTATTGAAAGCGGCACCTGGCTTTTATACTGATATTTCCTCAGTGATGACCAAAAGGAAGCAATGGCACGATTAAATAGAGAAATTTAGACGGAATTCAGAGTGGTTTTGAGGAGACGTAAGATCTGAATTCTAGCTAACTTCTAATTAATCAGCTCATCTTCATAGGGTTTATTTAGGAGAGGAGATCACTCGGTATTCAAATGTCAGGTGTCGTTTTTGATTGTTTTTTATCAAAATATTAAATTATCTTTAGAATGCCTTTGAATAAGGTTTTTCAAAAAAACACTTATAGAAAATTCTGGAAATAGAAAACAATAGAAGATTATTAAGAATAATTGAAATCAATTGAAATTAATCAGTTGCAATTGATTGGCAGCGAATAGAAACGGATGTTTTGGGATGAGACCGTTATTCTTTCGTTTTGAACGATCGGTTTGATCTTATGTGATGTAAACGATCGTGATGTAAACGATCGATGTGTAGCAGATCTGCCTCGATATCCTTCAAATAGATAGAAATTAGATAGAACGAACAGAAAGAACTTCTGCTAGTCTGAAGTCCCAAGCGTCGAAACTTGGGCGGATGGTTGCTCATGAGTACAAGCTAGATATCTTCCCGATTTTTCATCCCAGCCTCCTATCGTAGGGTGTACAATCGAGCTTAGTACCTATATACTAAATTAGCGCGATCGATCGCATCGTAGCGTCCCCGGCACACAAGATTCAGTTAACAAAATATAGACAAGATATAGAGAAGCAATGGCTATCATCGCTCTAAAAGCCTGGTATCTCAAGGAGTACGAGCCGATTCGTGAGATGGAGAAGCGGCCCCATGATTTGCGACTGAGCAAGAACAGTTTGCTGAAGTCAGGGCTACGGGCTGATTTTCTCGAAGATAGTGACGAGGTGAAGCGATCGGATTGGTTTCAGCGCTATCTAGAGGGGGAGTTGGTTGAGTTTTATGTGGAAGGGAGCGGTGGTTATTCCATCTCCAATATTGATCTGATTAGCCACGAGATTTACTTCACAAAGCAGGAAGTTCTGGCCCATTTGGAACCCATTATTTTTTTCTCCTATCAAACGGCCTATTCAGAAGCGGGTGATTTACTCCGTCATGAATTGCAAACGATCGTAGATCAACTCAATAAACGATCGCGCCTTCCCCTGAGCCTGGAAGAATCCCATCGATTGGCAGAGGGTCCGGCTCGTTTAAGTAGCGTGCTGATGCGGAAAATTCGCCAGAGCCTTCTGTTCATTGC
>JANRKG010000069.1:0-2944 GCA_033763635.1 Leptolyngbyaceae cyanobacterium bins.59
TCGATTGCGGCGATCGTCGCAGTATTCGCAAGCTTCTAGCAGGGCTTTCACGAGAGCGATGTGGGTCTGGGGATATTGATTGGCCCACTCTTCCCGGACTCCCAGCACCTTTTCCGTATGTCCGGGCCAGATGTCCAGGTCAGTGGCCATCACGAAGCCCAGTCGTTCATACACCGCACGCGAGTTCCAGGGTTCCCCGGCACAGAAGCCATCAATGTTTCCAGCCTTCAAGTTGGAGACCATCTGGGCAGGGGGGATCGTAGTCAAATTCACATCCCGATCGGGATCAATGCCAGCCGAGGCCAACCAATCCCGCAGCATCAGGTTGTGCATCGAAGCGGTATGGACCATCCCAAAGGTGTGAGTGCGATCGGGGGTTGCCATCAAAGCCGCTTTCAGATCCGCCAGGGTCCGGACCCCTTCGTCATAGAAGTGTTGGCCCAGGGTAATCGCGTTCCCGTTGCGGGACATGGTAAGGGCCGTCACGATCGGGAGAGGGGCGCGACCACCCATGCCCAGCGTCATCGCCAGGGGCATCCCTGAAACCATCTGAGCCGCATCCAGCCGTTGTTCTGCCACCCCCTCGGCGATCGTCTTCCAACTCGGTTCGCGGGAGAGGGTGATTTCCTCCAGCCCATACTTCTGGAAAAAGCCCTTTTCTTTCGCAACGGCAAGGGGGGCACAGTCGATCAAAGGAACAAATCCAATCTCTAAATTGACCTTCTCTAACCCATTGCGGGCCACCACCGCTCGCACTTGAGGCCGCGCCTTCTTCGCCCGCTTCTGCTGGTTCAGGAAGTACACGATCTCACTACGGAGGCCGTAATAGTTGGGGTGATTCACGACTTCCATCCGGTGACGGGGACGGGGGAAGGGAACTTCCAAAATTTGTCCGATATGGGCATCGGGTCCATTCGTCATCATTACGACGCGATCGGAGAGCAGTAGAGCTTCATCGACATCGTGGGTCACCATCACACAAGTCACATGGCTCTCTTCGCAAATTTTCATCAGTTGCTCTTGCAGCCCCCCTCTCGTCAGGGCATCCAGGGCACCGAAGGGTTCGTCCAGTAACAACACTTTGGGGCGGATTGCCAGGGCACGGGCGATTGCCACCCGCTGTTTCATCCCCCCCGATAACTGACCAGGACGCTTATTCGCAGCAGGGCGGAGACCCACCATCTCAATGTGTTGTTCCACAATCCCCCGGCGTTCACCACGGGGCAGGTTACTCAGCACCTCATCCACCCCCAGCGCGATATTTTCCCGCACAGTCAGCCAGGGCAGAAGGGAGTAGTTTTGGAACACCACCATGCGATCGGGTCCGGGTCCGGTAACTTCCCGACCTTCCAGCACCACACCACCCCGGGTGGGCCGATCGAGTCCTGCAATCATGTTGAGCAAGGTCGATTTCCCACAGCCAGAGTGACCAATGAGGGAAACAAATTCTCCCTGACGAATTTTTAACTCAATGTTTCGCAGGGCAACGTAGGTATTGCCATTGGGGAGGGCAAAAATGCGATCGACGTGATCGACTTCAACAAAGGCAGACATGGCGTTTATGGGGTGAAGGTTGGAGAGAGGAGAGTACAAGCGGAATTAGTGGGAGATGCTTTCCATTCAGACGCAAACAGGCAACTACTTCTGTTCGTCCTGAACGACCAGGCCAGCAATAAATCCGACCAGTTTGTCGAGCAACAGCCCCACAATCCCGACATAGATCAGAGCGATGATGATTTCACTGATGCGAGAACTGTTCCACGAATCCCAGATGAAGAAGCCAATTCCCACACCGCCCGTTAGCATCTCAGCCGCCACGATCGCCAGCCAGGAGAGACCAATCCCAATCCGCAACCCCGTGAAGATATAGGGCACGGTAGCAGGAAAGAGAACCTTGAAGAAATACTTGGGACCGGAGAGCCGCAGCACGCGAGCGACATTGTTGTAGTCCTGGGGAATTTGCTTTACCCCAACGGTCGTATTGATAATGATGGGCCAGATTGCAGTAATGAAAATCACGAAGATGGCGGAGGGATTAGCCTGACGGAACGCTGCCAGGGAAATCGGCAACCAGGCCAGCGGAGGAACGGTTCGCAACACCTGAAAAAGGGGGTCCAGTGCCCAGAACATGAAGTTGTTCATCCCAATCAGAATTCCCAGAGCGATGCCGACGACGGCCGCCAGAAGGAACCCGATCGTCACCCGTTGCAGACTGGCGAAAATTTGCAGACCCAACCCTTTATCCGTATCTCCGTTATCGAAGAAAGGATCGCGAATCAAATCCCAGGTTTCGCTGAGAACAGTCGAGGGAGCAGGAAGGGGGGCTTGGGGGCCAGAGCAAAGAATTTGCCAGATGATCAGAAACAGGGCAACGGCAATAATGGGCGGAATCACGTACTTGGCTTGCTTTTGTAGCCAGGAAAGGATGAGTTTTGGAAAATTCGGCTGCGATCGACGCTCTAAGCTTGTGCTCATGGGTGGGTTCCGGTAGGGGGGATGGGGAATAGGACATCGGGAATGGGAAATGGGTAGAGGGGTCAGATGCTTACCAGAATTTCGATACCGATGACCCATCCCCCATCCCCATTACCCGTTAAACCTTTTTGATTTTGAGGTTCTTGAGGTATTCAGATGGGTTTTCGGGGTCGAATTTCACGCCATCGAAGAAGGTTTCTACGCCGCGAGAGGTGCTCTTGGGAATGGCAGCTTCTTGCCCGATCGCCTTTGCCGCTTCCTGCCACATGTCTTCCCGGTTAACTGCTTTCACCAGGGCTTTCGTATCGATATCATCCGGGTAGTAACCCCAGCGAATGTTTTCCGTCAGGAACCACAAATCATGGCTCTGGAAGGGATAGGAAGCATCGTCACTCCAGAACTTCATGATGTGGGGGCTGTTATCAACAACCCGCCCGTCGCCGTAATCGATCTTGCCCTGTGCCCGTTC
>JANRKG010000070.1:0-4811 GCA_033763635.1 Leptolyngbyaceae cyanobacterium bins.59
GGGGACAAGTTTCTGAGGTGTCGCCACCGGAAACGATCCAGACCCTCCAGCGAGATTTGGAAAACTACCAGCCTCAAGTAACGATCGTCAGTCCCAATCCCGATGAAGTGCTTGAAGAAAGTACCGTCAAAGTCAAACTAGAAGTTCAAGACTTACCGATCTTCAAAGAGAAATCTCTAGGGTTAGGACCGCATTTGCATGTCATTCTTGATAATCAACCCTACAAACCCGTCTATGACTTAAGTAAGCCTCTGGTTCTGGAAGAAGTTGCCCCTGGAACCCATACGCTGCGAGTTTTCGCCTCACGCCCCTGGCATGAAAGCTTCAAAAATGCAGGAGCCTATACCCAAACGACTTTTCATATCCTGACCAGGACTCCAGAACAGGCTCCCGATCCCCAAAAGCCTTTACTGACCTACAGCCGTCCTACAGGAAGTTACGGAGCAGAACCCATCATGCTCGACTTCTACCTGACCAATGCGCCTTTACATTTGGTAGCAGCAGAACAGCCCGATGACGCAATTCCCGATTGGAAAATCCGCTGTACGGTGAATGGGTACAGCTTTATCGTCGATCGCTGGGAACCCATCTATCTCAAAGGCTTCAAACCCGGTAAGAATTGGGTGCAATTGGAGCTTTTAGATGAGCAGGACCATCCCATTGAGAACGAGTTTAATGACACCGTTCGCCTATTTACTTATGAGCCAAATGGTAACGATACGCTTTCTCAATTAATGAGAAACGAGGTGAAGGTCGCTGACGTTCGGGGAATCACAGATCCCAACTATGTCCCTACTCCACCCGCACCCCCTCCGGCCCCCAGTCCTCAACCCCCCGTCCCTACCACCCAACCCGAATCAACTCCCAAAACAGCCCCTTCTGAGACTCCATCTCCCGTTGAATATCCTGTCGAAGTATTGGCCCCCGCAGAAACAACCTCTCCCCCGAAACCCCTAACTCCCCCTGCATCCCCACCACCCGTTCCTGAGCCTCCTGCGGCATCCATCCCTGCCCCCGCCCCCTCGGAAGCCCCGGTCCCTGTTGTGGCAGTCCCGGTCCCTCCGAGTCCATCCGCGATCGAACGTCCAGCATCTCCCACTCCTGGCAGCACGCCAGAACCCCCTCCGATCGCCCCTGCTGCACCGCCCGTCGTTGCCCCTACGAGTCCGGTTCCTGAGGAACTCTCAAGTGTCCCCTCAACCCGCCCGATCGCTCCTACTACTCTTGAACAATCTTTCCCGCCTCTGAAATCGTAGAATCCGTCACGACAGAAACAAGCATCCCAACAGCGAATTCTCTCTAAACAAAATACGTCCTCCGGAAGGAGTGCGGAACCGTTACGTTCGATACCGTGAGGTCAGTTCACGTTATGGAGAACGGGTTATGCAATCCATCATCAATTGGCTGAAAGGTAGTGGTCGTCGGTTTATCGCGATCGGGTTAGCAGCGCTGGCATTCCTGACCATTCCCTCCTTAGGAATCACCCAGGCTGCCTATGCGGCTTCCCCAGATCAACCGGGGATCAAGCCAATGAGCAAGAGTACACAAGAAACCCTCAAGCGAATTCAGGACAAAGCTGAAGATCTGGGTGATCGGGCAGAGCGACCGATCGGGGATACGGGTTTGAAAAATATTAAGAAGTTGGGTGAAAACATCCCAGAAACCCTGGATTTGAAATCTCGCCAAAACAAGGCGATGGGAGACGCTGACAACCCTACGGTGAAAGACCTGGATAAGGCACAGCGTAAGGTTGAAAAAGCCTGGAAGTCTTAAACTTCCGTCCCCAACCCACCTGGCTGGGTTCCTAACAACTGAAGGACTTGATTCATATCATTCAATTCACCCACAATCCGGCGCACAGGCTGGGGCCAGACCCGCATCAAAGTAGGGGTCGCAGAGATTTGATCGGCCTCAGCCTGTTCTGGATGTTTCAGGACATCAATCACTTTTAAGGTGTAAAGCGAGGGAAGGTATTGCTCTAAAAGGGCATGAAGTTGTTTCAAGGTTCTTTCGGTTGCAGCACTATGACCGGAAACAAACAGGCGCAAGACATAGCCCTCATTGGCAGGGAAAGAAACCGATGGAACTGAGAGCGGGACAGAGGGTTCCAATCTAGCGAGTGAAGAAACAGCGGGGCGATCGATCGACACATTCCATTTGGGAGCGAGGGAGGTTCCCTGACTTTCAACACGCAGCACTAAGTCATGATTTTTCCATAGTGCAGGGAATTGGTGACGATACGTGTTGAGGACAATTGGATCACAAGCTTCTTCCGGCGTTGAAACCTCTTTCCAGGTCTGATCACTCGTCTGAAAAATAGCGCTCAGGAGAGTCCGGTGCCGACGAACTAGAGGATACAACTCCGCAGCAACCTCTAACTTGCCAGTACGGGAATGTTGCCAGCGATCGATTGTCGCAGTGTAGCAAGGCACTAAAAAGTGGGGCGGCTCCAGCAAACCCAACACTTCTTTCAGTGTCAAACAAAGCTGTAAATGCCAGCGGTTTTGTTTCGTCTGATCAATGCAGTAGACCAGATCGCCGCCAGGAGTAAATAGGGCAATCCCTTTAAACAGTTGGGGTAGAGGCGCAGGAGTCAAATTAGTTCGACGACAGCAAGAAGGGGACTTTACCGATCTAGAACTGGGATCATTTCTGAACTATCGCATCTCTTTTGGGGATCGTTGCAAAAGTACAGGAAGAATTTTGCAAAAGCAGTTCTCGGAGCAAAGGCAGAGGGCAGAAGGGAAATGAAAAACAGGTTTGTTTAATCTGGCAACTCACCTAATCTGACCTCATCCGAAAGGGGAATGGGATAAACCAATAAAGAAAAGAGGCGGAATCATCCGCCTCTTTTCAGGGCCTAAGATGCCAATTAGACACGGCCTCGGAGAATTTGAGCCATTTCGTTAGGTTTGGGTGATGCTTCGAGGGCTGTTTCCTCGGTGATCCGCCCTGCTTCATACAAGCGGTAAAGGGACTGGTTCATCGTACACATGCCATCAAAGTTGGATCGGGGAATAATCGCTTCGATTTCATCCACTTCCCCCCGTTTGATGTAGTCCCGAATCGCGTCCGTGTTGATCATGATTTCGTGGATTGCGGCCCGCTTCCCATCGGTGGTTCGCACCAACCCTTGGGCAATAACCCCTACCAGGGATTCAGCAACCTGCACCCGCATCGGACCCTGTTCATCCGGGTTATAGAGGTTTAGAATCCGCTCGATCGTCTTCACAGCGCTGTTCGTGTGCAGGGTTCCGAATACCAAGTGACCTGTTTGGGCTGCTTTGAGGGCCGTGTTGACCGTTTCCCGGTCCCGCATTTCCCCAATCAGAATGAGATCCGGGTCTTCCCGCAGAGACGCTTTCAGGGCGTTGTCAAACTTGAGGGTGTGCATTCCCACTTCCCGTTGTTTGATCAGCGATCGACGGCTCTGGTGAACGAATTCAACCGGATCTTCAATGGAAATGATGTTTTTAGGCATTTCCTTGTTGATGTAGTCGATCATCGCTGCCATCGTGGTGGATTTACCGGACCCTGTTGGCCCCGTTACCAGGATCAAGCCTTTGTGGTAATGGCAGAAATCCCGGAACACTTCAGGCAGATTCAATTCCTCCATTGTCAAAATTTTCAGAGGAATCAAACGCAAAACCATTGATGGCCCTCGCAGAGAATCAAACACGTTGATCCGAACCCGTGCAAAGTCGTATTGAGAAGCACCGTCAAAATCGAGGGTGTCCTGGAAGCGTTGAATTTCTTCTTCCTTCATGATTTCCCGCAACCAACTCATGAAGGTATCCAGATCGGTCACGGGGTAGTTCGTCGGATCAATTTCCCCCCGATTTCGGAATCGGGGCACTTCTCCAACCCCTAAGTGAACGTCCGAAAACCCCTTGTCAAAAGCTTCTCGAATCAACTGACCCAGGGTAGGAGACCCATTACTCGGAGCGGGAGCCGACTTAGCAGGTCCTGGAGCCGCAGGACGGGGAGCCGCTGCTGGAGGCGGAGAAGCCGCCATCCGGGGTGCAGGGGCACCTGGAGGTGGGGGTGGGGCAGGCATCCGAGGAGGAGCAGGCATCTGCTGCGTCACGTCACTGGGAGCCGCCATCTGTTGGGTTGCATCCATTGAGGTCGGCATCGCACGAGGGGGAGGCGGCATCCGAGGAGGACCGGGAGGAGGAGGAGGAGGAGTAAGAGGTCGCTGGGAATCTGTCATGGACTACTTCTCAACTAAAAGTGATAAGGTGATTTTCGACAAGCCTGAGAGAGGATACTGTGTGGAATGAAGAAGGCTAGCGCGTCAACAGAGCGTTAGTCACCCAGGGATGGAAACACCCCTCTCTTGGCGCAACTTTGAGATATGAGTCTAGGTTAACTGCAAAGGGTTTGAGCAGTGGAAATTTCCGTACAAGAAATTTAACGATCGCTCAGAAAAAAATTCTTCAGGAAGAGATTTTGACCTCTCTATAGGTGAGGTTTCCCGAAAAGGACGATCGCATATCAACCGAGTCCCAGATTGATTGCGAACCTGCAAACTTCCGGAAGGGTTTGACACTTTGCTGCATCCCATCCCATTCCCGGTAGGATGGGAAAGATGCAGAAATGATGTGAAGCAGTATCCACTTAAGATTTCAATGTCTAACCCTATTCGTGTCTGCCTCACCCTGGGAACTCGGCCCGAAGCCATCAAAATGGCCCCTGTGATTCAGGCATTCAAACAATCCCCTGGCTTTATTACCCAGGTTGTTCTCACTGGACAACACCGAGAAATGGTGGATCAGGTCATGCAGTTGTTTGATCTGACGGCAGATCAT
>JANRKG010000071.1:0-2179 GCA_033763635.1 Leptolyngbyaceae cyanobacterium bins.59
TTGGCTCTAAATCTCCCGGAGTTCGCCGCGACTACACGCTGCGGGTGCGGCAGTAGCCACTTTTGGGCTAGTGGGTCATTTGGCATGAGCATCGCCATGTGAGGAGGCAGGTTGGAGGGGTTTGTAAAGTAGTTTGTGCCAAGGGAGAGAATTAAAAGGGAAATCTGCCTTCAAACTCAATGGCAAATCGATTCAGTGCAGCCTTCCAATCTCGAAGGGGCATCGTCCACTTGTTCGAGAGATTCTGAATCGCCAGGTAGATCACCTTCAAGGCTGCCTCATCGGTGGGGAAAGAGCGATGAGTATTTACCCCTCTTCTGTCACTTTCCGAGTATTTTAAATAATCGAATGAATAGAGAAAGCTCCGGAAGGTCGGTAGGACAATGGATGTAGAGTTACAAATCCTCAAGCATTTGCCCAGAGCGGCTCAACCCACCGTTGCGTTCATCGATGACTATTGTGCAGAGTACAAAGACCTGTTTAAGGAAGTCAGAAATTATGAGTGCTTCAAATATTTACATTTGGGTATCCTGTCGCCGATCAAAAGGAAGTCATTACCCGAGATCGCGAAAGTTGTGGGGATCAACTCAGCCCAATCACTGCATCATTTTCTAGCGGTTTCAGAGTGGTCAGTCGAGGAATTAAGACAAAGAAGAATCCAGAAACTGAAGCAGGCATTAAAGGGCAAGAAGATTACCATCATCATCGATGAAACCGGGGACAGAAAGAAAGGTAAAACGACTGACTACGTGGCGAGGCAATACTTAGGGAGTGTGGGGAAAGTGGATCAGGGCATCGTTTCAGTCAATGCCTATGGCGTTGACTCGAATATCACCTTTCCTCTGATGGTCAAAGTATTCAAACCCAAAGGAACCCTAAAAGCAGGAGATCAATACAAAACGAAAATAGAGCTAGCCTCAGAAATGATCACAGCGCTGGTGGAAGAGGGGTTTGAGATTGAACTGGTGCTAGCCGATAGTTTGTATGGGGAGAGCAGCGAATTTCTGAGAAAGCTAGAAGAATATAACTTAGCTGATGTGGTCGCCATTAGAAGTAATCATGCAGTCTGGCTGCCTGCGGAGCAGAGGGTTAGGGCGAACAAGTGGTGTCAGTTTGAGAGGACTTTTAGCAATCAGAAATCAGAGACCAGATACATTAGGGAAATCATTTATGGCAAAAAGAGAGCGGTGACTTACTGGGAGGTCACGACCGACCCAGAGACCCTGCCGGAGAATTCCACCAGCTTTGTCATGACCAATCTTCAGGGGAATCTCAAGCAGATTTTGGGGAACTTGTATGGATTAGGGACTTGGGTGGAGTATGGATTTCGGCAATGTAAACAGGAATTGGGCTGGACAGATTATCGATTGACCCGTTTCCAACAGATTGAGCGGTGGTGGGAGATTATTTTTTGTGTCTACACCCTGATTAGTTTAAGTTCCCCAGTCTTCCTCAGCCTCAATCCAACGGATGCAATGGAGCCTAGAGAGCCAGAAACTGAGCAGGGCGATTTTTCTAATCATCGGCAATGGCAGCATGAAGGTGGATGGAAGCCTGTCTTAAACAACCTGCGTCTGCTTGTCCAACCCCTCTTACTATTTTGGTCGATTTATCCCTGGTTAGATGTTTTCCCAAGTTCGCGATTGTTGCTGGGGTTCAATCATTTGATTGCTGCCATGAATCAATTTAAGCCCTACTATGCTTCTGGATGATTTGACTGAATTACTATTTACTTGCCTCGGAAAGTGACAGAAAAGGGATACAGCGGTCGCCCGTAAGCTTGCGGCAGCGATAGTTGTGCAGTCAAGCTGTTGCATCTTCGAGAACTGTTTCCATTGCATCCCGCAGTGAGGGAGTTTTGTCTAAGCACCTGCGAATTCGGCTTTTGAGCCAAGCCCAACACTTCTCAATCCGATTGAAGTCTGGAGAATAAGGCGGCAGACAGAGCAACTGACAACCTGCTGCTTCAATAAGCTGTGCGACCCGTCCCCCAGGATGAAAGGTGGCATTGTTCAAGAATCACCCCTTGGTTCGGTTGAAGTTGGGGAACTAAACAGGTTTCGAGCCAAGTTTCAAATACAGTGCGATTACACGACCCTTCAAGGGTGAACGGGGCTTGGAGTTGTCGCTCACAGTACGCTGCAATCATGTTGATGCGTCCACCGCGTCGTCCAGATTT
>JANRKG010000072.1:0-7934 GCA_033763635.1 Leptolyngbyaceae cyanobacterium bins.59
CCAGTGAGGGGACCTCCCGATACCATAGACACAGTCCCACATCATGCCAGAACTGTAGAGCATTCTTCAGCTCGTCCGCGTCGACTTGTGCTGAGGCTTGAAGATCCTCCACGGTGACGAACAGCCGCTTCGTCACTGCGGACAGGGTGTGCAGCCTGTCCAACACAGATCGGTACACGGCGGGTCGCTCCTGGAAGAGATGAGGGAAGGCATCTCTCTGTTGCATGATGAGCCTGCAGACGAGCGCCTCACGCAGCCTATCGATGCAGTTGTGGAGGCCGATGTGCTCGTCTGTGCAGCCCACCATCCAGCAGCTGACGCCCTCGTCACGAGGCTCCGGCACGACAACACTGGAGCGGCCGCATGTGCGCTGCCTCCGCCTGTGGACGTAGTCCTGTGCAGCGTCCAGCACAAGGCAATATCTTTCCAGCGCGTCCTCCGGAGTCACCAGGTCGGCCTTGTTGCCCACGAGGCCGAACACAGCCCCCGAGGTGCGAGCCTGTATGTCGGCGATCCACTGCAGCACGTCTGTGGAGCTGGCCTCGGCGTCATCGCTCAGGTCGAAGACCAGCAGGTACACGGCCTGGCGAGTGAAGAAGCACTGATGGGTGCCGCGGTACGCGTGCTGCCCGGCGTAGTCCCACACGATGAGCTTCAGCAGGGCCTCGTCACCGTCCGCAACGCCCAGAGGATTCAGCCACGTCCTCTGCTGTATGCCTGCCGTGGGTGACCGCGAGGCTAACAGCTTGCGTGCACCGCCATCGTCTCGCATGAGGCGGCGGCATAACACAGACTTCCCGACGTTCTCTTTGCCAACGATCGCCAGCTTCCGGCGAGGGGTGCCTTCCGGTTTGTAGGTCAGGTGAATGAATTTAGGAGGTAAATCAGAGGCACGGGCGACCCCCAGAAACGCGCCCATGCCCAACCGCTCACACTCTTCCCCTTCCAGAATCTCCACTTCCAGACCATGATCTTGCGCAATCTTCAGGGCAGTATCCGCCATTGTTAGGGGATTCACGACATTGGGAGGAGCCGCCACCAGTTCACGGGCCAGAATGACTCCAGCACAAATCTGTTCGGCCTGTCGCAGCGCAGTTTCTTGACCCGCCAAGCCGAGAATCTGCACAGATTCGGGAAAACGGGTTTTCTCATCTGGTTCAGACTTGAAGCGGTTGTCCTGATGCAAACCGAGAATGAGTCCTTCAGCGATCGCCTGGGCTGTCATTGGAGAATTATCCTGCCAAATCGGGAAACTCACGCCCAGAGTTTGGCACTTCTCCTTACGACCCAATCTCCCCCCTTGAGCCGCCGCACGGCGGAGGGTATCCAGTTTCAAAGTTTCGGGTTTGCCTAGTCCCACCAGAATCAGTTTCCGGATTGAACTTCCGCCAACCCGTGTTACTGCACTACTCCCCTCTTTCCCTTTAAATTCGGTGTCGCTGATGAGATCCACCAAAGTTCCAGACAGTTTCCCATCCAGTTCTTGCAAATCCCCCGTTAGCTCAACCGCACCTTCAAATAAACCGATTACTAACCCATCCCCTGCCCAGTCAAGTCTCTGGGCCTCAGTTACTTTAAGATCCATGCCGTGTGCTTACCTGAAAACGTTACAACTTCATCTTTACTTCTAGTATCGATCAAGTAGGAAGAAAGAAGAAGGCAGAGGGCAGAGGGCAGATCTCCCTCTTACCCTCTGCCTTCTGCCTTCCCTAAGAAAATGCTAGATTTTCAGAGACTTAACCATCAGACCGCAGGATTCCCATGTTGAAGCGAGGACGAAAAACCCAAATCTCCCTGGTTGTTGGGGCAAGCATTGCCGCCCTGATGTTCGGCGCGACCCTTTCCGCCTGGATGATTGCGAACCGTCCTCGCCCAACTGATCCCAATTCCCCACCCGTTCTGACCCGCACTCCTCCAACCCAAGCCGATGCCGATCCTGTTCTGACTCGTCTAGCAATGATGCCTGTGAGCCAGCGGGCTTCCCAGTTAGAGTCGATCGCCCAAGGTTCCCCTTCCTCCAGCCGCAACCGTGCCCGTTACCTGCTGGCAACCGATTTGCTCCGGCAGGGACAAGCGGCAAAAGCCCTTTCCTGGTTAGAAGGGTTGGAGCAGGAGTATCCTCTTCTCTCAGCCTATGTGTTATCTCAGCAAGCACGGGCCTATGGCATGAGTGGGAATGCAGCGAAGGCACAGGCAACCTGGCAAACACTCCTCCAACGGTATCCGAATGACCCGGTTGCCGCAGAAGCTCTGTATGCTTTAGGAAAAATTCGACCAGCCTACTGGGATCAGGTAATTCAGAAGTTTCCGGCCCATCCTCGATCGATGGACATTGCACGGGCACGGTTAAAACAGCAGCCCGGACGGAAAGACATGTTGCTGCTCCTGGCAAACCACGCCTTCTACACCCCCGGAATCGTTGGCATGCTGGATCAGTTGGTCGTGCGCCATGCCCTCACCCTGAAACCAGCCGACTGGGAGGCGATCGCCTTCGCCTATTGGGAGAATCTGGCGTATGGGAAGGCCGGACGGGCGTACTTGCAAGCCCCCACGACAGCCTTACATCGCTACCGAGCCGCACGGGGAATTCAGTTAGGAGGTCAGGGAGGGCAGGCATTTAATCTCTATCAGCAGATGGTGCGCCAGTTTCCAGGAGCACCGGAAACAGCTCTGGCTCTCCGTCGGATGTCCCGTCTTGCGCCCACTCCTCTAGAAGGAATTGCCTATCTAGACCAGTTGATTAAGCAGTTTCCCGATCGCGCCGCTGAAGCCTGGGCAATCAAGGCAGATACCTATGAGGAATTGAAGAACACGAAAGCCGCTGCTCAAGCCCGTCAACTCATTCTGACGCGGTACAAGAACTCGGAAGCTGCCGCAGAGATCCGCTGGGAACGAGCCTGGGAACGGGCGAAAGTCGGGGATTTCCTGGGAGCCTGGAAGTGGGCACAGCCGATCGCCTCTGATGTTCCCCAGAGTAAACTTGCGCCAGAGGCGGCCTTTTGGGTGGGCAAGTGGGCGGCTCGGTTGAGCAAGTACCAGGAATCTCGAACGGCCTTCGAGTATGTGCTGAAACAGCACCCGGAGTCTTACTATGCGTGGCGATCGGCAGTGGCTTTAGGAATGAATGTAGGCGACTTCACTACCGTTCGTCAAATGAATCCCCCGGTTTCCCAACCGATACAACAGCCCGAATTGCTAGCGGGATCGGCAACCCTGAAGGAATTGCATGCGTTGGGACAGAGTGAAGATGCCTGGAAACTCTGGCAGGTGGAATTCAAAAACCCTCGAAAGCCTACAGTGGCAGAACAGTTTACGGATGGGATCATGCGCCTGGGGGTCGGGGATAATCTGGATGGGCTGTATATGGTATCCAGCCTGGCCGATCGTGAAGACAAGGCCGATCAAGCTCAGTATCAATCCCTTCGCAAACAATTTGACTACTGGCAAGCCCTCTACCCCTTTCCCTACATGGATCTCATTCGCACCTGGGCACAGGAGCGGCAGTTAAACCCTATGCTGGTGGTGGCCCTGATTCGGCAAGAATCCCGATTTGAGCAAAATATTCGGTCTGCGGTGGGGGCAGCGGGGCTGATGCAAGTGATGCCCGAAACAGGAGATTGGATCGCAAGTAAAATAAATTTGAAGCAATTTAGTTTGGATGACCCAAACGACAATATCAAGTTGGGCACCTGGTATCTGGACTATACCCATGATGAGTATCAGAACCATTCTCTGCTAGCGGTTGCCAGCTACAATGCAGGACCGGGGAAAGTTGCAGAATGGGTTAAAAAAGGAGGGCTGGATGACCCGGATGCTTTCGTTGAAGACATTCCCTATGACGAAACGCGAGGATATGTGAAGTCTGTCTTCGAGAACTACTGGAATTACATGCGGCTCTATAGTCCTGAAGTCTTAGCATTTCAGAAGCAGTAATTAAACCAGATCTCGTGCCACTTTCTGCCACTCTTGCACCACATAGGGCGGAATTACCAACTCGCGGGGGTGATCCGCTAAAGGCACAAAAAGCCGCAGGGGGGGCGCACCCTCGATCGCCCGTAAAACCTCCAACACATCGTACTCTCCGACATTTGAACTCAGGGCAGGAACTTCGGTGATGTCCGTTCCCTGCCAAACTCGATCCTCTCCTGTCGCGATCGTCAAAGCAGCCGGATGGGATACCGTTACCAATCCCGGAAAACCAACGAGTCTCAAATGCAAAGCAGTAGTCTGCCCCCGTTCTAACCGCTTGAACAGAACCACCTGCCACGCTAAATCCTGATCGTCTCGTAAGGTTTGCAGCGATCGGTACATCAACTGATCCGATCCTTCCCCATATTGATGAACTGAGGCAATAACCGGGGGCAGCACAGGCCAGTTTCCCAGGATGAATAGTAAACAGACTGTCAGGATTAAACCCAGCAATCCTTTTCGAGCAGCCCTGATCAGACCTTGTGCCATCATGCGTCCCAATCCAACCAGGCTATTTTATCGCTGATACTACTTTTTCGGTTCGCTGATAGCAGGTTCACTCGCGGCAGCAGTGACCCGAAAGATGGATTTCCAGGATTCTACAGTTCCCGCTCCGATCTCTAAATCGGTCGTTCTGCCATCCGCCCATCTCAACCGAATTCGCATATTGCCACGAGGAGCATTGGAAAGGGCCGTCGCCAATTCAGGGGTTACACTCCCCCCCTCATAGGTGTAGACCTGCCCACTGATGGCAAACAAAATTGCTTGAGGGGACTCCTTGCGCGATCGAGATTCATAAATCGGTTCCTGCACAGGATAGTTAACCTCTCGCCGCTTGTTATGACCGTCGGATACGGTGCGAGTCCGCCACACTGTTCGATATCCCACAACCGTAGACCAGTAAGTTGTGTAAGTAGCCCGAATGCCCTGCATTGACCAGCTACTCACAAAGGCGAACCCATCCCCAAAATTTTTGTCGTAAACCACTCGACCGTCGAAAGGGTCGTTAATCACACTGGACCAACTGACACTTGCATCCTGGTTAATGGGGGCAGGTTGGACTGCAAATCCCTTAGGCACCATCAAGAGAGTAAAGGTCAATCCCAACCCTAGACGAAGTAAAGATTTATACATGTCAATCTCCTGAGGACGATCTATCAATAATAGTGAATTAGGTACAGCAGGAATTCTCTAAACCATGATTTTCCGATTGCTGACGGTGAAGAATTACGCATTCCTCCCTAAAGAACAAACCAGGATCATCAGTAATTATTCCGGAAGATTTGGGAACGGAAGGGTAGGCAACGGCATGGGCAACCGTTAAATCCATCAAATCTTTAAGTTAATGAAAAACTTATGGCACAAGTAGATTTACTAATTCTCAGGTGAAGAATCGCGGCAAATCACGATTGTTTCCAATGGACAGGGAAGAATAGAACTCATCAATAGTTTTGTGAAAATTCGCACAAAAAGTAAACTTTGTCTTACCCCTGAAGACATACGAGGAACAGGTATGCTGACCCTGGCAGGTTACGCGATCAGTGAAGTCATTCACAACGGAGCAAGAACAGCCGTATACCGCGCTACTCGGACAGGAGACGGGCAATCCGTCATTTTGAAGCTTCCCCAGGCCGAGTTTCCTACGCTGGAAGAAAACGATCGGTTGCGGCGCGAATATGAAATCCTCAAAGGATTCGATACGCCCCATGTCGTTACTGCCTATTGTTTAGAACAACATCAAAACCGCTGGGTCTTGGTTTTAGAAGATTCAGGAGGCATTTCCCTCAAACACTGCATTCCCGCTAAAGGGATGGATTTGAGAACCTTTTTAGAAATTGCGATTCAAATCTGTAAAGCACTGGAAGTTGCCCACCAGAAAAAGATTATTCATCGAGATATTAAACCCAAAAATATTCTGATGAACGTCCTGACGAAGGCAGTCAAACTGATTGACTTTAGTATTTCTTCCTACTTAAGCCAGGATCATGCTTCTACCCATCCCTCTACCCAGCTTGAGGGAACCCTGGCCTACATTTCGCCTGAGCAAACAGGCCGCATGAGTCGTCGAGTGGATTACCGCTCCGATCTCTACTCTCTGGGAGCCACCTTCTACGAACTGCTGACCGGAAACCCTCCCTTTGTTGTGACCGATCCCCTGGAACTGATCCACTGCCATCTCCTGAAACAACCCGTTGATCTCCTACTTCATCGCCCTTCTCTACCACCTGTGGTTGCTCAACTGGTGATGAAACTGTTGGAGAAAAACGCAGAAGACCGCTATCAAAGCATCTTCGGATTGCGAGTGGATCTGGAACATTGCCAGAGACAAGTCATGCAAACAGGGGCAGTCACTTCCTTTCCTCTCGGACAACAGGACCAATCCGGCTATCTACTCATTCCTCAACGTCTTTACGGACGGGAACAGGAACGGGGACTTTTATCCACTGCTTTAGAACGAATTGTTACAAAGGCCAATCCTGCAACAGTTCCTTTTCAGGCCGAAAATAAGGCCGAACTGTTACTGATTCGGGGGCCAGCGGGAATTGGGAAGACTGCTCTTGTGCAGAATTTTCAGCAGTCCCTTGGGAAACGAGAGGGATATTTCATTTCTGGAAAAGGTGATGTTGCGCGGCAGGAAATTCCCTATCGGCTCTTCACCCAAGCTCTGGAAGACCTGATACGCCAGCTATTGGCAGAAACCTCAGAGCAACTGGATGGGTGGCGGCAACACTTACACCGATCGCTAGGGCAGAACCTTCAGCCGCTCCTTGAGTTCATCCCAGCCCTGGAGACGATCGTCCAACCCCATTCCCCCATCCCCCCGGTGGAACCTGCAAAGACTCAGATTTCTTTTCACGAAGTATTTCAGACCTTTCTTCAGATTTTCGCCCAGCCTGATCATCCCCTGGTGATGGTTCTGGATGACTTACAGTGGGCCGATCCTGCTTCCCTGAATCTGCTCCAGACACTCATGACCAGTCCCTATCCTCAAGCGTTGCTGATTGTGGGAACCTATCGAGACAATGAGGTGAACCCGGACCACCCGCTGCACCAGACGATCGCCCAACTCCAGCAACAGAAAGCGATCGTCCACCCGATCGAATTACCGCCCCTCAATCCAGATGCAGCCACCCATCTCCTCCGAGATGCCCTGGGGCAACCCGAAACAGTTGCTTCATTTGCAAACCTGCTTTGGAAAAAAAACGAAGGGAATCCCCTCTTGCTAACCCAGAGTTTGAGGGCACTGTATCAGGATGGTTTACTCCACTTCAATTTTCACAACCAACAATGGGGCTGGGATCTCAAGACCATTGCCGAGAAAGATTTAACCCATGTCATCCCGACTGCAATCCAGAAATTACCAGCGGCCACTCAGCACCTTCTAAAATTGGCGGCCTCTCTTGGCAACCGTTTCAGTTTAGAAGCCCTGGCAGCCGTCAGCAACAAAACCCTATCGGCAACCGCTGCCGACCTCTGGACTGCCCTGCAAGCAGACATTCTCCTTCCCATTTCCCAAGTCTGTACCCTCAAACCGAATACCGGGGAGGATACCGCCGTTGCTTCCTCTTGCGATTACCAGTTACAGTATCAATTTGCTCACAATCAAATGCAGGAGGCTGCCCAGGCACTCATCCTAGACCGGGACGAAGCATCACTCCATCAGCAGATAGAACAATCCCTCTTAGAACACCAGGACAACCCCTTGAAACAGGTTCATCCCCTAAGAGCGAGTCATGGGTGTATGCCCGGACTCAATCACAGTAGAGCGTTTCCCTTGTGTTGCGACCTGTCACGGGATTGGTTCCTTTGGCATTCTGACACAGCAGTTTTTGAACGTCCTTCCGGAGTTCCACATCCGTAAAGTCTGCCCCGTCGATCGTCGCCCCTTCAAATTTAGCATTAAAAGCAAACGCCCCTTCTAGCACTGCGTTTGTCAGGTTTGCCCCTACCAAGCGAGCCGTATC
>JANRKG010000073.1:0-5240 GCA_033763635.1 Leptolyngbyaceae cyanobacterium bins.59
TTGATCTGACGGCAGATCATGATCTAGCCATTATGCAGCAGACTCAAACGTTGACCAGTATTACCTGTCGCAGCTTACAGGGATTGGAAGCTCTCTTTGGTCAACTCCAACCCCACATCGTTCTGGTTCAGGGGGATACAACGACGGCCTTTGCCGCTGCCCTTGCTGCCTTCTATCAAAAAATTCCTGTGGGTCATGTTGAGGCAGGGCTGAGAACCGATGACCTCTTTAATCCCTATCCAGAAGAGGCGAATCGCCGCCTGATTTCCCAAATCACCCAAATTCACTTTGCCCCCACCACCCTGGCAGTTGAAAATCTTCAGCGATCGGGCGTAGTCGGTCAAGTCCACCAGACGGGCAATACGGTGATTGATGCCCTCCTCTCGGTCGCGGCCCGTCAACCCGACTGTTCCATTCCCAACTTAAATTGGAACGATTACCGAGTCCTCCTGGCAACCGTCCATCGGCGCGAAAACTGGGGTGAACCCTTACAGGAAATTGCTCAGGGCTTTCTGCAAGTGTTAGACAAATTCCCTGATACAGCGCTGCTCCTGCCCCTGCATCGGAATCCGATCGTCCGTGAACCGCTCCAGGCTCTACTCGGCTCCCATCCCCGTGTCTTTCTAACCGAACCTTTGGACTACTCAGAATTAATTGGGGCCATCCAACGATGCTACCTGCTCCTGACTGATTCCGGGGGCTTACAGGAAGAAGCGCCAAGTTTGGGGAAACCTGTCCTGGTTCTGCGGGAAACCACCGAGCGGCCTGAAGCCGTTACCGCCGGAACCGCTCGTCTCATTGGCACTCAGACCCAAAGCATCGTCACGAACACGAGCGAACTCTTGAGTCAACCGATCGCTTACCAGGAAATGGCAAACGCCGTTAACCCCTTCGGTGATGGGAAAGCATCTCAGCGCATTTTGGAGATCGTAGAGCAATACTTTGGGAGTTAGGAGATGGTTAGGGACCAGGAACCCAATCAAGAGTCCCTGTTCCCCCTTCGCCACCCTAATTTTCACTCTGGCAATTGAACATCCGGCGGTCGCTCCTGGTTCAGGAGTTGTTTTTTAGATTCCTTCAGGTCATGCCATAGGTTCTTAATCGTTTCGTAAGCCTCATCGGACGAAATTTTGCCACCCGTTTCCAAATTACAGATCAGGGAAACTCGTTGGGCAAATTCTTGCAGGTTAGCGTTAAAGGCCAGATGTTCGGGAGTGAATTCACCGTAATATCGCGCGACCGGGTAGAAAAATTTATCCTTATCTATTTCATTCGCCACTGTTGATACCCCCCTATGGAGCCTTTTCAGTTGAAGGAAAGCCAAATCATGCCAAATTTACATATAAGGCAACAATCTGTTAAGAATCCCTGATCTTATGGTGCCCTGAAATGGCTTTGACACCTCTGTTTCTAGAGACACAAATAATTGCTTCTTGAAATTTTATTCAGCTTGATCATTAATTTGTTAGCCCTCAAGAACACCCTATGACTACGTTGATCGTTGCCACTGGAAATCCTGGTAAAGTTCGGGAATTGCAGACCTATCTGAAAGATCTCAATTGGCAATTGCAACCCAAGCCAGACGAGCTAGACATTGAGGAAACAGAAGAAACCTTTGCGGGAAACGCCTGCTTAAAGGCATCTCAAACCGCTTTGGCAACAGGCCAGTGGGCGATCGCCGATGATTCTGGCCTGGAAGTGGCGGCCTTAAACGGGGCACCCGGCGTTTTTTCAGCCCGATACGGGAACAGCGATGCCGATCGCATCCAGCGGTTACTCACCGAATTAGGAGACACCCCCAACCGTCAGGCTCAGTTTGTCTGTGTGATTGCCCTGGCCCGTCCAGATGGAACGATCGCCCTCCAAGTTGAAGGGATTTGTCCCGGAGAGATTGCATTACAGCCCCAGGGCACTTCTGGCTTTGGCTACGATCCGATTTTCTACGTCCCTGAGTTGGGAGTCACTTTTGCAGAAATGACCCCAGAGCAAAAGCGGAGGGTTAGCCATCGAGGACGGGCGATCACGGCCCTGCTACCCCAACTGGAAGCGCTTTAGAAACCATAAAAAAATGAAGATCGAAGCCCTTGCCTCTGATCTTCACCTTCTCAAAAATTACAATCAAGCACTTTAGATTGCTTCTAAATCCTTTTCGCCAGTCCGAATTCGGATGATTTGCTCAACGGGAGCAATAAAGATTTTGCCGTCCCCAATTTCACCTGTACGGGCGGCGGTAATGATTTTTTCTACAACCATATCTACCTGGTCATCTTCTACCACAATTTCAACTTTGAGCTTTTGTAGAAACTCAACGGTATACTCTGAACCCCGATAGCGTTCCGTCTGTCCCTTTTGCCGTCCAAATCCTCGCACCTCAGAAACAGTCATCCCCACAATTCCGGCATTGACCAGAGCGATTTTGACTTCATCTAGCTTAAAGGGGCGAATAATTGCCTCAACCTTTTTCAATCTCCCAACTCCTTACGCACTTCTAGTTAAACTTGCAAGTCACGTTCTACCACCGTCAAGAACGCGCTTTTTGTAGCTTATGATACGGGATCAACGACTTTGTAGGAAAGGTCGAACGATGACAAACCCGGCTCCAAAAGCAGAAAGAACGATCATCAGGATGACAACCGCCAGCCATAAGCCTCCCAAATCAACCCGTTCTGGTTTCTGTTCAAAGGAAGGACGGCTGCCTTCCTGCTCTGTCACCAGATCCCCAGAAAGCAGAGGAGACTCTAACTTGTCAGGTTTGGAAGCAACGGGACGAGGAGCCGATCGCACCGGAGCTTTCTTAGCCGCTTCCACAGGTTTCTCCCGTTTGGGGGTGGGGGATGGCTCCAGGACAGAACTCGAATTGTGTTCGTCGCCATCCACTACCTGCTGCATTTGCACAACCGCTTCTACAACCCGCTCCATTTCTTGCCGCAGTTGCTGGTTTTGCCGAGTCAAATGCTGATTCTTGGTATGGAGGGAATCCAGCATGACTTTTGCTGCTTGCAATTCCGCCGCCAGTTCTTTGTAAACATAAAGGGGAACCGAAGGGCGGTTCGTAAATTCGTGAGAAGCTGCATCGGGGGGCACTGGGGCAGGTCGAGCCGATGGCTTACTTGGTGGCTTATGATTTAACTTATGGGATGGCATAAATCTGGCTCTAATCTTGACGCAATGTAGAATAGGCGACTGCTGCACCTCAGAATATCTGCAATTAGAGCAATCTGAGGTCAATTCGTCAAGCAAGTTCCAGAAAATTATGTGATTTCCGTTACGCCTAAAAATTTTGTCTCTCTGTTGACTTTGGATTTTCTTATTTAGCTGTTTGACTTTAATTGTTTGACCATCCATGACCAACCCAGCAACGGAACCGAACCCAACGACAACAACACCTTCGGAAATGAAGTACGGAGAGCGGCTGATTACCGAAGGACAACTGATTACCTTTCCCAATCCCCGTCCCGGTCGCTGCTACAACATCCACATCACGTTGCCAGAATTCACCTGCAAATGCCCCTTCTCCGGCTATCCTGATTTCGCAACTATCTATGTCAGCTATGTTCCTAATCAAAAAGTTGTGGAACTCAAGGCAATCAAGCTCTATATCAATAGTTACCGCGATCGTTATATTTCCCACGAGGAATCCGTCAACCAAATTTTGGATGACTTGATTGCAGCGTGTGATCCCCTAGAGATCACAGTCAAAGGCGACTTCACCCCTCGCGGTAATGTTCATACGGTGATTGAGGCAAAACACGTTCGTAGCGAAAGCAACTAGGAGATTTCTAAAAAACAATTTCCTCGCTGGTTTCGGCTTCGCTCAACCCGCACCTGTGCCCTGAGCGAAGCTGAAGGGCAGCCCAGCAGAAACACCTTTCACAAGTTGCTTTCACACTCCCTCAACCTGCTCTAGCAAACCCAAAACTTCTCGTTCAAACACCACCTGTGCCCGGTTTGTTTTTCCACCTAAATAGAGCTTCCCATCCTTTTGCAATGCCCAAATTTGAGAGTGGGACAGGTAACTCATCAGAACTCCCACCATTAAAAGCCCAAAGCCAGCATAGACGATCGGAATTCCAGGATCAGCCTTAATCTGTAACCCTGTACTCCCAATCAGATCCACGAGGGACAGCATGACCCCATTTACCTCGGTTGCCATTCCCGTCCGCACCGTCGATATCAACTTGCCAGAGGGATCGTAGACCAGCAACATCCCCTGAAGATCTTTTGCAATGAGAGACACGCCTTGCGTTAGATCAGGTTTTGTTGGCATCCACGTTCCCCACAGCCGACCCTTTCCCCCCGTATCGAGTTGGGCCATTGGCAGTTGAAAGATAGGGCTGTTGTTCAACTTGACCTGAAGGGCAGCGATCGACCAATCCGCCTGGTATAGCGTTACGCCCCGATATCGTAAGGGTTCATTGACATGAATGGTCTTGCGCTTCACTTCCTCCCCTTGCTGATTCAGGACAGAAAGATCGGAATAAAATTGGTCGATCGTTCCGTCAGGGGTGTAGTCAATCCAGAAGCGATTGACCTTCACAGACCAATCCTTGGGAATTTGAGAGGCTGCCAGGGGTCCCGCATCCAGCACATTTTGAATCTGGAACGTTTGCCCACTGGGAACCATTTCCTGAGCATAAAACCCAGTCATCGCCCCCCAAATGGCCCCCAGTAAAATAATCAACAAACTGGCATGGACGACGATCGGCCCAATCCGGCCCAAAATCCCTTTTCGGGCATACAAAACGCCCCCTTCCTGAAATACCCGATAGCGATGCTGTTGCAAAAAGGGAATTAAGGTTTCTAGCGATCCCCGATCGAGTTCCGCACTGAGCGCCAGTTTTTCATATTGACGGGGCTGATCATAAAACTTCCAGTGACGGGCTGCTTTCAAAGCTGGAAACTGACGAGTAAACGTACAGGCCGTCAGGCTACTGCCAAACAAAATCAGCAACGCCAGGAACCACCAGGTTCGATACACATGATCCAATCCCAAAGTCAGAATCATTTTCCAGGTCAGAAATCCAAATAGGGCGGGGGACTCTGGATAATTCGCCTGATAGAAGGCTGGGGATTGCCCCTGTTCCAACACTGTTCCTGAAATACTAAATACCGCAATCACAAGCAGCATGACGATCGCCAGACGCAGATCCGCCAGCAGAGGCAGCAGTTCACGGCGGAAGAATTTTCCGGGCAAGGCAAACCAGGACGATCGGGAAACAGAGGAGGGATCAGCAGTCATG
>JANRKG010000074.1:0-6283 GCA_033763635.1 Leptolyngbyaceae cyanobacterium bins.59
ACCCGTAAAGCAGCAGCCTCTCCAAAGTGCTCCTTCAGCCAGACAACCGCCTGTTTATAATCACACTGCTGAACCTGCATCACCAGGTCGATCGCACCCCCTCCTCCCCGGTTGCCCCGGAAGGTGTAGAACTTGGAGCCATTGATGCTGAGGTAGTGGGTGCCATCACTCCATTTTTGACGATCTGTTGCATCTTGATTCAAGCCCAACTCGTGCGCCACCTGCTCCAGCGGGAGCCGCCTCAATTCACTGACACTGACTTGATCTTGATATTTCCGTTTCCATACTCCTACCTCAGCGCGATAGCGGGAGTTCTCAGCTTCAAGTTCCTGAATTCTCTGTTGCTGCAACTTTGCCGTCTGCTCCATCTCATTGCGCTGGGTTATGGCGCGGTCGCGATCGGCTGCCTTGGCTCTGAGAATTTCCGTGGAAACTTCTGCTGAAAGATCTCGACCTTGATTGACGATCTGATAGAAGTCTCTGATGTCTTGATGATTGGCCTGACTGCCCTGAATTCCTCGCTCCAATCCCAGGTGCGCGACTGCTGCATGATAGCGGTCCTGAAACTTGCGTAAGGCGTGTCGTTCTCCAAAGATCGCTCTGCAATTTAATTGCCCCCTTTTATCAATAGGCACCAGGAAGGCATGCAGGTGCGGAGTCGCTTCATCAAGATGCAGTTCTGAGAGCACAATCCGATCGCCATATTCTTGCTTGAGCCATTGCAGATTTGCCTGTACCCAATGCTCTAATCGCTCCCCCTCATACTGACCAAATTCTGACGGATCATCGGGCCTGAAATAACTGGGGCTGGCCGTCAGCAAAATCTCAACGGAGTAGACCGCATCCGGGCGGATTTTTCGTCTTTGAGGTGACGATTCAATCTTTGCCGTGACCAGGGAGTTGAGGTCTGCACCCAGCTCACCAATGAGCCTGCGATTTGCAACATCCGTATTGGCATTTGCGGTTGTTCGGGTTCTGGCAACATGGCTCCAGCTACCCGCTAAGTTATCTTGCTTGAGCTTCCGAATTCTCGCGATCGCGTATGACATATTAACCCTCCACTTCCGCTAAAGCGAGACAGGACTGAGCGAGATCGGACGGCACAGAAATTTGTGCAAGACAAAGGGTGTCTCCAAGCCCAAGGCGATCGCTGAGCGGGTTGAAGCTGGGGGGAAGGGAATACCTGAAATGTTGGTTCATAGATGTGTTTGGATTTGCAAGAAAAAAGGCAACGGATGGGGTCTGCTCGGTCGCCAATCAGGGTGATCCAATCAGGGGCGATCGGGTCAGTTCTGAGGGTCGTGGTGATGGCTCGGCGAACGGAACATTTTTTGAACGAGCGCTAGCGAAGTGGACCCGTCAGGGCAAAAAATGTGGAGTGAGTACACATTGATGCGCTGACTTGGAAATCGAAATACGCCTGACCGACCATCTGGAATATGGATAATCAATCGGGCAGTAAACGCAATTCCCGCTTCAGGTAAATCAATCAGAAGAGTCTGCTGACCTGGAAATCGAAATATACTCGATCGCTCACTTGGAATACTCATGATCGATTGGGTCGTAAGGATCGTGAATTAAATAAGATCGAAAAGTTGGTAGTTGATTGAGGCGAACTGCTGTTCGCCCGTACAGGAAGATCTCGGAGTTATTAAATTCTCATTCCTAAATGTAATTTCCCGCTTCAGGTAAATGCAGATTGACCCACTTCTTCTCAGCGAACATTCTGATAGTAACCAAGGCTAGCCAGCAATCGAATAGAGGAACTACTGAAGTATTTAACCTATGGAAAGTCTAGTCTATTGAAATTCATTTTCTAGGACACCGACATGACTTCCGGCAACACAAGCAGACAGGCAAAAGCATCAGTCAAGTATACGAAAGAGAATATCGCTAAGGCTCGTGAATTCTTAAAGGATGTTCCTAAAAAGCCCCAGGACGAATTTAGCCTCCATGAAAGCATCTATCAAATGAAAGGTGATATCAATGCTCTACTGAAGAAAGGATATAGCTATGAAGAGATCGCAGAGATGCTATCTAAATTAGATTTCAATATCTCTGCTACAACCCTCAAACAATACTTGAGTAAACCACCTGCTCAAAAGAATTCTCGCTCTTCAAATAAAGAAGACGATAAAAAAGGGGATACGCAAAATAATAAGAGAAAACCTCCTGGTGAAACCTCTTCAAAGAACAACAACAATAACAAAGGAAATACGCAAAATAATAAGAGAAAATCCCCTGGTAAAAATACATCAAATAAGGTGTCTGATCAGGTATCTGCAAATACGCTTAATCAGACTTCTGGGAGTGATGAAGTAAGTACTGAATCACCTTCAAATTCAGAAGAAAATTCAACAGAAATCAATACAAATTTAGGGGTTAATTCTGTTACGAACAATAGCGATTCTGGAGTACAAAATAATATAGAAACTAATAAGGTTTCTGATATTGATGAACCTCAAAAGATCGTAGAGTCCGAGGCAGTTCCTGCACCAAAATCAGGAAAACGAAAATTCGGTCAATATGCTACATCCAATTAACAGTTAAACCAGTGAGGAGTTATGAAGTACATCCACATCGTAGATGGAGAAAAAGGCGGGGTCGGTAAGTCATGGTTTGGCCTTGTCCTGAGCCACTACTTCTTAAAGCAAGAAGTACCGTTATACCTACTAGAAGCAGATCAAAGTAATCCAACTCTCGGATTGAAATATGACGGGAAAGAAGAAGCGCTTGGCCTTCCCGAAGATATGCTTCAATCAGTCACTTTCAGTGAAGATGCCAACCGTAATGATGTTGACCTTCTTCTAGATTGGGTAACTGAAAGGCCAACCCTTTTGGTATGCCCAGCGCAGAACCACAGAGCCTTCTCTGCCTGGGTAAAGGAGAATGATGTTTTAGAGTGCCTTGCCGCAGAAGGTTTCAAGTTTTTGAAATGGTTTGTCGTTGATGGCAGCATCGATGCACCGAATATGGCAATTCAATCGATTAGTTGCTATGGCAATTCAATCGATCACGTCATTGTCAAGAACGAAGGACGATCTACGAATTGGGACTACTTCAATAACTGCCGACCGCTCCAGGAACTAATCCAGAAGTATACGATTCCGGTTATCACTTGCCCCAAGCTGGCAGACGATCGCCGCATCCCGATGGAAGAGAAACAATGGACCTTCATTGAAGCGCTCGGTCCCACCGGCTTTCCAAGCAAGATGGGTAAGCAAGCGGTCCACTCCTACCTGAAAAAGGCATTCAAGGCCATTGAAGGGGTAGGAGTCCTGGGATGACTTTAGCCTCCAGTCCAAATAGAGGTAATCACCAGGAAGGGGCATTCCAAAATGGGTCTCTCGAAGGCCCCTTCCCGGAGGCGATCGCCCCCAGTTCCGATATGCGGGAAGAGGATTTTCTCAATGACCTCCTCGAAGGGCTTTCGGATAAATACAGACTGAAGCTGCTAACGATGCTCCGAAAGTACGATCTCACCATAGACGAGCCTCTTTACATGATCATGAGCGAACTCGGCTATCTCCGGCTGCTCCTACAGGACTGGCCTGAGATGGCTGAACAAGTCACAAGCATCATTGAGGAAGCAATTGATCTGTTCCCGGAAAAGGTCGAACACGTTTTTGAGCAGGCTCTGGCGAAGGCCACAAACCTGACTCAGGAGACGGTGCAGTCCCGGTTGCTACCTTCTCTTGAGCAGTGGATGAAGCGAGTGACTCAAGAAATTGAGCAAAGGGTACAGAGCAATCAGTTTGAAAAAGAGAGAACTCTCTATCAAACAAGAATCGCCGAACTCCATCAAGAGGTGGAGAGGTTGAAAAAGAAGGTTGTTGAAACGAAAAAGGAGGAGAAGGACCTCGCTCGGTCAAGGGAAATACAGTACGAAACCCTTATTCTTAAGGCAGAGCACGAGAATCGGCAGTACTATCTAATCCTCGCCGGTATCACGATGGCCCTGTGCGCGGTGTCCACTCTTGGGGGTTATGTTGCAGGTGGCAACCACGCTCGTGCGGTTGCCAGTTCAAGCTACCAGGAGTTGTTTCAAGCAGAAACAGGCAATACCGCAGCTTTCGCCAAGCAGCTACTGCTCTGGAATGCTCCCAACCTCCAAGCGTGTCAGAAGGTCAAGCGCACGACTTGTAATTTCCACATTGTCCAACCCAAGGAGAAACAAGCTGACCAATAACAATCCGCATCTGCACCCTCCCCTTTCACTGCGATCGCGGCTGGACAGAACCATTCTCGCTCTGCTCAGCGCGATCGCAATCGATCGCTGGGTTGATCCAAGCTCAGGACTGACCCAGCATTCAGGCTATTTTCCCTGCAATCCTCATTTCTTGGGTTTGCTGAGTTCAATGCCATTTCCCATGACCGCCGAAGCAACCAGGCGAACCGCTCCCGATGCAGGGCGATCGCCGATCGGCCTTTGCGGCAGGACAATGAATTTCGTTAGACAACGGGCTGTAAGGCGACCGATTCCTTGAGAAATCGGTTAATCAACGGGGAGAACTGGCCTTGCGGAAGTAACGACAAGATGGCATCCCTGGTGCCTGGTAGAATCCTCCTCCAGACAACCGCCAAAGACGCAGGAGCAATCCAGGTCGCCAGGATCTCCTCAACCTCTTCAGGTGTGATCCGCCCAATCTCATCGACGATTGCATTGAGGGCTTTAACAACCACATCCTCCAGTGGGGTACATTGGTGATCGCATTTTGCTGGAAGAGAATTATTAGACGAGTTGCGATCACGCGACCGTTGGCGGCTCTCAAAGCGATCGCTCAGGGCTTTGAGGATTGTCTCGCGGTCCTGGTCTTCGCGATTGACAAGCTGGTATTGCCGCTGCCGATTTTCCCGGCTGCCCTTCCATCCCACTTCCTCAATGCCATCTCTGCCATACAGTTTGCGGAGAATCTTATTGACCGTCTTCACTGGATGCAGGTCGTCATTCTCAGATACGGTGAGTCTTGCATACCGCCGGAGCTGGTCTCTGTGAAGCTTGGCCCATTGATGAACCTCCAGCACATGGGGTGTCCTGTTATCCCATTGCTCAATTTCGCCATTCATAAAAGATTGCAGGGGACATAAACTCAACAATCTTGCCAGAGCCGAACGGTTGCTCAATTGATGAACAACGACGAACCTGCCTGTTTTAGCACTCTGGGAAAAGGAATTCCCCCATGACCAGCGATCGAGTTGTCTCGCTTCCTCTGGGTGTTGAGATAGCCAGAGCAGTTCGGTACTTCTGAGAAATTGACCCTGATTCTGGACGATCGTCTTGAGGACAAAATCAACCTGATTCAGGGGTGCTCCAGGGAGGCGATCTTCCATCAGCCGTTTGCGAGCCTTCAAGCGATTCTGTGGGCTTGCTCCTGGTAAGTTGAGGATTGTGTGGGCTTCGCTGACCGTAAGCTCTCCAGTGTCTGTCTTAACCCACTGTTCGGTTGTTTCCTGGTCCAGTTGGTTGCCAATCGACATCGATTCTTCCGCCAGGTGCCGGATGCTCCCCAACGGTTTGAAGTGGACTTTGTAACCCCTGGACTCCCAAAGGGCCATGAGGGTATCACGGATTGCTAGCTTGTTGTAGTTTTCCCTTGCTTTGTAACGCGCGTAGTATTTCATGTAGAAGTTCAAGATCGAATCAGGATTGCTCAAGTCCTGCTCCATCCGTTGCAGCGCTGTCACTAAGTCGGCTTCTCCGGTTTGTTGCACTGCGTACTGGGCAAATTCGATTAACCTTTTGACTCCCTCGGTGTTTTGTCTGAGATCCCGAATAATCAAGTCGGGTCTGCAACCCCCGTAAAGGGTATCCCGTTGGACCGACTTTTCCTTGATGCAACCAAAGCGGGGGACATCGGTTCGTAGTCGGTCGCATATTTGCTTCGCGTCCCGTGGCTCCAGGTGAGTCAGATTGAAGGCCATTGCATGGAAGTGCCCCTGGGGATCATCAAAGCTCACGCCGGATACGAGGGCTGGTGAACAGCCAAATACTCTCGGTCGAGCCTCCTCAATCCATTGGTTTGGATTTGCGATAATCTGCCGTGCCCAGTCTTCGCCAGAGTTCTCCCCATCAATAAAGGTGCCTTCAATCCCTTGCTCGGCTAGAAACCTCTCTGTTCTGCGTAGCCATTTCTGGTAATCGGTCACGACGAAAAGGTTTTCACCACGTTCTAGTCGCATGAGCATCTCATCCCAAATGAGGGAAGGAGCATCGTAAACCTCATAGGTTCGTTTTTGAGTCTGTTCTTTTTCAAATTTCACGAAGCTCACAACTTCGAGTCCT
>JANRKG010000075.1:0-2915 GCA_033763635.1 Leptolyngbyaceae cyanobacterium bins.59
CCGATTGATCGCACTGGGGTAATTGTGATGTCGCCTAAGCACGGTTTACCCATGATGGTTCAATCCCAGGATCGCCAGTTCCATCAAGGAGTTGGTGAGGTTTGTGGCAATATCCATGAATTAGTTAATTTGCCATCCAGCCCATCTTTCCTGGCTTCAATGACCGCTTGCACATCCTTTGGAACATCCGACAGGAAATCATAGCCCGTCTGTTGCTCCAACTCATCTACAGTGGTCAGGTAGTCTCGGTAACTCTTATTCTTGATGCCAACTCGGTTCGGCATGTTTACTGCAATCACCCGTGTATTTGCAGTCACATTGCGGGGGCCAAGTCCTGGTTTCTCCATAACCACTACAATCTTCCACACTTGAGCCGGGACTGTAATTTTGTTTTTCTTCCCGATCGTCAATTTGCGGCCTTGCAGCCCTGTTCCACCCTGTCCCAGCGGGCCAGCAATGATGTAAAGCTCCCGTCCTTCCTCGGCTAAATCCTTTGCCAGGTTCTCTAATTCCAGCCACGGGCCTTCGTTGTTATCCTGAGTTTGGGGCACAATGTTGGTCATTAAAAAGGTGGCGCAGTTGTCCGCTTCTGTCGCCGATCGATCGTAGGAGCGGGTCATGTGTCCCCTGCTGAAGCCACTCCCTGTGTAGTCTGTAGGTAAAACGGCTTGAAATCCAGGGGGCAAAGTTGAATCGGGGCTGAAGCTTTTGCAGCGATCGACCTCCCCCATCCAGGATGCATTTAACTGCCAACTCACCCAGTTTGGAGTGCCTTTACTGTTGTTGTAGGACAGGGCATATTGGCGTTTCAACATCAGGTAGTCGTTGGCGTTTTCGGGCTTGGGGCTGGCAGGGCTGGGAGTGCCCAGGAGTAAATGAAGGCTGCCAAAGTTACGGGCATCTGATATGCCACAGGCATTCAGGAGCAGCAAGGATGAGACGATCGCAATCCGTTTCCAGGGGAATTGATATCGACTGAGTTTCTGAATCGTAAGGGGCATCCTACCTCCTAGCTGCCACAGATATCTGCATTGGGGCACAGGGATAGCCGATAATCAAGGGAATTGTTGATTTCAGCGACCCTGCCCCCGACTTCTGATAACGCTAACACCAATGAGTGATTTGACGCTTGAATTTATTAATCGGTTGCAAACTCTAACGGAGGGTTTGTTGTGGATGAGCGAAATTGATGCTTCCTTTTCCACAATTCATTGGGATGCACCCTTACAAAATGAACTTACTCCTGAAAAAGTTTTAGAGTTGACAGGCCAGGGGCCAGAGACTCCAGTAGAAGTTGTTGAGGTGGATAATTTCTTTGCCGCCGCTACAGAAGAACAGGAGTGGTTCGGTCCAGAAGAACAGGAAACTGCAACGCGATATCGGGAACTCGTCTTGGCTCTAAAGCAGAATCTTGATCATTTGACTGTCTACCGGATGGGGGAAGTTAGACTGAACGTTTACATTGTGGGTTATCTTGCAGAATCATGGGTAGGACTGGCAACCCAGGTGGTAGAGACTTGATCTGCGTCGGAAGAGGCGATCGTTCCAGGGGAAGACAGGGGACTTTTCAGGACTGGGAACGGTATCCCAGAATCAACGAGTCTCTAACCACTGAAGCAAGTCGTCTATGCTACTGAAGTCGAGCAGTGCTTCTCCCAAGTCCTCCAATTGAGATAGAGAGAGGGTTTTGACCTGGGATTGGATTTCATTAGGCATCACTGCCTTAAGACGACGGTTCAGTTGACGTAGGACCAATGCTAAAGCTTCTGCTTGCTTACCCTCTTGCAGAATGTCCTGATAAATCACCGATTCTTGCATCGTACTCTCCCGAAATAGCTGACGAATCAAAGTTTTCTCGAACCGTAACCCCGCCAGGAGTTGGGCATAAGCCCCCACCTCTCGCCGCTGCTGCACTGATTCTATCGTGCTTACCTGTTGAGCCGTGCGAGTGAGGAGTTGTCGGGGGTTGGTCGTTGCTGTCAGGGATGCAAAGGGAAGCAGGGCCACATCATTGAGAAAAATCTCTGGGTCCTGCTCCCAGAGGGGAAGGACTCGATACTCATAGATTCAGAATGACAAGGTTGCAATAAATTTAAAGTAACAGGACAGGTAATCCAGTCAGTTCTAACACAGCCGATAATATAGGCAGCAATCGCTCAATCGATTCAAGAGTTGTATGGCAAACTTCACGATCCGTTCAATGCAGCGATCGGACCTGGACTTAGCAATTACTTGGGCCGCGCAAGAAGGCTGGAACCCCGGTTTATCGGATGCGGCTAGTTTCTACGCAACTGATCCCACAGGCTATTTTATAGGTGAGTATTTAGGAGAGCCTGTTTCTTGTATCTCTGCTGTGGCTTATGACGCAACCTTTGGGTTCATTGGCTTTTACATCGTGCGTCCTGAATTTAGAGGCCGGGGGTTTGGTTGGCAGACCTGGCAGCACGGCATCCGGTATCTGGGCGATCGCAATATCGGATTAGATGGAGTGGTGGACCAGCAGGAGAATTACCGTAAATCGGGCTTTAAGCTGGCGTACCGAAACATTCGCTATCAAGGGACGATCGAGAGTGGTAGTCCCAAGAATGAGCTATTGCCAATTGCTGAAGTCCCCTTTGAACAACTGGTGGCCTTTGATGCTCAGTTTTTTCCAGTCATGCGTAGAGCATTTCTACAAGCGTGGATTCAGCAACCCGGATCTGTTGGTCTGGCAAGGCAACAAGACGGTCAATTAGTGGGCTATGGAGTCATTCGTCCCTGTCAGGTGGGTTGGAAGATTGGCCCCCTCTTTGCCCAAACCTACGCGATCGCAGAAGAGTTACTCCAGGGGTTGGTAGCTCAGACGAAGGGGGAGGTGTGTTTTCTCGATATCCCGGAAGTGAACCCGATGGCTTTAAAGCTGGTTGAAACCTACG
>JANRKG010000076.1:0-12219 GCA_033763635.1 Leptolyngbyaceae cyanobacterium bins.59
GACGGGCTGGAAGTTGCGAGTACTGACCCAGTTCTATCGCACCCCAGGGCGAGCGGTGAAAGACTTCTGGGGTTTAGACGATCGGAGCTTGTTACTGGTTGCGGATGCCCGGGGCGGCAATATCCTCAATTTCAGTGTCGGAGATGCCTTCTATGAGTTGATGCCCCGGACCTTCTGGATTGAGCTACAAACTCGCTACGGCAACCAGTTTTTTGTGCGAGAGAATGGGGAAGACCAGGCGATTTTACAGGCGATCGAGTCTGTCGAGGGTTGTTTGCGTCGGGGGGGATGCCAGGTGGTTCCGGGACTACCGCGAGAACAATGGATTCTCACCCTCGTAACTTCCGTGGTTGGTGGGGTCATCTGCGGGTTTGCTGCTCAACCTCGCAAACCGGGCCAAGTTTTTGCATGGCAGTGGGCACTGATTTTTTCACCCCTGTGGGCTATTTTATTTATTGCCTTTGGCATTGCCCCGGTCATCACCCGAACCAGCGAGTGGTTGCCCCTGTTCCGGAATGTCGTTGGCTTCCTGCTGGGGGGATTGGTTGCCTATCTGTCACCGATGTTTAGTCAGTCTTCTCCATCGGAAACCTAGTAGAGGGAAACAGAAGGTAGAAGGGTAAAGGAAGCATTTCCCTTCTGCCTTCCGCTTTAATCATTCCCTCAACCTGATAAGCTAAAGGCTACTGAATCGTCCTCATATTTATGGAATGGCACATCACGGATGCCCAAAGTCTGGGAATGATCGACCGTGAGATTGGTGATCATAGCTTTTCTCCAGCAGAGTACGAGATTGTCCGTCGGGTCATCTACGCAACCGCTGATTTTGATTACTTGTCACTCATCAAGTTTTCAGACCAGGCGCTGCAAGCAGGGGCAGCAGCCCTGGCTGCGCGTGCAACGATTATTGTGGATGTCCCGATGGTACAGGTGGGGATTACTCCCGACATCCAAAACACCTTTTCCAATCCGGTGTATTGCAGCATGGATGCCCTGACCCGTCCTCAGAAGGAGAAGACCCGTGCCGCCTGGGGAATGGAAACCTTGGCCCAACGCTACCCAGAAGGGATTTTTGTGGTGGGTCAATCCCAAACCGCGCTGTCTGCCCTGGTGGAATTGATTGAAGCAGAAGTTGTGCGACCTGCCCTCGTGATTGGCACCCCTGCCGGATTTATTGATGTGGATGTTGCCAAAGGACGACTTCAAGATTCACTAGTGCCCCATATTCGCGTGGAGGGGCGCAAAGGAAGTGCAGTGGTTGCAGCAGCGATCATGAGCGGCCTGGTGGATCTGGCGTGGCAAGCCTACGGTAAAGAAGGCAATGTAATTGGGTAGTTAGTTGTTGCGGCGGCGTTTTCTAGGGAGCGGGGTTGGTTCTTCGTCCTCCTCAAAATCGTCGTCCTGAAAATCGTCTTCTTCTCGAAAGTCAGCTTCGTCCCGAAAATCGTAGTCATCCCGGAAGCGATCTTTTTTGCGAGAGGATTTTTTAGAAGGTCTGCGGGGTTCCTGGTAGTCCCTGAGTTTGCGGCTCACCTCCGTAAAGGCATCCCGCTGCACATAGGGATAGTCACTCACCCAAATATTGCGACTGGGAATGAAAATGTCTGTGTTCATCACGATCGTTTCCAGGTCCGGCTCGTAGGAGAGAACCAGCATCTCGGCAACCTGACCCGGTGCAACGCCCTGATGACTGCGCTTCAGGGGAACCTGGATTTCCAATTCAAAGCCCGTTTCATCCCCAACGACCAGATTTAAGCGTCGTTCCCGGTTCTCAACGATCACCAGTTGTCCCTTGTTGTTGACTGTTTCCTCCTGACCGATCACCGCATCGGAAGGATAGGCATCCAGCACCTTTCCCCGCCAGAAGCCACTGTAGGGATACTTGCGAGTCTTAGAATTCCGCAGGCTAGCCCACAGGACGGGTGCCCAGAGCCAGTAAAGAAAAACAGGAATTTCGATAATGACAAGAAACCCAGACCCCGCCTCTCCCAAAATCGGGCGCAGGATGAAAAAGACCCCAACCAGGGCTGCGATCGAAAAGAGCAATCGCTTGAGAAAATCAGGAAATTTGCCCCAGTAAAAGCGATACTGGGCACCTGTCGCCGCCAGGGGAATGAGTTGTTCGAACTTTTTGCGGGTCAGCGGAATGAGCATAGGCTTCAGTTGCCCCTTGAGAAGGAAGGTTGGAGGGATCGGAGGCACAGGGAGGCCAAATCATTTCCATTGTGCCCTACAGAATCTTCTCCAGACCATAGACCAGAGCTTTGAGGGTTAGCACCTTACGAATGGCAAGCAGCACCCCCGGCATGTAACAGGCCCGATCGCTCGTATCATGGCGCAGGGTGTAAATCTGACCAGGGGCACCGAAAATCACTTCCTGGTGGGCAATCAGCCCTGGAAGACGGATGCTGTGAATCCGAACCCCTTCATCTGCGGTACAGCCCCGTGCCCCCGTGATCTTTTCTGTTTCCTGAACGAGAGGTGGGTTATAGGTTTTGCCCAGTTCTCCTAACATCTGGGCCGTTTGAATCGCTGTACCACTGGGCGCATCCGCCTTCTGATTGTGGTGAAGTTCGATAATTTCAACGTGCTCAAAATACTGGGAAGCCCGCACGGCTGCTTCTTGCAACAACACCATACCGATCGAGAAATTAGGAACGATCAAACATCCGGTACTGGCCTTATCGGCAAAGTCTGCCAGGTCTTGAATTTGCTGAACGCTCAGGCCAGTCGTCCCAATCACAGGCCGGACTCCATAGGCGATCGCCGATCTCACATTCTCGTAAACCGATGTGGGATGGGTAAAATCCACCATGACCCCAGGCTGCCGTTCCTGAGAGGTAAGGGCCAGCATAGGTTCAAAGTCATTGGTGATGGGAACTTCCAGGGTGCCGCATCCTGCGAGTTCTCCCGCATCCTGACCGATAACCTCTGGGTTGCGATCGACGGCCCCGACCAGATTCATATCCTCGGCCTGGGCCACTGCTTTGATAACTTCGCGGCCCATCTTGCCCGCCGCACCGTTGACTAATACAGGAATGGGAGATTGACTTGCCATAATTGAGGGAAATGCTGGAACTTACGACTCTAAAAATTGACCTGACTGGACTGGGAGAATAGTGTAACAGTCTTTATCCTGGTATAGGCGTGTACATCCCATCTCTCCAGTGTCATCAGGAGGGTTTGAAAACTAAATTGCTATCATTGTCATTCCCATTGTGGGGCAAATTCGGTCAATCCTGTCTGTTGTGTTGGTGGACTTCTTGCGACGCTTCAAACTGATGAGTCTGGAAGGGCAGGGGGGACGTGCCATTCACCCCTTGCTTCAATCTGTTGCGCTGACGAGTACGATCGTCACAGCACTGGTTATGGGCGGTCAGCAGGTCGGGTTTCTGCAACGGTGGGAAGTGGCATTTTATGACCAGATGGTGCGGCTTCGACCGAATTCTCCTCCCGATTCCCGCTTGCTCATTGTGGCAGTCACCGAAAAGGATTTGGCCCGCTATACCTTTCCGATCCCCGATCGGGTTCTGGCTCAAGCCCTCCAATCTCTACAACGTCATAGCCCTCGTGTTATTGGGTTAGACCTTTTTCGCAACTTCCCGAAAGAGCCAGGTTCGTCAGAACTGAATCGCCAACTGCAACCATCAAACCTGATTGCGATTTACAAATTAGGAACCACAGACATCCCTCAAGGCATCAGCCAACCTCCCGGAGTTCCCGCCGATCGCACAGGATTTAACGATGTGGTGACAGATTTTGATGGAGTCCTTCGGCGCAATCTACTGTTTGCCTTTAAGGATGAAGAGACCCTTCCTTCCTTTGCCGTTCAGTTAGCCATGAAGTATTTGGCGAAGGACGGGCTGAAACCGGAGGTGATCACGGGAGGCACCGCCGATCGCATTGCCTGGGGGAAAGCAATCTTTGCCCCCCTGGAAACTACGTCTGGAGGGTATCAACAGGTCGATGCAGCGGGATACCAGATCTTGCTTAACTACCGCACTTCCCAGCCGATCGCACCCATTGTCACCCTGCAAGATGTTCTGGAAAACCGGGTTCCAGATGCCCTCCTTCGGGATCGTATTGTCTTGATTGGCACGATCGCCCCTACGGTGCGAGACCTATTTTTCACCCCTTACAGTGCCACGATCAAGGATGATCCCAAAATGCCAGGGGTGTTAATCCACGCTCAGATGCTCAGCCAGATTCTGGATTCTGTCATGGGCACGCGCCCCCTCATTCATTTCTGGCCCGATTGGGCGGAAGTTCTGTGGCTGTGGGGATGGGCGATCAGTGGGGGGCTTCTGGCATGGCGCTTGCACCATCCCCTGACATTAGGACTGACCATGATGGCAGGGGTGGGGGGACTGCTGGGAATTGGGTTTAGCCTGTTTGTCGCAGCGATCTGGGTGCCCCTGGCGGCTCCAGGGGTGGCCCTGGTCCTGAGTGTTGCTGGGACTCTGGCGTACCGCACCTATGAGATGCAACAAGAACGGCGGGCGATCAGCCTTCAGGCCCAAACCCAGGAACGGACGATCGCCCTTCTGCAAACCCTGCTGAGCGACCAGACCCGTCCCATGACAGATATCACCCGCCCCAACGATCTGACGGCCCTTCCCCCAGAACTAATTTTGGCAGGGGAAACAGAGAACTGGAATACACAGACCGATATCCCTACCCGTCCAATGGATCAGGCCCGTGCTCCCTTTTTGCTGGCTCAACGCTATAAACTGCTCAAAGTTTTAGGATCAGGTGGCTTTGGATTGACGTATCTCGCAGAAGATACCCAACGACCGGGATATCCTACTTGTGTCGTGAAACATCTCCTTCCAGCCCGCAGTGATACCCGTTTTCTGCAAACGGCCCGTCGCTTGTTTCGCACAGAGGCAGAAATCCTGGAGAAGTTGGGGAGCCATGACCAGATTCCCCAATTGCTGGCCTCTTTCGAGGAGAACGATCGCTTTTATCTCGTACAGGAGTTTATTGAAGGAACCTCTCTGGCAGATGAGTTACTTGAAAATCATCCCTGGCCTGAAGCGCGAGTGATTCTTCTCCTGAAAGATGTTCTGGAGGTTTTGTCCTTCGTTCATAGCTACCATGTCATTCACCGGGACATCAAACCCAGTAATTTAATTCAACGAAAACGAGATGGGAAATTGGTCTTGATTGACTTTGGAGCGGTGAAACAGATGCACCCCCAGATGGCCTCTGGGCAGACGGGAGACACGGTTGCGATCGGGACGAGAGGCTACGCCCCTCCCGAACAACTGGCAGGGCACCCCGGACTCAATAGCGATCTTTATTCGTTAGGCATGATTGCAATTCAAGCGCTCACGGGGGTGTCTCCCCAACAATTGATCCCCAATACGGAGTCTGGGGATGTGCAGTGGCGGCATCTGGTGACGGTGGATGAGCAACTGGCAACGATTCTCGATCGCATGGTCCGCTATTACTTTACCGATCGTTATGGCTCGGCGATCGCTGTCCTACAAGATCTGGCTCCCTTCGTGCATCGCAATCTGGAATCAGGAAGGAGCTAACAGCGAGATGCCGATCCGTTTCAAGGCTTTTGCCCACTCCATCCGGTCTCTTTATTTACTCAAGCCCGTCCTGATTACAGGAACGATCGCCACGAGTTTAACCCTGGGGTTGCGGCAGATTGGCCTTTTACAACCCCTGGAATTGGCCACGTTGGATCAGATGGTCCGGCTCCATCACAATGGAATGCCAGATCCCCGTTTACTCATTGTTGCAATTACTGAGGAGGACGTGGCGCGTTACAAACTCCCCCTGTCTGATCAGATTGTGGCCCAGGCTCTGGCAAAGTTACAAATCCACCAACCGCGTGCGATCGGATTGGGAATTTTTCGTGATTTACCTCAAGAACCGGGGCATCAAGCCCTGCAAAAACAACTTAAAGCAGCCAATGTCATTCCGATTACTAAGTTAGGAAGTGGGGATGATCCGAGAGTTCCAGGGCCGGAGGGGGTGCCGCAGGAACAGATTGGGTTTGTTGATGTGGTAACAGACCCCGATGGTGTTGTTCGACGGAACCTCCTGTTTGCCGAGGCAGAAGGCAAGAATTTTCTCGCATTTTCTTTTCAACTGGCCTACTCCTATCTGCTCTCCCAGAAATTAGAACCCCAGATCAATGAAACAACGCCAGACCTGCTGACCTGGGGCAAAGCTCATATCCATGCCTTAGGCAGAAAATCGGGTGGGTATCAAACTCTTGACGATCGGGGCTTCCAAACACTTCTGAGATACCGGACAGGAGAAAAGGTCGCTCCGGAAATTTCCCTCTCAGAACTGCTGATGTCTCCCGTTCCCCCCCAACTGGTCAAAGACAAAATCGTTCTGATTGGCACTACGGCCCGGAGCAGCCGAGACTTCTTCTTTACGCCCTACAGTGCAACCGCCCTGGAAACCCCGACTATTCCAGGGATCTACCTTCATGCCCAGATGGTTAGTCAGTTGTTGGATGGGGTTTTGGGGCATCGATCGCCCTTCTGGTTCTGGCCTGAGTGGGCAGAGTGGCTCTGGGTTGGGGGCTGGACGGTTTCCGGTGCAGCCCTTGCCTGGGGTATTCGTCATCCCCTGCGGTTGGGGGTACTGTCCCTTACGACGATCGCAGCCCTATTCCTCGCCTGTTTTGGTTTGTTTGCCCTGGAGGGCTGGATTCCTTGGGCGGCTCCGGCTTTGGGGTTTACGCTGGCGATCGGTGGGATCGTGGCCTACCGTCCTTTGCATGATGCTCTGCACGATAGCCTTACGGGACTTCCCAATTGGACGGCTTTTATGAAACGTCTGAATCGGGCGATCGAGTACACCCGTCACGGGCAAAACTATTTGTTTGCAGTTCTGTTTCTGGATGTGGATCGATTTAAGTTTATTAATGAACGGTTGGGCTATCGCCTGGGGGATCAGTTGTTGGTGGAGATTGCTCAACGATTACGGCAAGAACTCCGTTCACGGGATGTGCTGGCCCGCAGTGGGGGAGATGAATTTACGCTCCTGTTAGAAGGCGTTAAAAACATCACTCAAGTTCAGGAGATTGCGGCTGGGTTGCAAACGTCTCTGGCGGCTCCCTTTCAGTTGCAGGGCCAGGAAGTTTACATTACAGCCAGTATGGGCCTTGTTTGGGGCACCTCTGGGTATGTGTGGGCAGAGGATCTGATTCGGGATGCTCACACCGCCATGTACCATGCAAAGTTTCTGGGAAAGGCTCGCTATGAAGTCTTTAATACCAGTATGCGGGTTCAGGTTGTGACGTTTGTGGAGTTGGAGGCTGATCTAAGACGGGCAATTGCCCTGTCAGAAACGGGTGGGATCGAAACCCAGGAATTTCGCCTGTACTATCAGCCTATTGTTTTGCTAGAAACAGGACGGATTGTGGGGTTTGAAGCCCTCCTGCGGTGGGAGCATCCCCAAAAAGGGATCGTCTCTCCTGCTAAGTTTCTGCCGATCGCCGAAGAAACTGGACTCATCGTAAACCTTAGTCAGTGGATTCTGAAAACGGCGTGTCAGCAGCTTAAGACCTGGCAGCAGCAGTTAGGAGAAATGGGTCAGGCTCCAGAGTTATTTATCAGTGTCAATCTCTCAGCCCAGGATTTCTCACGGCTTCAGTTGGTTGACCAGATTACCCAGGTGCTACAGCAGTTAGAGTTGAATCCAAGTCACCTGAAGTTGGAGATCACTGAAACGATGGTGATGCGAGACACGGAAGCAACGCTGGCCCTCTTGCGAGATCTAAAGACTTTAAAGATTAGACTGTGTATCGACGATTTTGGAACGGGCTATTCTTCTCTGAGTTACTTACAGCGCTTTCCGTTTGATTCCCTCAAAGTCGATCAGTTCTTTGTGCGTCGGCTGGGAGAACAAGGGGAGAACCTGGAAATGGTGCAGATGATTGTAAAACTGGCCCATGATTTAGGCATGGAAGTGATCGCTGAAGGGGTAGAACAGCCCTATCAAAGGGAGCAATTACGATCGCTGCATTGCAAGTATGGTCAGGGTTTTCTATTTGCCAAACCCCTAACCCGGGATGAAGCAGGAGCGATGCTGTTGGCGGAATGGTCAAATGAGGCGATTTTTTGAAAAGGTTTCCGGATGGGTTGCCCTTCGACTCCGCTCAGGGCATGACTGCTGGTTGAGCATCGTTGAAACAAGCGGAAAAACTGCAAGCGAGGGGCTATGTGAACTCCAGAGTCAGGCTTGGCATCAATCGCTGCAAGTTTTTCAACGATTTCGTTTGCCACAGCACCTTATTCGATCCCTGGAGAACCAGTTTAACTCCTCCCTTCTCGCGAATCTTCAATACAAACATCGAGAGCATACTAATCCCAGAACTATTGAGAAACTCCAGATCGCGTAAATTGAGGGTGAACTGGGAAGATTCCTCAACCGCTGTCAACAAGAACTCCATGATGGGACGGTATTCTTCCATACCTTCTAATCGGAGAAATCCCCGAATGATTGCAGTTGAAGAGTCGGGATCAAACGAGACTAAATAATCGTCTGTTTGTATCTCTTTCATTTCCACAGCGTCTTACCTCCGATCGCTAGCACATCTGTTCTTGGAGCCTGAATGATGGGCACCCCTACACCTCCAGGTAAACCAAGACTGTGACTTGAGCCGTTTCTTCCCCTATTGTCTCGAACTTCCAGCCAAATTTCGCGCCATAGTCATTGATCATGGTTAAAACCCCCAGATTGGACCCCCCTTCTCCTAAAGCTGTTTTCTCAATCTGGCGGGTATAAAATTCATCTAAATCAGAACTAAGTAATTCTTGAATGAATGCTTGATACTGTTCTGCCCGCGATCGTTGGGTCGGATTTCTAACCTCAAAAATGAGCGTCTTTTCATAGAGATAAAGAGTAATGGTAATCGGCAAATTGGCAGACTCATCGCCATATTTCACAGCATTTTCGATCAGTTCGTTGGCAATGTAACTCACAGCCGCTTTGACGGTATCACGGCGATTAATCGCACTATCGGCAACCGCATCACCGGGGAAGAAGGCAGCGAAATAATCTCCCAAAAAATCAGCGGAAAGCCCGTAGTTACTCCAGCGTTGCTTACGGGGCGTGGAACCGAGGGAAAAATGCAATGTCAAATATTCTTCACTGGCTGGAACAGGGTCTAGAAACTCTCCAAAAATTTGAGAATGCGTCATAGGGAGGATGGCTCCTGGAGTGACAAATAGTGAACAATTTGGTTCCTACCTTGTTGCTTTGCTAGATAGAGGGCATGGTCCGCTTCATCTAGCAACGTACTAATCGCTTGTTCTGGTGACGGAATCCTACAGGTCACTCCAATACTAAGCGTCACAAAGGAGCTTACCGTTGATTGAATATGGGGAATATGAAGGGTGAGGATCGCCTGTTGTAACTGCTCTGCAACCCGCATTGCCCCTTCTAAAGGGGTGTTGGGAAGGACTATCGCAAATTCTTCCCCCCCATAGCGAGCCACCAGATCCCCTGATCGTTTGGGAAGTTTACTGAGGGTCTGCGCTACTTTTCGCAGACAGTCATCCCCTGCTAAGTGCCCATAAGTATCATTGTATTGTTTGAAGTAATCAATATCACAGAGGAGGAGGGAGAGGGGAGCGTTCTTCTCAGCGGTCTGCTGCCACTGGGTCACAAGATGGTCGTCAAAGCAGCGACGATTGGGAATCTGAGTCAAGCCATCAGACGTTGCCAGTAAGTTCGCTTCACAGACCTTCTGATACCATTGGGCATCCAACACATCCCCGTGTTCTCTAATAGTTTGGAACATAATTTCTAGGTCATCTCGTTCCTGAGAGATAATTTCAATTAAGCCTTGTAGGGTGTTTTGGGCGCGTTGCCGTTCAATGACTTCTGATTGCAACTTAAGATTCGTTTCATGAAGTTCGGCCTCAATCATGTCACCATGTTCTGCGATAGTGGAGAGGGCAATTTGTAAATCCTGGTTTTCGCGATTGAGGCGTTCGACCTCAGATCGTAGGCGCTCGATTTCAGCCAGAAGTTGGCTTTCCTGACTATCTGGCAAGCCATCCATATTCATAGGTAAAGTAGGGCTTAGTGGTTGCAAGGAACTGAACAACCGTTTTGCAATCTGAATGGCGATCGAAGTGTAAGCGCACAAGGGCAATCGGGTCTGTTGTGAATTAGCGCGTGCAGAGTTAAGAGTCATCGACCGATCGCAAGCGAATTCGAGGGAAACATATCTTTAGTTTTCCCAATTCTGACATCAGGTTTCTATAAAAATCCTGGAGATGTCTCTATAGAAAGACTGTGACAAGGGGATCGCTTGCCCCCTGTTAATTAAACGATTTTTCAAGATGGGAATAAGCAGATACGCTCGACCTTCAGTTCCAACATTAGAAACTGAATATCGCTGACAGGTTGCGCGGGGCCAAAACCTATCCTCCTGAATCCTGCAAGTTAATTTTGCAAGTTAATTTTGCAAGTTACTAAGGGGCTGCTGGAACGCTTGGAGATGCCTGGGGTTCTGGGGAGCCACTCTCAGGGCTACTACCCGTTGCTTCTGGCTTGGGAGAAGCCGTAGGGGGGGAGGTGGGGGAAATCGAGCCAGGAGCCGCAGGACTACCGGGAGATGGGGACGCAGTACCTGCCAATTGGTTAATCTGATCTTTATATTGGGCAGGAGCCAGGGAAGACGCAGTGACAAAAAGTGGACGGGCTTGATCCGTCTTTCCTTGTTCTTTGAGAACGATCGCCTTTGCTAAAACAGGCCGGAAATCCTTCTGATCGGCTTTCATCGCCGCATCATAGATCGATAAAGCTTCTTCGTAGCGTTTCTGTTCTGCATACACCTGGCCCAGGAGCAGTTGAACTGAAGTGACATCTACACTGTTGGGTTGGACCTGGTTGGCTTTAGGAGCGTTCTTCAGGGTTTCTTGTAAAAGGCCGATCGCGGCTTCGGGGCGATTTTGCTCCATCAACAGAGCCACCAGACCTTGCAGGGCCGTTGGTTCACCGGGTTGGGTTGCCAGAATGGTGCGATAGGCCTGGGCCGCCCCTTCCCGATCGCCCAGATATTGTTTCGCCTGGGCCAGTAAGACGCTGTAGCGGGTCTCAGTTGGGTTTTGCTTGGCGAGTTTTTCCAGGGGATCAATCACAGCCTTTACGTCTGCCTTGGCCCCTTCCCGATCGCCCTGACTCAAGCGGACTCGGCTCAACTGAACGCGGGTATCAATCAAGCCTCGGAGGGCTGTTTGATTCTCCGGTTCTCGTTGCAGCACCAACTCATATCCCCGTGCCTGGGACTCCAGTTCAGATTGCTTGGCACTGGGGGATGCGGCAGCACCAGTGGTGGCAGTAGAAGGCTGAACGCCTCGGAAGGTTCCTTCTAGAAGGGGCACCATCGAAACCCCAACAAAGGCCAGAACCGCCAGAATCAATACAACATTAACAATGACACGGCCACGCTTTTCAGACACAAGAACCACTTGAACAGACAACTTGAACACAGTATAGACTATGGACTATATGCCTGCATGTTTACGCCTGATTTGCTCCCGATGTGCCAAACTGGTAAAGAATCTTTCCAAATCGTCCAGATTAACTCTTTCCTCCCGGAAGAGTGTCTTGACACCCTTGATTTTTCTAGAGTCTAATAGGCAGATCGGTGCAATCGTGCCTTTTGTCCGTCGCAAAACCCATGAATTCTTCCGAACCTCTTCCCAAGTCTCCTGCGTCCTCTTCTGCAACTGAACCATTACAGCCTGGACCATTCCGGTCTGAACCGTTGTCTGAATCGTCCAATTCTGAATCGTTGTCTGAGTCATTGCCTCTTGAATCGCCAACGGGAAGCAATCCCGTTGCTGAAGAGTTGACTGTTAGTAGTGCGGATAATTCGGCGAGTGCCAGTCCTGACAATCCTCATCAGGATGCTCTTAGTTCGTCCACGACAGCCGATCAAGCGTTAATTCTCGCTCGACAGCATCCGATTCCACCGCCCAGTGAGGCCAGACAATATCGGGCGATCGGATTGGTTCGAGGGCAATATGTTCCTTCTGAAGAGCAATTTACGCGAGGCACCATCCTGGCGGCAGATGGGACAAAGTTGGAAGCTGTCTTACTCGGACGAGTAATGAGCCTGGTGAAGAAACATCTGAGCCTGGAGGAAAGCCACCTCTGGGTCACCTATCCTCGTACTCGCGATCGAGAAGGAGATCTCCATCTCCAGATTGTGGGAGTGTGGGAGCCTGA
>JANRKG010000077.1:0-5588 GCA_033763635.1 Leptolyngbyaceae cyanobacterium bins.59
GATCAGAGACAGGATATTGCTTTAACATTTGGATGTCTTGCTCTGAAATCCCCACCACCAGCAACCGGGGATCGGGACCTTCATCTGGGCGGAGGCGAACCATGAAATCAAAAGCTGCCAGTTCCAGAGGCTGTAACCAGCCTAACTGCCGCACCCCAAGCAGCAAGCCGAGTGATGCAACGCTAGTAATGACTAAGTCAAGCTTCTTTGATGTTATAAATTCTTTCCAAAAAGAATCAAAAAACTGAGAAAAACTAGAGAATAAAGACCTACTTTTGGAAGTCATTTCGATTGCACCAATCAGAGTAAAAGCTGCTCTGTTGAGGTAGTAAGACTTTCTTTATCAGCTTATTTTTGATAGAAATACACTAATACGAATTGAAATCGCAAAAATCCGGATTGTCTTCTAATTTTTTTGTAAAACTCAAACAGTGCCCTCTACCTTTAGTTCTACCTTCAGGGTTAATGCCTGACATCCTGAGCAGTTCGTTCTAGTTTGTAGTAGGAGAAAAATTCCTGTCACCAAAGTTGAATAACCCACATTCGGCACCCAAGGGCTGTCACAAGGACTGCTTTGACTGGTGGCAGTCAATAATTCTCGGAATTGCCAAGTAAAAATACTCAGCAACTGCTTCTAACTAGAACATTCCTGACAAGTTATAGCAGTCGCCAGATGAGTTTTGTGATACTACTACCCACATGGTATGAAGATTACTCCCAAAAAATGGCTGCAGAAATACTCCTACCTAAGTAGCCATAGCATCCCTGCCTAACTCAAAATGCTAAAGCAGAGTGAATAAGACTCTGTGTTTTTTTAGTTCAAGCCAGCTCAAAGCTAGTGTCTCTTGCTTTCTCAAACTGGAGAATCTACTGACTGAAACTAAAGCGACCATCTAGCTTTTTTCCATCAACCTCCGAAGTAATTTTAACCTGATATTGACCCGTTGCCTTTTCAGGAAGTAAACCCGCGTAGTGTTTTCCTTCAGTATCATAGGTAAGGGGAAGAGTCTTTTGCGTACCATCAGGTAACTGAACTTGAGCCGTTACTTTAGCCTTCGGTACGGCTTCGTGATTGTCCCCTTTTTGCAAATAAAAATCTAAATGAGTTCCATTACTTTCCTTCACTGGAACAAACTCTAAATGATAGGGGCCTGACTCAACAACTTGACCCCCTTTTAAAGGTTTTGCCGCATGACCGGAAGACTCACTTTTAGCGGCATCAGTCTGTTGTGCCGTTGATTCGGCTGGTTTAGTACTTGTCGGACTGCTCTCTGAGTTTGTGGCTTGGTTGTTATTGCCACAGGCTGCCAATAAAATCAGGCTTGCGCTGCCTAGAACCATTAACAAAAACTTGATGGATTTCATACTTTTATCTCCTGATTTAAAACAATGGCTTGCTCTACACAACTTTAGGCATCAACATCAATTAAAAACGAACACTACAGAAGTAATGGTGATAAAATCACTGTTCAAAGACAGCCTCGACTGCCCTACCGTTGTCAGAAATTGGTGGGGTTGGCTTGGGTACTAAGAATTTCCCGAACTTGGCATACAACGCGGGTAACACCATTAGCGTTAATGCCGTAGAAGTAAATAACCCACCTAATACTACGATTGACAGGGGTTGTAGAATTTCCTTCCCCGGTCCTCCTTCTAATACTAAAGGTGCCAAACCCAAAGCTGAAGTTAAAGCGGTCATTAAAATGGCATTGAGCCGTTCCATCGACCCTTTAACAATAACTTCTTTAAAAGGCATTCCTTCTGCAAACTTTGTATTGTAGTTATCCACTAATAGCAACCCGTTGCGGGTAGCCACACCAAATAGTGTGACAAAGCCAACTAAGGAAGCCACAGAAATGACTCCACCCGTCAAAGCCACAGAAACAATTCCCCCTACCAATCCGATTGGTAAGTTGATCATAATCATTGCTGTTGAAGCAATGGATTTGACAGAGAGGTACATTAAGACTGTGATGACAATAAATGCGATCGCGCTAAATATCAGAATATTCTGTGTCGCTCGTTCCTCGGCTTCAAATTGACCTCCATACTGGATAAAAGAACCAAAAGGCACTTGCACATTTTGCTTGACTTTGGCTTGGATATCATTCACCACCGATCGCAAATCTCTCGCTTGAGCATTAGCGGATACCACAATTAAACGGGAAACATTCTCGCGATTAATCGTGTTTGGGCCTGTTCCGTATTGCACAGTAGCAACTTGAGCCAGAGGAATTTTATTACCAGCCGGAGTATCAACTAACAAATTCTGAATCGTTTCCAAATTATTCCGAGCTTCAGGCTTCAGCCATACAACGAGGTCAAACGTTTGTTGCCCTTCTAAAACTTGGGACACGACTTGCCCGTTTAGAGACGTTTCAATAATTTTCGATAATTCTCCTACATTGAGACCGTATCGACTAGCAGCTTGACGATTGAACTTGACTTGAATCTGTTCAATTGGTATTTGAGGTTCGAGTTGCAAGTCCACAACTCCCTCAACCCTTTTCATTTGCTCCTCAACTTGGGCACCGATTTGACGGAGTTTCTCTAAGTCAGAACCAAAGATTTTGACTGCAATCTGGCTCCTTACTCCCGACAAAACCTCATCCATTCGGTGAGAGATAAACCCGCCGATATTAGGTGCTACTCCGGGTAATTTGGCAAATTCTTCTCGCAGCGCTTCCAGCGTTTCTGCTCGGTCTTCCATTCCCTTTTCACTAATACCCATATCGATGTGCGCGAGGTTGACTCCTGCCGCATCGCTGTCTCCGGGAGCGCGTCCAGAACGTACCTGAACGTATTCAAATCTAGGGTCTTTGTTTAGAGCATCTTCAATGGCAAACCCCGCACTATTTGTAGCTTCAAGAGATACGCCGGGATAGAGGAGTATGGTATTGACCAACGTTTGCTCCTGAAACTCAGGTAGAAATGCTCGTCCGAAGGAGGGAAGAATAATTAATGCTGCCACCATTGCCGCACTGGCTAGACCTAAGATAATTGCCGAATGACGCATCGAAAACTCTAAAAAGAAGCCATAAATACGCTTGGCATATCTTGGCAACCAAGGTTCTCTTGCCCTCATGCGTTTGCTAGGCAGTAAAATGGCACACAACGCCGGAGATACCAGCAGTGATTCCAGGCTAGAAATCACAACAACCACGAGATAGGTAATCCCCATCGGCGAAAAAATCCGACCCTCTACTCCGGGTAATGTAAAAATTGGCGAGAAGACGACGATGCCAATTACTGTCGCTCCAATTAAAGAGTCGCGTACTTCATTGCTGCCATCAAAAATTACGTCCATTATGGGACGAGGGTGAGGAGATAGTTTATTTTCTCTCAAGTTGCGGTAGGTGTTTTCGGCATAGACAATGGCATCGTCAATGGCTGTACCAATTGCCACCGACAACCCTCCCAACGTCATTGTATTTAGCCCCAGTCCCATCCAATGCATGAATAACAGTGCGAATAGCCAAGTCAGAAAGAAATCCAGCAAAACTACAGCAAGCGTTCGCCAATTCATCAAAAAAGGGATGAGGATAACGGCAACAATAATGCTGCCTTCAATTAACGCTGATCTGACATTTGCAACAGACGATTCAATATATTCTTCCTGACGAAACGTGACGGTAACTTTAATATCTTTGGAGAGAGCTTGTTGAACCTCTTTCATAGCAGCTTCTACCGCCCGCGTCACGGTGGGAGTGTCAGCACTGGGTTGTCTGTTCACCAACACAACAACGGCTTTTTGACCGTTTAAGCTACCATCCCCCCGCTTGATAGCCCCACCAATCTGCACGTCTGCCACATCAGCAATTCGGACGGGTGTTCCCTGGCGCGAAGTAATGGCAGAATCCTTCAAGTCGTCTAGGGCTTCAATTCGCCCCACTCCCCGGATTAAGGTTTCTTTATCGGGGGTGATTAAATAGCCGCCCGGAGCATTAGCATTAGCCGCTTGTACCGCTTCGGTGACATCCTGCAAGGAGACATCAAAGGCTTTCAACCTCGCGGGATCGACTAAGACTTGATACTGCCGCACGTCACCGCCATACGCCACCACTTGAGCGACACCGGGAACAGCTAAGAGGCGGTTGGTTACTTGCCAGTCAACGATGCGCCGCACCTCCATTAAAGGAGTAGTTTCGGAGGTAAAAGCGTAGGTAAGGATGGTGCCAACGGGAGAGGTTGTCGGAGAAAGTTGCGGTGTTTCTGCGGCTTCAGGCAGCTTGCTAGCCGCTTGCTGCAATCGCTCTGTCACCAATTGGCGAGCTTGATAGATGTCAGTTCCCCAATCAAAGATGACTTTGACAACGGAAAGCCCTACAGCGGAGGAGGAGCGTACTGCCGTTACCCCTGGCGTTCCGTTGATGGCACTCTCAATCGGTAACGTCACCAGAGACTCAATTTCTTCGGGTGCGAGTCCGGGTGCTTCCGTTTGAATTTCGACTTGAGGAGGTGCAAACGGCGGGAAGACATCCAGCTGCATCTGGGGGATGACGTAAATCGTCCACAGGGTAATGATGACGGTAGCAAGAACGACGAGCCATCTGCGCTCGATTACCCATCTGAGAATAGTGCTGAACATCTATATGAATTTGATTTTGTAGAAGCGGTGCAAGCCAATCATCAAATAGCAGTTAAAACAGATGATGCGATAACACGCACACGCTCTTACTGAGCGACTAATGAGGTTGAAAATTTTTACTTGTGACTCCTAACGTCTGACTCCTGACTTGTGACGTGGTGATGGTTATTCCTGTGTTCTGGTGATTCATCCGCAGAAATTACATTATCTGTAAAGACAAGATAATCCTTGTGTGAGGCACCATTGGGAGAGTCTTCGGGTACACGAGCAAGTCCTGCGGCTGCCGGAACTAACTCATTTTTGGTACGACGCCCCAACCAGAAGGAAAAACTCGCGATCGCGGCGACCCCTCCCCCAGCAGGAATGGCCAACCACCAAGGCAACTGAGAACTGCTCTTGCTAGAATTAGTCGCTTGGGATGGTGTGGGTGCAGCACCCTGCGCCTCTGGTTTCTTGCTACCACCCCGTAATGACTGGGCATACAGTTGAGGTGCACGTTGGGTAACTACCAAATCTCCCTCGAATAGACCAGTTTTTACCTCAACCATGTCCCCGGAGGGTTGACCCAACGTGACTTCTACAGGTTGGAATGCATCGCCATTTTGGACATAGACCAGTTTCTTGCCATTCGCATCTATCACCGCTGAGCTAGGAATGGCTAAAATCGCCGTTGCCGTCCGGTCTGTTAAGACTTCTAATTCGGCAAACATCCCCGGTTTTAGCGCTCCGTCGGGGTTGTCCAGTTCGGCTTTCACGGGTACTACCCGTGTTTCACCTTCCACCACTGCCCCAATTGTGGCAATTTGTCCGCTGAAGGTACGGTTAGGTAAACTGGCGACTTTTGCGATCGCCCTACAGCCCTTTGGGCATCCTACGGCAGGCGCTACCCCTTGGGTAATCGCGCGTTGACCCGTTTTTACCTTGTCTAAATCTTTTTCGTAGATATTGGCAGTAGCAAAAACACGACTATCATTTACAATCGTCATCAGCTTGCCACCCG
>JANRKG010000078.1:0-6906 GCA_033763635.1 Leptolyngbyaceae cyanobacterium bins.59
CGTTGTGATTCTGCCCGCATTCGGGGCCAGCGTTCAGGAAATGCAATTGCTGAATGAAAAGCAATGCACGATCGTAGATACCACCTGTCCCTGGGTTTCTAAAGTTTGGAACACCGTTGAGAAACATAAGAAAAGCATCTACACCTCGATTATTCATGGCAAGTACAACCATGAGGAGACCGTCGCCACCAGTTCCTTCGCGGGCACCTATCTGATCGTGCTCAACCTGGCAGAAGCCCAATACGTGTGTGACTACATCTTGAACGGTGGCGATCGAGAGGTGTTCATGGCAAAGTTCGGCAAAGCCTGTTCTCAGGGCTTTGAACCCGATCGCGATCTCGTCCGGGTGGGGATTGCGAATCAGACGACAATGCTCAAAGGCGAAACCGAGCAGATTGGGAAACTGTTCGAACACACCCTATTGAAAAAATATGGACCTGCATCCCTCAATGAGCATTTCCTAAGCTTTAACACGATTTGTGATGCAACCCAGGAACGGCAAGATGCCATGTTTACCCTGGTGGATGAAAAATTAGACCTGATGATTGTGATTGGGGGCTACAACTCTTCCAATACCACCCACTTACAGGAAATCGCCGTAGAGCGGAGCATCCCTTCCTACCATATTGATAGTGCCGATCGCATTGGGCCAGGAAACCGAGTGGAACACAAACCCCTGAACCAATCCCTGATTGTGCAAGACCCCTGGCTGCCGAAAGGTCCGATCGTCGTCGGGGTGACATCGGGAGCCTCGACTCCAGACAAAGTGGTTGCAGATGTCATTGAAAAAATCTTTGCCCTGAAAGCAACGGCTCTCGTTTCGTAACCTGTCCGGAGAATGACCCCTTCCCCCTGATCTTCCTAACTTAGGGAGACGATCGTTTCATCTGAAGATTGCTACTATCAAAGCAAAATTCTGCTTTGGGAGACAATTATGGACTGGGAACGGGGGCGCAGGAGTACAAACGTCGAAGATCGACGGGGAATGGGAGCGGCGGGGCCGATCGTCGGGGGTGGAATTGGCACTCTCCTGCTGGCTTTGTTAGTGTCCTTCCTGGGGGGCGATCCGGGGGTAATCCTGGATCAAGCCAACAACCCAGCCAATCGCCAACCAGTTCCCGAAGCCCGAACCCAATCCCCCCGCTCTGGCCCGCCAGCGCAGGATGAAATGGCCCAGTTTGTATCCGTTGTTCTGGCGGATACCGAAGATACCTGGCGGGAACTGTTTCGGCAAAATGGGAAAACCTATGTAGAACCCAAACTCGTTCTATTCTCAGGGTCCGTGAATTCTGCCTGTGGATATGCCCAGGCGGCGGTGGGGCCATTCTATTGTCCACAAGATCAAAAGGTTTACATTGACCTGGATTTCTACCGGGATCTGCGAGTCAAGCATAATGCTCCGGGGGATTTTGCCCAGGCGTATGTGATCGCCCATGAAGTCGGGCATCATGTTCAGAACGTATTGGGAATTTCCAAGCAAGTTCGAGTGAAGCAAAGCCAGGTGAGTAAAGCCGAAGCCAATCAGCTTTCAGTGCGCTTAGAATTGCAGGCGGACTGTTTCGCCGGAATCTGGGCACACCATGCCCAACGATCGCGCCAGGTTCTCGAACAAGGAGACATTGAAGAAGCTCTGAACGCCGCCAGCAGTATTGGGGACGATCGCTTGCAAAAACAGGCAAGAGGGTATGCGAACCCTGAATCCTTTACTCACGGGAGTTCTCAGCAACGGGTCAAATGGTTCCGGCGAGGGATTGAAAGCGGGGAACCTGCTCAGTGCAATACCTTTGCGGTTGCAAATCCGTAAGGAAATGGCTTGAAAAGGATGTCCATTCATAAAATCGTAGGTCAGGCATCTTGCCTGTGTGCAAGCGAGACGATTGCCCTACGATGGGTATTCCTTTTTCCAGGAAATCTTCTGATCTCTAACGAAATGGGGGCGAGTACAGCAACCCATCCTGATTCCAGAGGTTATTCAACCCTCTGGGCAGGTTCAAACGGGTTTTGGGGCCGAGGTTGCGATCGTAAACCTCTCCATAGTTGCCGACATGCTTGATCACGCGGGCTGCGAAGTCATTGGGTAAGCCCATGTCCTTCCCTAGATTCCCTTCCGTTCCCAGAAAACGCTTCACGACGGGATCGGGACTGTTCAATGCCTGGGGTAAAGATTGGGTTGTAATTCCCAATTCTTCCGCATTAATGAGCGTATAGACAACCCACCGAACCGTATCCGCCCAACGGGGATCTCCCGTTGCGACCGCTGGGGCCAGGGGTTCCTTCGATAGCACCTCGTCGAGGATCAGGTGGTCTTCCGGTTTGGGTAGGGCAATGCGGCGAGAAGCGAGTTGGGAGCGATCGGACGTAACGGCATCACACCGCCCCTCTGCGTAGGCTGTAAAAGTCGCATTGACATCCTCAAAGACCACAGGCTTGTAGGGCAGATTGCGCTTCTGCATCTGGTCCGAAATATTTTGTTCGTTCGTGGTCCCGGTCTGAGTGCAGATCGTCTTTCCTTTTAGATCTTGAATCGACTTAACCGCACCATTGCTCCGAACCATCAATCCCTGGCTGTCATAGAACACCACGGGTGCAAATTCCAAACGCACCGCTGTATCCCGGTTCAGGGTCCAGGTAGTGTTGCGGCTCAAAAGGTCGATCGCCCCCGTTTGCAGGGCTGTAAAGCGCTCTTTCGCATTGAGGTTACGGTACTCTACCGCATCAGGATTATCAAACAGGGCCGCCGCCACTGCCCGACAGATATCTACATCTAAGCCTGAATATTTGCCTTCCTGGTTGACAAAGCTAAATCCCGATAACTCACCACTCACGCCGCAGATGAGCTTACCCCGACTCAAGATCGTATCTAAACGACTCTGACCTTGAGCAGGCGAAGCGGACTGACCTGTTGAGGTTGTGGCCGCTGAGTTAGGTGGCGCAGATGTTTGTCCACCGCAGGCAACCAGAGACCCTAGCAACAGCGTTGCCAACAATCGAATACTCCAAAAAGGCATAGATGATTGTGAACGGTTATTAATTTATTAGTTACAGTTGATAGCTGGTCATCGCGCGATCGTGGGCTAAATCCCGAATCAACGTCAAGCGAGACTCAATGTAGCCTTGCAGAATATCCGTTTCGTGATTGTTCAGGGGGCGTTCCTGGTAGAGTTGCCGCAGCAACCATTGAACCAGGCTACTATCGTCTAAATTGAGCAGAATGGTCGCTTGGGTGGCTTCCACCAGGGACCAGAGCTGACGCAGCATTAAAGGAGTCATAATTCCTCTGCTTAAGTCTTTCTTTATATTCCTACGTTACCTTGAACCTGGCAAGACTGTCGGACTCCAAAATAAGATTAAATGCTACGCTACAAAACCTGTTACAAGTCAACTAAACTTCACTTTCACAGGGAGAATGCAGAAAAAGGTGCGAAATTTAATAAATAATTAATGAGTAATGACAGATAAAAGTAATTTATTGACTTTTCACATGGGGTTGGGTGAGCCTCACAATCTGTTCAAAAGCAAAGTCTTGGACCAGATGTCCCAGGTTGAGGGCGAGGGAGTGATGCTCTGGCGGAATTTCATCAATCACGCTTTGGACCCGGCAATCTTCACAGGATAGGTTTGCTTGATGAAGTTTCACAATCCACTCGTAGGGCATTACGGTCAAGTGATTCGCATCCAGTTTTTCCACCACTGGGAAGGAAATGGGAGGTGCCGATGGGCGATCGTCTTCAGAGTAGGTGTAACGCAATCCCAAATACTCCGCCAGTTTATTCAAGAGCAGTTCTTCCTGAAAAGGCTTGCTGATGTAGTCATCACACCCCGATTCCAGGGCACGGGTCCGGTCTTCAGAACATGCCTGAGCCGTTAAAGCAATGATGATACTTGGCTCTTGACTTGGCTCTTGACTTGGCTCCCTGTTCCGCTCCTCCGCCCGAATGCGGCGAGTGGTTGCAGCCCCGTCCAACTCCGGCATGCGTAGATCCATCCAGATGAGGTGGGGCTGCCATTGCCGCCATTGAAGTAACGCTTGCTCCCCATCCTCCGCCTCTCGGACTTCCAGGTCCAATCTCCTCAGCAATTCAGCTAATAACAGTCGATTTTCGGGCTGGTCATCGACGACAAGAATCCGGTACTTCGGTTGCCCTGGAACCAATCCCGTCACACGAGGAACCGATCGCGTCACTGGTTGAGCAGCACCCGTTGCCTCATGTACAGGAATTGTAAATTCAAAGAGAGTGCCCTGTCCAACGGTACTCTCAACCGTCAGAGTGCCCCCCATGCACTGAACTAATTCCCGACTGATGGTAAGGCCAAGGCCCGTTCCTTCAGACGATTGTTTTCCTGCACTTGCCTGGGCAAAAGCATCAAAAATGAGTTCTAAATCGTGCGGGGCAATGCCAATGCCTGTGTCAATGACCTGGAAGGAGAGAGAGAGGGGGGATGTTTCCATTGAGGACTCGCTGATCTGGACCCGCAGCATCACCCATCCTGCGGGAGTAAATTTAATGGCATTCCCAATGAGATTCATGAGAACTTGTTGTAGCTTTTGGCTATCGGTAACGACATACCGAAACACCTCTGGCGCAATTTCGAGATGCAATTGAATTCCCTTCATCGCGATCCGCTGGCTAAAGGTAATTTTGAGGGAATTCAGCAAGTCCCATAAATCTACTTCCTGAAGGTCCAGGGTAATTTGCCCTGCCTCAATCTTCGAAAGATCTAGAATTTCATTGATTAAGCGCAGAAGATGATTGCCTCCCTTATGAATGATCTGCATATAGCATTGATACTCTGGGGAAAGGTCAGAGTTGCGGATCATTAATTGGGCGAATCCCAAAATACTATTGAGAGGTGTGCGAAGTTCGTGGCTCATATTTGCCAGAAAGATGCTCTTCGCCCGATTGGCTGCTTCTGCCGCTTCCTTTGATTGTTGCAACTCCTGTTCAACCCGTTTGCGATCGGTAATATCCCGCACCATCACCAGTGCAGTTTCGTGATCACAGGCAACAACGACCACTTCTTCAGATTGCAACCGATCGCCCATCCAAACCTGTTGTTCATACACCTGGGGTTCCTGGGTTCTCAACGCTTTTTGAATGACCTGGATTTGGTGATTCGCCACTTCTGCGGGAACTAATTCACTTAAATGCCGACCCACTGGATTGATCCTGGCATCAATCAGATCAATTTGAGGATTTCGGTGGATGGAGTCTAGATAAACCCCCTCTGAATTAAAGACAGCAATCTGATCAGGGATCGCAGTCAGCATCGCCCGCATTCGGGCTTCACTGGCCTTTAGAGCAAGTTCCGCTTTCTTTTGTTCAGTAATATCAATTTCAATAATGGTGACGACAGAGCAGTGTGACGCTTCATCCCACCGCAACGCCTGAGTTGCCGAAATCCAGAGCAAGTTGCCATCTTTGTTCCAAAATCGATATTCGATTAAACGGCTTGTTCCAATGACACTGACATCAAAGCCAGGGGTGATGACAAGATGTTTATCCTCTGAGAAAACCCGCGACGGCCACAGGGTTGGATCGGCTTCCAGTTCCCAAACTTGATAACCAAAAACCTTTTCATAGCCAGCAGAGCGATAATCTGTCACCCAGGAACCATCTTTTAGTTCGCGCATGCTTGTGATCGCCGCGTTCGTACTATCTAAAACATCCGTTAGTTTCGCTTCAGAATTCTGGAGGGCAAGTTCTAGCCGCTTTCGATCGCTAATATCCCGTAACAGGGTCACAACACAGAGTTGGCCTTTGATCTCAGACACTTCTGCCGAAACGAGAACGGTCTTCGTTTCATTCAACTTGCTGCGGAATGTCACTTCCAGGTTATGCACCTTTCGGTCTTGATGCAGCAGTTCTATAAAATGATGATGCTCTTCGATTTTGTGCCAGAGTCCCAATTCAACTGGGGTCCGACCCAGCATTTCTTCACGGGTGTATCCGCAAAACTCCGCCATGCTTTGGTTCGTATCCACAATTGATCTTTCTGGAAACTTTGTAATGACGATCGGATCTGGGCTGGCCTGAAACACCTTCGTAAAATTCCCCTCGGACTCTGCCAAAGCCGTTTTGATGCGATCGAAAGACTGTTGCAGTTGGAGAGAGGTTTGATTGAAAGAATGAATTAAGGTTTGCAATTCTGCAATGGGAGTTGTTTCAGATAAAGCGCCCTGCCAATCTCCCTGCGCTAAAGCAAGGCTGGCCTGATTCAGCTTGAGCAGTGGTTTGATAATCCATTGAGCCGTCAAAACACCGAGTACAACCGTTGCAATGAAGGTCAGGCAACAGAGAAGAATGGTGCGAGTTTTATTCGCCTGAATTTCTGCCGTAAAGTCTGATTCGGGCACCACTGTGACGATCAGCCAATCCAGCCCATAGGTGCCACGATTGGGATCGATCTGGACAAACTCCCGCTGCCCATTCACCCTCAAACTCAGTTGCTTACTTTCTTTCAATCGCTTCAACGGGCCAAGTTCTTGTACAAGATGCCGGGAGATCTCCCGCGTTCGGGTATCCTGGCTGTCCGTTGCGAGTAAGCGCTCAGGTTTTCCGTTAACCATCCTGACCCCTGCGGATTCTGCCAGAAAGGAGGTCGCAACTAAAGCGCCCGATCGCTCCAGAATAAAAACCTGGCCTTTCGGTGAGAACTTTAACCGATTCAGAAATTGGCTAAAATTTGTCAGAAAAGAACCAGACGAGAAAAACCCTTGAAATTCCCCATTTTTGTTGTAGACGGGAGTAAGGGCAAACATCTGTGCGGTGGGGATGACTCGACCAATGAAGGGAGAAGTCCAGTGTTGCTGATAGACCTGTTTGGCCTCCCGATACCAGGCTAATTTTCGAAAATCATCTTCAAAAGTGTAAATCAGTTGTTGGGGTTGCCCTTGGGAATTCACTC
>JANRKG010000079.1:0-5443 GCA_033763635.1 Leptolyngbyaceae cyanobacterium bins.59
CGTTTCGGAATCTGAAGGCCCGTTTTCCGGACTGGGAAGCGGTTCGGGATGCACCGATGGAGGAAGTGAAAGCGGCAATCGCCCCCTGTACCTGGCCCGAACAAAAAGCGCCTCGGCTTCAGCAGGTGCTGAGATTAATCAGTGAGCAAAGAGCAGGAGACCTTTCCCTTGACTTTCTGGATCAACTTTCAGTCCCAGAGGCGAGGGCGTGGCTTGAATCCCTGCCCGGAGTGGGGCCGAAAACCAGCGCGGCCGTTCTATGTTTTAGTTTGCTGCGTCGTCCAGCCTTGCCTGTAGATAGCCACCATCATCGGGTTGCCATTCGGTTAGCGCTGATTCCCAGTAATACCGCAGTCGGTCCCTCCCATCAACTGCTAGCCAGTCAATTACCATCAGAGTGGACGGCACAGCAAGTTTATGACCATCATGAAGTCATGATGTTACATGGGCAACATTGCTGCTACTATCAAAACCCAGATTGTCAAAGGTGTCCTCTGCTGGATTTATGTCCCTCTGGGCAGGTCCATCTAGCCTCTAAAAAGCCTACTCCCTAAAGGATTCTTATGAAAAAAGTACTATTCATCCTGGGAGAACTGACGGACGAAGATGTCGATTGGATGATCTATGTGGGCCGTCGAGAACAAATCGATGCAGATACGGTTTTAATTCAAGAGGGAGAACCGATCGATGCCCTTTACATCATTGTGAAGGGAGTTTTGTCTGTATCGGTTGAAGCCCTGGGCGAGCAGGAAATTGCCCGTTTGGGAACCGGAGAGGTGGTTGGCGAAATGTCTTTTATAGATGCACGACTCCCCTCAGCGACCGTCACCGCCCTGTATCCCACTCTGGTACTTTCCATTCCCTGGCAACAATTGAGCCGAAAGCTCAGTAATGATCTGGGATTCGCCTCCCGCTTTTACCGAGCGCTGGCCTTCTCCCTGTCCGATCGATTACGGGTGACAGTGGCCCATTTAGGATACGGCAAAGAAGCCCATCCCAACGAAATGCCGACGGAATTGGAGGAGATGAACCCCAATGTTTTGGAAAATCTAGACCTGGCAATGGCTCGCTTTGACTCCCTAGTACGACGGCTAAGGGGGTTATAAAGGACTTAGAAACACCAATAGAGACGCGAATCTTCGCGTCTCTATTGGGTTACAGGAAGGTTGAGCTTATGGATTATCGAGCGCACTGGGCATTTAGGAACCCGGCCCGCATCTTCTCATAATCTTCTAATTCCACAGGAACCGCCTGAACTTTCCAAATGTCCTGACAGTATTCGCGAATGGCGCGATCGGATGAGAACTTACCCATGCGGGCAATGTTCAGAGCAGACATTTTACTCCAGTGTTCTTGATCCAGGTATGCCTGACTCACTCGGTCTTGACATTCGATATACGAGGCATAGTCTGCAAGAACCAGATATTCATCCCGTCTCAATAGAATCTCGATCAGAGGCCGGAATACATCTCCATTGCCATTCGAGAAGTGCCCGGAGGCAATGCGATCGATCGCCTGTTTAAGCTCAGGGTTTCTATCGTAGGGTTCACGAGGATTGTAGCCCTTTGCCTTCAGGGTATAGACTTCGGGAGCAGTGAGACCAAAGAGGAAGAAATTCTCATCTCCGACCTCTTCCCGGATTTCTACATTGGCTCCATCGAGAGTCCCGATCGTGAGTGCCCCATTCATTGCAAACTTCATGTTCCCCGTTCCAGAAGCTTCCTTTCCGGCGGTGGAAATCTGCTCAGATAGATCAGCTGCAGGATAGACCCGTTGAGCTAGCTTGACACTGAAGTTCTTGAGGAAGATTACCTTCAGCCGTCCGCGCACATCAGGATCATTGTTCACAACTTCACCGATCGCATTGATTAGCTTAATAATCAACTTGGCAATGTGATAACCAGGAGCGGCTTTTCCACCAAACAGGAAGACACGCGGGGTGATCTCAATGTCAGGGTTTGCCTTGATGCGGTTATACAAAGTGATGATGTGCAAGGCATTCAGGTGTTGGCGCTTGTACTCGTGAATCCGTTTCACCTGAACATCAAATAAAGCCTGGGGATTGATTTCAATTCCCATCGAGTCTTTGATGTAAACCGCCAAGTCTTGCTTGATGCTCTGCTTGATGTTGCGGCACTCTGCCCGAAACTCCGGATCTTCCACAAAGGCTTCCAATTGTTTCAGATCGTCCAGGTATTGGGTCCACCGATCGCCAATTTTACTGGTAATAAACTGGGTTAATCGAGGATTACTGAGCATCAAGAACCGACGGGGTGTAACCCCATTTGTCATGTTCATGAACCGCTCAGGATACATTTCATAAAAGTCGCGCAGCACATCCTGTTTTAACAGATCGGTGTGCAGGGCAGCGACTCCGTTCACCGTATGACTTCCCAGGAAAGCCAGGTGAGCCATGCGAACATACCGTTCCCCATCCTCATCAATCAAGGACATGCGCCGAATTCGAGCATCATCTTGGGGATAACGAGTTTTGATTTCCTTCAGGAAACGATCGTTAATGATGTAGATGATTTCCAAATGGCGGGGCAATAACGAGCTAAACAGACTGATGGGCCACCGTTCCAAGGCTTCCGGTAGCAATGTGTGGTTTGTGTACCCAAAAGTCTTTCCTGTGACTTCCCAGGCGACATCCCAATCCACCCCATACTCATCGACCAAAAGCCTCATCAGTTCTGCGATCGCGATCGAGGGGTGAGTGTCATTCAATTGGATCGAAAACTTCTCATAGAACCGCTCAGGGGGAATGCCCTGATGGGCCAGAATGCGGAACATATCCTGAAGGGCGCAGGAGACAAAGAAGATCTGCTGAGTCAACCGCAGGGATTTTCCTTGGGAAATGTTGTCATTGGGGTAGAGAACTTTAGACAGGTTCTCAGAGACCATCTTTGCGTGAACGGCCCGCAGATAGTCCCCTGAATTAAAGGCTTCAAAGTCGAAGGATTCCGGAGCTTCCGCAGCCCACAACCGCAGGGTATTACAGGTATTGACCTTATATCCCGGCAAGGGAGTGTCGTAGGGAACACCTTTCACCATCTGATAGGGAATCCAGCGGACTCGTTGACGGCCCTGATCATCCACATACCGTTCTGTGTGGCCTCCCAACTTCACTTCAACCGCCCATTCAGGCCGAGCAATATCCCAGGGATTGCCCTGGTTCAGCCACTTATCCGTGACTTCCACCTGCCAACCGTCCCGAATGTCCTGGGTGAAAATGCCAAATTCGTAGCGAATGCCATACCCGATCGCCGGAATTTCCAGAGTTGCCAGGGAGTCGAGATAGCACGCTGCCAAGCGCCCCAGACCTCCATTTCCCAGGCCGGGTTCCACTTCCTGTTCTAACAACTCTTCCAGTTCCAAACCGAGTTCTTTCACGGCTTGCTTGGCCTGGTCGTAAATTCCTAGATTGAGCAGGTCATTTCCTAACTGGGGACCCAACAAAAACTCTGCTGAAAGGTAAGCGACGGTGCGTGATTTATGCTGGGTGTAGGTTTCTGCAGTCACTACCCATCGTTGGAGGAGACGATTGCGAATGCAGTGCGCCAGCGCCATATAGAAGTCGTGACGGGTTGCCACACTAGGAAACTTGCCCTGGATATAAAAAACGTTATCGACGATCGCTCGCTTCAACGCTTCCACACTCAAATCCGTGTGGTCCTCTCCCGGTTGAACTGCTTCCCGGAATGTCCTGGCGAATGTTGTCATATCGTTCTCTGAGGAATGTAGGTAGCTTGCGAGGGGTGATTGTACCCAATTAACTTTTTAATATGCAAGGAAAAACTTCTTGAAAGTCGTTAAACTGACTACCGATTTTTCCTGCTTTAAGTCTTCTTAAGATGGTTTTAAGAAGTTTAGAGGAATTTATCTAACCTAAAGTAGTTTTCCCTTGAATCGCGCTAATTCTTCTCTACCCACCACTTCTTTTAAGAATTAGAAAGTTAACTTTTTCATCCGTTTCCACTACCCTTTTCCTCCTCAAACCGCGCGATCCCTTGTTGATAAACCTCCTCAAACAATCCCTTCAAGACAGGATGGGGATTAGCAATCTGATCGACAACCGATTTGGCCCATTCAAAATATTCTCGGCGACGTTCCTGGGACCAATTCGAGGGAGGGGAATGGACCATATCCCGCAGGTTTGAAATTTTGTCGGCTAATTTGATTAATTTGGCCCGATCGCTGAGGTGGGGAGCATGGGCAATTTGCAGTTGCTTACGGGTTTGTTTGGGTAAGGACTTATCATCTGTGACTTCTCCCACCAAGGCCGCAACCTCTGAACCGAATTCCTGGGTGAGTTCTTCAAAGGTGGTATCTGTATCTTCTACGGTGTCATGGAGTAAAGCTCCCACAATTACCGTCATGTCTTGCACTCCGGCGGTATTCCAGAGCAGATGGACGATCGCGATCGGGTGGTTGATATAAGGGGAAGCTTCTACATCCTTACGCCGCTGATCTCGGTGCTTTCGGGCGGCAAAGTCCAGGGCTTTGAGCATCCATCCGGTTGATTCCAATTTCATTCAAAAAATCCGTAAAGAAGGCTTGCGTTTGATTAAAAAGCTGTGATGTTTCGTTGCAAAGGTTTGATTCTTGTTATTCTCAATACACTTTTATATGGGGATCATTACAAATGAACACAACTGATAATAAGAAACATTTAGGACAATCTCTGTTGATGGGTGCGTTATTTGCATTCGCTAGTATGGGAATTCTAATTTTCATTGCCACCCAAAGTGGTCAATAACGATCGCTGGAATCTCCTCTCACCTTATCGAAATCAGCCTATGAAGGCTAAGACTGGATGTATCTTTTTTTGCTAAAACTTTGCTGAATTTTATTCCTTCTGCGTAGAGTCCGTGGGTTTCGGCTTCGTTCAACCCACGGGCTTTTTGTTTTTAACTTGAGATGGCTAGACGTTGAGCGAAGGCGAAACGGGTAGTACTACTGATGTTAATCTACTCGTTCGTTGGCTTCTCGCAGACGAGTGCTGAGGATGCGGCACATTTGCATAACGATCTCTGGACGGTGGGAGATCAGGCTTTGGAAGTGGGATCGTTCCAGGGAGAGGAGGGTGCAATCCGTTTCTGCGATCGCCGTTGCCGATCGGGGAGCTTGCTCAAACAAGGCCATATCGCCAAAATATTCCCCCGATCCCAAGCGGGCCAGGTCTCGGTAGGTACTGCGGATGTGCTTTCGAATCAGGACATTTCCTCGATAGATGATAAAAAAGTCATCCTGGGTACTTCCTTCTTCAAAGATAATTTCTCCGGCTAAAAACTCCCGTTGTCTAAGAGCCTGATCGACGAGTTGTAAATCATCCAGGGAAAGGCTTTGCAGCAGGGAGACGTGTTTGAGGAAAAAGATACGATTCACGAAAAAATTGGGGTTGGGATGGGGGGAAGAAAGGGAATGGGCGGCAATAGCCTGG
>JANRKG010000080.1:0-3777 GCA_033763635.1 Leptolyngbyaceae cyanobacterium bins.59
TAAGTGGAGGTCTTTTCCTTGTTTTTCCCGCAGCGCCAAAACATGCTTGAGAGCAGATTCCGTCAGTTGAATACCTCGTTTTTGGGGATGAGTTGCTTGTGTCATGACTACCTTGCGATTCCTATGTACTCTTTTTTATGAAATACTTTAGTCTGCCAGCCCCCAGTGTCAAGTAAATTGAGATGACCGCTGACTTCGGGTTATCTTCATGTTATCCCACTTCTCTAGTGACTTTTTGACAGATGTGCTAGAGAGCGAGGAGGGGAGAGACTTTCATACCGGGATGCAGGTGAACCGGATAAGATTTTATTCATCACTCGTAGGGTTATCTGTGATCACGGTTCTTTTTGAACCAAGCTGACCCTGCTTATTTGCTTGCACATCAACTATCAATAGGCTTAACGTTTCGTACTTTATCTGTTATGTTAACGAATCCCCCTGTAGCCAGTGACACCTCCCTTTGAGATGCCCTAGTCTGAAACAGCACAAGAAAACTGCAAAATCAAGAAAATAACAGGCCGGAAATTATTGCGGTTTAATAGGATTATCTGAATCTTATACAGATTCAAAGGCTCGCTATTCTTTTTGCTATTAACGCCATTGCTGTGATATGTCTGCTCTGAATCCCACTACTCGCCGTCAGCTTAGAAAATTACAACAGATTCCTAGTGTGTGGGAAGGCGATCGGCGATCGCTATCAGCGTTTGCAGACAATCGGGAATCAGGGGCGGAGGGTGAGAACGAGTGCATTCTTTGGGTTGATGGCTCAGAAGGCATTGTTCGAGCTATAGATGTCGTGTCCCCAGAAATGGGTCCGGAAGCGGTGGTTCGCTCCTTGCTCGGAGCGATGGAACGCCCGAAAAGGCCTGCTCGACCCGCTCGACCCACCAAGATTGTAGTTCGAGACCGAGAAATTCAGTTCTACTTGCGTGGTGTCCTTCAAGATTTAGATATTACGATTGATTACGTTTCGACATTGCCTTTAATTGACCAAGTATTCCGCGATTTTGCCGAAGAAGCTGGCAACCCACACCCCGAACTTCCCCCTGCCTATGCCGACCTCGTACTGCAAAAAGCGTATGAAATTTGGCATGATGCCCCTTGGGAACTGCTAGCTGACCACAATATCCTCTCCATTGAAATCAATCGATGGGATGTAGGAACGTTGTATGTTTCCGTCATGGGAATGCTGGGTATGGAGTATGGGATACTCCTCTACCGCTCATTGGATTCCCTCAAACGGTTTCGGGCATCCGTCTTAGCACAGGAGTCATTTGAGGCAATGGAAAAAGCCTTTTTAGGGCAAGATTGCATGTTCGTCACCTTCGGGCAAGATGAGGAGGACTCCGATGAAGAGGATGAAGACGACGACATCGATATTGCAGACTTGCCTATGTCTGAAATAATTCCTAGCTTCGGAAGTGTGCATCCATTAGAAGGGATGCGACCATTTCTATACGACGAAGAAGCGATGGCGCTATACATGGCTCTTGAAGCGCTGCATCGATTTTTCCGCGCATCATCTCGGCAGTTGGCGGGAGAGAACTTTCCTACCCTATCCAAGCGTTACCGCATCCCTATCCCCTGGGAAGAGGAGTCAAAATCAACGGCTTCGCTCAAAGTTTCTACGCTTCCGGACGTGGCAGCCTTTTTGTTGGAAATGGCGCAGGAGGCTGAGGACGAGGATGAGGATTTTGACGACGAGGACTTTGATACAGATGAGATGGCAGTTCCCCTACGGGATGACTTGGTGCCAAAAGATGCGTTCCTCAGCTTGGGGATGATTCCCTGGGAAAGTGTTGAGATGTTGCGTACTGGCGTAGATTGCTATCAGTCGCGGGATGTTGAGGAAGCCGGTGAAGGAATGCCTGTGGTTTTGATTCAAACCACTCGTCCCAAGGCAAAAGTGCTGATTGAGCACATTAAGACAGCAGGGGGGTTGAAAGGGATTTGCTTTAATCCAGGGGAGGACCCGTTTGAAGGTGAGCGCTACGATTTGGGCATTCTCCAGACTGAGAATAGCAATTTGTACCTGTTTGGAGAATTTCCAGAAGCCGACCCCACCCATGCGTCCGCTCGTAAGAAGTGGGAGCAGCGCTGTAAGAAAATTAAGGGATACTGCGGCTTAATCATTGCCAAAGGGCTAACCGGGGCAGCACGGGGTAATCCTCAACCGAGTGACATGATGGCATTTTTTGAGGCGCGATCGCTCTCGTCAAGAGAGTTGGGATTGGGGATGCTTCAGTTGATGCCCCAGTTTGAATAGGGGTTAAAGGTTGAATGTTCCCGCCCTCTGGATGCGTGAGGGCGGGAATTTTGATAGGGGTTAGCATTCGGGACAAGTTAAGCCGTTCTGGCAGTTGTCAACAAAACAATTAAGTATATTCTCTCATTGACAAAAATCACTCTGCCTTAACTTACTACGAATGAGTTTACATTGAGAAACATATTAAAGATTAGATGAAGCTAGGGCTTTGGCTGACGTTCTTTATTTAATCGATTCTATCCTTTAAAAAAATTCTTCAAGAAATAAAAAGATACATGAGAAGAGAAAACCTGGCGACTAAATTAATAGCAACCACCGTAGGTGTTGCCTTCACCACATTGGGAAGTAACGCTATTGCCACTGCTGCTGACTCAGGGTTCTCTGTTTCAGGAAGCTTTGGGGATACCGTCGTAAATACATTCTTTGGCAATAGAGAAAATACTGTCTACAGTACATTTTCCGGGACTTACTCCTACAGCGCATCTGCGCCAGACCTGGAAGAATCTGACTTGTTTGGGCTTTACTCATTAAGCGATTTTGACATAGAAGTTTTTGGGGATAATACATTACTCGTTTCAATTAGTCCGTCAAATGGCTGGACAGGTTTTATCACAGTAGATCCAGAGCCTGAGCCAATACCCTTAATAGGTCTGAGTTTTTTAAATAGTACTCTTAGTGAAAGTTTCCAATTGAATTTTCCAGGGTTGAGTGACGATGATTCCCTGCCCACGGTGGCACTGGGGACTACTTTTGCTGAAAGTCCCGGATATTACCGTGTGCAAACGGATTTTCCCGAGCCTGGAACGAACGATTTTTATTTAGTAAGTTCAGGTACATCGGTTCCGGAACCTAGCAGTTTTGTAGGTTTGTCTTTGCTGGGTTTAGGCCTGCTCCTGAAGAGAGCTTTTCCCGGTTCCAAATAAAGTGAGCTTCTGCTTCATCCCGGCTTAGGTATGTAGCTGACGGGGTTGTCACCCCGTCATAAAAGTCACTCTGCCTTAACTTGTCACGAATGGGGGTTAGTGGTGGACTTGCTCCACTTGAGCCACCATCAAGATGGTCTTAAGTACAGAATCCGGGTTGAGGCTGATCGAGTCAATTCCCTGTTCCACCAGAAACTTGGCAAACTCAGGATAATCACTGGGAGCTTGACCGCAGATACCAATTTTACAACCGTGTTCCTTCGCATCTGCGATCGCCATCTTCACCATTCGCTTGACTGCTTTATTGCGCTCATCAAAAACCTGAGCCACCAAAGCAGAATCACGGTCTAAACCCAGAGTGAGTTGCGTTAAATCATTAGACCCAATCGAGAAGCCATCAAAGACCTGACTAAATTCATCCGCCAGAATAACATTACTCGGCAACTCGCACATCACATAAACTTCTAAACCATTAACCCCTTGCACTAAACCGTGTTTAGCCATCTCTGCCAACACTTGACGCCCCTCATCCGGTGTACGGCAGAAGGGAATCATCGGGATGACATTCGTTAAACCCATCTCCTCTCG
>JANRKG010000081.1:0-5451 GCA_033763635.1 Leptolyngbyaceae cyanobacterium bins.59
TGGGCTGATTTATGGGCTGATTGGTGTGCTGATTGGTGTGCTGATTGTTGGGCTGATTGGTGGGCTGATTGGTGGGCTGATTGTTGGGCTGAAGCAAGATTTACAACTGCGATCGCATCCAAACCAGGGCATCTGGAACTCCCTGCAAAGTATGGTGTGGACAACAGTTATCAGTTTCCCGCTCGGCGTGATTTGGACGATGGCTGGTCCGGTCGCTCGACGAGTGGCAGAACGGCATGATTGGATGGATCTCCCAGGAATTCTTCTCAGAAATGCCCCTCAATTTTTATTGCCAGGTATCTTTGGGGCGTTGTTCTTTGGCTTTCTAATGGGAGGGGGGATGGCTTGCGTGCAGCATGTCTGTCTACGCTTCATCCTCTGGCAGAGTGGTGTTGCTCCCTGGAATCTGGCGCGGTTTCTCAACTACTGTGTCGAGCGGCGTTTGCTGCATCGGGTGGGGGGGCGTTATCGCTTTTTGCACCGTGAATTGCTCGACCATTTTGCAGGTCAGAACCCGACAATTGGACCTCTGAGGTTGACCCGTTGAGTTCAGAGCGCGAATCATGCTGTTCAGAACCCGGCCCTTGGACTGTTGCACTTGACCCATTGAGTTCAGAACCCAACACTTCGAGTTCAGAACACAAACCATTCAGTGGGAAACATGACAATTTAACTTCTAATCCCCTCCTGGGAGGGGTGGCCGTAGGCCGGGGTGGGTTAGGGGACCCGGCATTCGATAACAGATTGAATCAGCTTTGCTCTGGTCATCATCAAACCCACCCCTACCCCTCCCAGGAGGGGATTAGCCTAGAATGGGTTGCAGGTACTTAACCCGAACTGACGTTAAGGACATTCCCTGGAGGCACATCGGATGAGCCAGAGTATCAGCCAAAGTACGAGTGACAAAGTACGATGGACAGCGGCGGATCTGGAACTGTTTCCCGACAATGGCAACCGCTACGAAATCATTGAGGGAGAATTGCTTGTGACCCGCGCACCCGACTGGCGACACCAAAAAGCCAGCACCCGCATTAGCACCGCCCTGGATACTTGGTCACTATTAACGGGGTTGGGGGAAGCAGTCCAGGCTCCTGGAGTGATCTTTGCGGATGTCGATAATGTGATTCCGGATGTGGTTTGGGTCAGTCGAGAACGGTTAGCCGTTCTGCTGGATGCCGCCGGACATCTGACGGGTGCGCCAGAACTGGTGGTGGAAGTTCTCTCTCCCGGTAACGAAAATGAGCGACCCGATCGAGAACTGAAACTGAAGCTCTATTCTGAACGGGGGGTGCAGGAATATTGGATGATTGACTGGCAAAAACAACAGGTGGAAATCTATCGCCGAGAGCAAGCCCTGTTACGGTTAGTCAATACCCTGTTTCCTGCCGATCGAATCACCAGTCCTCTGCTCCCTGACTTTTCCTACCCAGTGTCCCAACTCTTCCGGTAAACCTGAGTTTGATCATCATCTGTTCAACAGGACTGCATCCCCTCGCCATTGCAGCCTCTTAGAGTATGGGATCAGCCCCACCAAGTTCCTGACATCCCTAATTCTATTCCTCTCAACACCGACCAAATCAAACTGGGGGCAGAGCAGGGGAGTAATCAGAATTCCTACACTCTAAAAGTATTCAGTCAAACACTTTTATCAAATTTTGGGATTTGCACTCTCTCAGTTGTGGTGTGACTTTCCTGCAATGTCAGGGAGTGGAGTCCTTTGGAGGTATTATGCACAATCAAAAGCGTTCTTTCAAAAAGTTGATGGCAGTTCTGGGGACTGCTGGCATGGGAGCTTTTCTCAGCTTTCCGGCTTTCGCCCAGGTAAATTCCAATCCCAGCCAACCCAGTACCAGCCCCGAAGGGTCAGGCGTTCTGGAACAGTGTGTGTCTGAATCGACCCAGACTTCTTCCCAATCTTCTTACCAAACTGGAATGCATTCTGGCAGTCAGTCGATGACTAACCGCAGCGTTCCGAACAGTGGTCTCTACCGGGTGGGTTCCAGCGATCGCAGTGCAATGGCAGACGTTGAAGCCATTGGTCCCAGCGGCATGGAGTTTAGCAACTTCGCCAGCCGTTCCAGTGTGAATCCTTATGAATCCATCACCCCAACGGGTGGAACCTCCGGAGGCCAAGCACTGCAACGCTTTAGATTCCTGGCTTTCGAAAATGAATCCAACATGAATCGTAGCGACAACCAGGCCCGGATTTCTAACACTCAACCAGAAGCAGGGATTCCGATTGAGGGGCAAAATCGGGGGGAATATACTCAGCGTCAAAACGAAATTGGACAAGTTGGGTACAATAACAGCACCCTTTCTCAGGGAACGACGGCTGAGAGCAGCCCCATCTACCGAGTCTCCCCCAGTGATGTGAACTCCCCCAGCAGCAGCAGTATGGGCATGCAACGTAGCAGCAGTTCCACCACCAGCTACAACGTCTGCCGATAGGGATGTATCGTATTTGGGTTTGTCCCATTGCTCGTTTACTTGGCTCAATCCTCTAGGGTAAATCCCCATTTGCAGTATCGTGAATGGGGATTTTTCTAGCAACGGGCACCCTGGCGATCGATCGCCAGCACCTTCACGTCTACGGCGATGCCTTCGGCTTTCCAGGCAGTGGCGATTGCTGTTTGGACTACCGGAGCTTTGCCGGGAGTTGCCAGTGCCAACAAAGTCGGCCCCGCTCCACTGATGACCAGCCCCATCGCCCCCGCTTCCATCGCCGCCGATCGCACCGCCCCATATCCCGGAATCAGGCTTTCTCGATAGGGCTGGTGAATCCGGTCTTGCAGGGCCGCCTTGAGCCACTCAACACGGGCTGTCTCTAATCCCCGCAGCAGCAACCCCAGGTGGGCAACGTTGAAAATTGCATCGGCACGGCTGTAGGAGGCCGGGAGAACTTTACGGGCCTCGGCGGTGGAAAGTGCAAAATCAGGAATCGCGACGATCGGTACAATGTCTGGATGCCAGGAGATGGGGCACACTTCCCAAGGGGTTGCAGTCGTGCCGGAGGCTGTGAGTTGACAGCCCCCCAGTAGGGCAGGCACTACATTATCGGGGTGGCCCTCGATCCCAATGGCCAGATTCATCAGTTCTTTTTGGCTCAAGGGATTCCCAGCAAGGACATTCGCCCCCATTAACCCGCCTACGATCGCCGTTGCCGAACTCCCCAACCCTCTAGCGGCGGGAACTCCCAGATGAATTGTCAAATGAACTGGGGGAACAACTTGTCCCAGATGGGCATAGAGTTTGGCAAAAGATTGATAGGCGAGATTGGTTGCATCCGTCGGAACGCGCTCCGCCTCTAACCCCGTCACCTCAATGCGTAACTCATCCGCCAGGGAAAACTGAAACTGATTATGCAAAGTCAGGGCAGCCCCCAGGCAATCAAAACCTGGCCCCAAATTTGCAGTGGTGCCCGGAACAACAACCCTTGTGGTTTCCATAAATTTAAATTCGATTTAAATTCGTAAAATTCGGACTCTTAATTGGATGCTGCCACAGGCTCTAACCCTAACTGGGTCATCAGCCGATCGCCGTCAAAGTATTCTGCCATCATTTGCTGAACATACTGCACCTTAATGGGTTCGTACAGGCGCACTTGCCCAAAGGCCCGATCGACAATTTCGACAGTCGTCAAGGTGTCCAGATCGACAGAGAGAATGGGCACTTCCAGATCTTCCGCCCGACTGAGAATGGCTGGGGAAGGGGTGAGGTGGCCCGTTAAGATCAGGCATTGGGTGGAGGTTTCCAGGGCTGCTAACTGAATATCCGTTCGATCGCCCCCCGTAATGACCGCTTTGTTCTCGGTTTTCTGGAAGTATTTCAAAGCAGAACTGACGCTCATGGCCCCAATGGTCAAACTCTCGACCATCAAATCCAGACGATCGGCCCGACAGAGAACCTCTGCATTCAGTTGATGAACCAATTCCCGGACACTCACACTACGTAGAAGGGCACTCCGGGGCAGTAACCCCAAAACGGGAATCTCCCTTTCCTCTAAAAATGTCCGCAGGTATTGCTGCGCGTCCTCCATCTGATCTTCAGGAATATCATTGATCAGAACACCACTGAGGCGCGAACCTAACCGTTGCTTCGCCGTCAAGATCGTGTCAACGGTAGCCGTAGCATGAAACCGCGAGACGAGCAAAACCGATGCATCCAGCACCTGAGCCATCTGATTGAGGGAAAGATTGAACAGGCTCCCTTCTTCTAAATCCCCTGGTCCCTCCAGAACTACCAAATCGTTTTGGGCCGTCGCATATATCTGAGAGAGTTGCGCTGAGTAGTCTTCCCGATCGGACCCCTGAAGACGCTTCCGAATCGTGGTTGGATTGAGAAACAGGAGAGGAGGAAGCAGGGCATTGGCAGGGAGGTTGAGGGTGTTACCGAATAACCGGACATCCTCGTCTAATCCATCAGCCTCAGATTCACTGGGGCAAGTCCCAATCGGCTTACCGTAGGCGATCGTTAACCCTCGTTCTTGACACTGGCGGGCTACCCCTAAAATCGTTGCGGATTTACCGCTATAGGCTTCTGTCGAACCGATTAATAAATGCTTCGTGGCTTTAGACACACAACCGTCCCTATCATGACCTTGAATCTGCGTTTCTCCATCTTACCGAATTCAGTTAATTTCCCCTGAACCACCCGATTAATCATCCACTCGTAGAAGTTTGCGGTAAAATCCCTGAGAAAAATCGACTAACCGTGCTCTTTTGAAGGTCAGGATCACATCAATCAGAAAATCGACAAATTCAAAATTTGCCATCATCACTTCATAGCTCAGTTCTGCGTCTCCATCAAACTGCATGCGGCAGCGGGTCAGGTCAGCAGGCAGCTTTGAAACACTCCAGGTAACGACGAAAGGAACACTCTCGCCTCCTTCAATCTTGCGTTGCCCTTCTAACATTCCTTTTTGGTAGAGACTAATGGCCAGGGGTAACATAGTCCGCTTGTTGCCCTGGTAGTAGGGCATGTAAACCCCAACATCACGGTTATCAGCGGGCTGTAACTCTTGGATAGACATCGTAACGGGTTCCTCCGGTTCAGCAGACTTCTTTGAGTTTCTCGAATTGGTTCTCCAGTTAGCAACGATAATAGGCTAATCGGCGATCCACTGTAGAAAAAAACTGTAGAAAAAACTGTAGAAAAAAACGCAAGAATCTACGCTCATTCATAATGATTCACGGACAGCTTGGGGGAAGCTGGCATATAACTTAATTGTTCCCAATCCCAGGTTGGGAGAGCTAGGGTCCAGAATTTTGTTTGAGGATAAATCTGGCACCGAAAGGGATGGGGGTGGGTTTGACGAGAAAAAGCTTTAGGGATGGGGGGAATTTAGGGGATTTGCAAGTAAAACGACTTTCTTAAGAAGATTTCTAAAAACAGTCTACCCGCTGGTTTCGGCTTCGCTCAACCAGCATCCGCGCCCTGAGCGAAGTCGAAGGG
>JANRKG010000082.1:0-4708 GCA_033763635.1 Leptolyngbyaceae cyanobacterium bins.59
TCCAGAGGCTCAAACCTGCCCTGGATGCGATCGCCCTATTTGAGCTTCTACTGCCTGCATCAGCCGAACTGACTTCCCATTGGCAAGCTGCTTACAAGCTTTTACGACCTGAGCGTTCCACAGAAGATCAGCCGACGACTCTTCAGGAAGCGATCGTGCAACTTCAGGATACGTCTGCCCGTGGTAGCGCCTTTACTTCCATTCACCTGTTTGTTGGCTACCTGGCTCAGCCAGCACTGGGCCTGTCAATACAACCTGAGTTGATCCAATGGCTGATCCAGCAGGGCACAGATATTAAAGTGCTGTTGCAAGAAGTGCAGAAAAAGGTAGACCAAAAACAGGCCAAACAATCTTTAGGACAAAACCCTTATCTATTATTTTGGGTCCAGGCCGAATTGAACAGTGACCGCTATTCGGTTCAGGCTTATCTGGTGAGCGATCGAGAGCGCTACGATCCCTTACAAGCCACTCAACTCACAGCTCCTGCGACTTATCTGGAGCAGTCCTCGGATGAAAAGGTCGATCGCGAAGGATTGAAGGTCATTTTACGGGAGTGTCTGGATGAAAGTATTGGTTTTTTAACAGGGCAAAACCCGTTTGACATCACAATCAACCTATTTTTGCCTATTGCCTGTGTCAGTTGGGCTGTGGATCATTGGTTGGCTGATGAGGAGACGGAATTTAATCCTGCACCCGAACCGATCGGATCTCGATATCAAGTCGTTTTGAGAATTGCTGAACGATTGAATCCGCAGATTGTCAAACCCCAATTGCAGGCTCTGTGGCATAGAAAGTGGAACACCTTAGAGCACATCCAACATCGTCCTGCTGGCGAAAGCTTGATTCAAGCTGATAATCAAGTCCCTAGAACGCTCACTATTACCTTACGTTCACCCGAAATCGTGGGATTCTACTTAGTTAAACCTCCGGAAGCACTTTTGGAAGGGAACGCTACTCTTTTCCATACGTTGCTTGGTAGTGGTACGCCTATAGCCATCTGGCCGCGTCAAATCTTAATGGATAGCTGCCAGCAGCGTCTTAGGGAATGCCTGGATAGTTGTCTCGCAGAACTCTCTAGAAATGTTCAAAATTTAAGACAAAGTGCTCATCAAGCCTGCCAGGAAGGAGAAACTCACATTGGACATCACCTTGGTTTAATCTGGGAAGACCCCAAATTAGTGCCTCCGATCGATTCCCGTACCTCACGTTTAAGAATGCCTGCTTAAATAAGAATGCTGCCCTCTGCTTCCCCCTACCCTATGAGTACAGACTGGTACATCTTTAAAGGACGAAACCCGGATCAACCGAAAGAATCCTATCAACCGCAACCCAAAGCGATCGGCAAGCTACCGGAACCGCCCCGCTGGCGCAATTTTAAGCAGCAAAATGAGCCAGATCCGGAAAAGCGGGTGACGCGGAAGCAACGCAGGGGAGCCACATTTTATCCCAGCCAGCAGGAAATTGAAATGGTCAATGCGGCCCTCTATCTGCGCCGCCCCCTGCTGATTACGGGTAAACCGGGTACAGGGAAGACTTCTCTGGCCTATGCTGTGGCCTATGAGTTAGACCTGGGGGAAGTGTTGTACTGGCCGATCACAACCCGCACCACTCTCAAAGATGGGCTGTATAACTATGATGCGATCGGGCGACTTCAGGACTTTCAGCTATCAAAAGACGAGGGTTTGAGTAAAGAGGATCGCTTAAAGCGAATTGGTAAATATATTCGGTTGGGACCGTTGGGCACTGCCTTTCTAGAATCGGATCAACCCCGCGTTCTCCTGGTCGATGAGATTGACAAGAGTGATATCGACTTGCCCAATGATTTACTGCACATTTTTGAAGAAGGGGAGTTTGGGATTCCTGAACTAGAGCGAATTGCGGACGAGTGCCCTGAGGTGGAAGTCCAGACGGCCTATCGGGATGATGCGGAGAAAACCTATCAACCCAAAGCGAATATTGAAGCAGGCCGGGTTCGTTGTAAAGAATTTCCCCTGGTGATTCTAACCAGTAACGCGGAGCGGGAGTTTCCTCCGGCCTTTTTGCGCCGTTGCCTGCGGCTGGATATTGCCCAGCCCACTCCCGAACGACTGCGCCAGATCGTAGCAACTCAATTGGACCCAGAACTGGCAGAAGCCGCTACCGAGTTAATTAAAAAGTTTCACGAGCATCGGGACAGCGGAGATGGCGATCGCGCCACGGATCAGCTTCTCAATGCGGTGTATCTCATCACCCAGGAAAAGGCTCCCCCCGATCTGATCAAGCAACTCTTCCGGCCTCTGGATAAGTAGGGCGGTATATGGCGAACCCTGAGACTGACCCAATCCAGCGCTTTACCACTCTGCTCAGGCATGAGTGGGCCAAATTGGATGCCAGAAATCAGGCTGAACTGGACACGGAAGACCTGCTGGACATTTTCTGGTTAGCTCAACACATCCAACCATCTTCAAAGGCATCAGCTTCTACCCAGGAGTCTTTGGGTTCCTCAGTCATAGTCCGCCAGGGTAAGGAGATCGTCTCTCCCCCCTCTGCCCAAAATCAGGAGCCTAAAGCTGCCGTCTATCCTCCCTCACCGCCAACCGAGTCTCAGTCTGGTAAACAACCGGGTTTAGGAGCTAGCCTGCCGTTGCAAGTCCCTGCGGCCAATGCCCTGCGTTCTCAGCGAGACCTAGCCCGTGCCCTGCGCCCGCTGATGCGGAAAATTCCTTCCCCGACCCAATGCCTGTTTGATGAAGAGGCGACTGCCATTCGGACGGCTGAACAACAGATTGTGGTGCCTGTGCTGGTGCCTGCCCCAGAGCGCTGGTTTGACCTGGCGATCGTCGTGGAAGATAGCCCTTCCTTGAAGCTCTGGGAAGATACGATCGCAGAACTGCATACGCTGGTTGAACAGCAGGGGGCATTTCGGCAGATCCGAACCTGGCGGCTGCATGAAGGGCCAGGGAAAAAGATCCAGCTATCCGCGAACTGGCGATCGACCCCCGCCCAACAGCGTCCCCGCAATGCGGATGTGTTGCTCGACCCTACTAGCAGACGAATTATTTGGTTGGTGAGTGACTGTACCTCAGACCTGTGGAACGCTGCTTCAATCTACAAGCAACTTCAGAAATGGGGGAAATACTCGCCTTTGGTGCTGATTCATCTATTTCCTGAGCGGCTGTGGCAACGTACTGCTTTGGGTATTGGACAGGCTGTTCGCCTCCGAGCGGTTACTCCTGGGGCCACCCATGCAATGCTGACGGCTGGGGCCACCCCAATTTATCCTTCGATCGAAGATGAAGACGATGATCAGAAAACGGCTGAACCCCAGCAATTTGAGGCAACATGTAAAATAACCCTGCCGATCATTAGCCTGGAACCAGAACCCCTGAAGCGGTGGGCGAAAGTGACGGTTGGGACTGGGGATGTGAGTGTGGCTGGGTTCCAGATTGATCTGGAGCAATTGACTTCCCTGACCCATGCTCAGGTGTCTTTTCCAGCCCTGACCCCAGAACAGCGGGTCCAGCAATTTTGTGCCACGGCCTCGATCACCGCTCAGAAATTAGCGGGTCTGATGGCTGCGGTTCCCGTCAGTTTGCCTGTGGTGCATCTGATTCAGAAGACCCTGCTCCCCCAATCCCAGCAGGTCCATGTGGCGGAAGTGTTCATGGGTGGCCTTCTAGATGCCCTACCGCCCCCACCGGATCAACCGAGGGCTTCGATTCAGTATTACTTCCCAGAGCCAGTCCGCGAACAACTCGTTGATGCTGTCCCCATCTCCAAAACCACCCGAGTCATCGATATCGTTTCGGCTGACATCGCCGATCGCCTGGGACGCTCAGATATTAAAACCTTCGCTGCCCTGATTGCCATCCTTCCTGAGTTAAGGTTAGACCAGCAACAAAGTATCCAACACTTTGCAGAAATTCCCCTCAGTACCCTGCGTCGTCTGGGAGGAGACTACCGGACTCAAGCTGACCGACTGGCCCGATACGTAACCCCCCACCCCCCAGGGTTCTCACCCCAAGGTTGGCCTCCTTTTCAGGAGTACCGTTACCAGACAGCCACCCTTGAACTGGAGCCGCTACAACGGTTTGAGTTTGAGACAGCGACGATTCAGCAACAGGGGCAGCAGGGCTTCTTACGAAGAAAACCCAAATGGGTGATTACCAAGTCTCCTGGCTATGGCTGGCAGCGGGTAGAAGACCTGGGCAATGGTGTTTTACTGGAAATGGTGGAAGTGATTGGTGGAAGGTTTCAAATGGGATCGCCGGAAAATGAGCCGGAACGATATGGAGATGAAGGACCGCAGCATGAGGTCACGGTCAATGACTTCTTCATTGGTAAATATCCCGTTACCCAGGCCCAGTGGCGGACTGTTGCCAGCTTACCTCCTGTAAACCAGGATCTGGAACCTGATCCCGCTAACTTTAAGGGGGAGAAGCGCCCGGTAGAGCGAGTTTCCTGGCATGATGCGGTTGAATTTTGTGCCCGTTTATCAAAGCATACCGGAAGAGAGTACAGCCTTCCTACGGAAGCAGAGTGGGAGTACGCCTGTCGGTCTGGAACGACAACTCCGTTTTACTTTGGGGAGACCATTACTACCGACTTAGCTAATTATCGGGGTAAGGATTGGAAATACGAAGGGAACACTTACTCTGGTTCCTATAACACAGGTCCGAAGGGTGTATTCAGAGAGGAAACAACTGAGGTTGGCAGTTTCCCAGCTAAT
>JANRKG010000083.1:0-55722 GCA_033763635.1 Leptolyngbyaceae cyanobacterium bins.59
GGCGCGATTCAGCCGTTTCAGCCTGGGCGATCGGAGACGGGGTTGATTGGGACAGTTTCCCCTGCCCGAGCGCAAGGCTGGGCTGGACCGCAGCAAGCAGGGTGAATCCTGCTAGACCAAGGGTGATAGAAATTTGTTTTAACGGTGAATAAGTGTGTGTCATTGATTTTCAGTTATACCAGGGTTGATGATTCCCGTTTGGAATGGATCAGGCTCAAAACAGTGAGGCTTACAGGACGGTTCCAGTTGACAGGTAAGAGGATTTTGGTATCTCTATGGTTAGGCATACCAGGGCGATCGTCACGTTTCCGCAAAAAATTTTAGCCTGTTGCCTGGGGAGGGGTGGCCTCTGCCCCCATCCTACCGGAGCTTGAAAATAGGATAATAAAAGGTAAGCCCTCAAATCATCTACCGGACAGTCATGAGTGCCAAGCATGTTTAATGCAACTGAAATCCTCATCGATCAATTTGTGGAGCAACTGAAGGATGGTTACAACCGCACCTATGGCGGTTGGAAAACTGACTATCAAGACATCATTGCCTGGGCGGGTAGTATGGCCCTGGAAAATATTGCCAACAGTGACGCGCTCTACCACAATGTGGAACACACGATTCTTGTGACGCTGGTGGGGCAGGAGATTTTGCGGGGGAAGCATATTCGGGAAGGAGGGGTCTCCTGTGAAGATTGGTTACATTTCATTATTTCCCTGGTGTGTCACGATATAGGGTACGTAAAAGGGGTGTGCCGTCAAGATCGGGATGGCATGTACGCGACCGGGCGGGATGGGCAGATGGTGGCGCTTTCTCCCGGTTCCTCCGATGCGGGGCTGACTCCTTACCATGTCGATCGGGCCAAGCTGTTTATCGATGAACGGTTTGGAGGGCACAAGTTGATTGATGCAGAACTGATCAAACAAAATATTGAACTTACCCGTTTCCCTGTGCCCTCAGTGGAGGATCATCAGGATACGGTGAACTATTGCGGCCTGCTACGAGCGTCTGATCTCATTGGGCAACTGAGTGATCCCCGCTATCTGAAAAAAATTTGCGCCCTTTTCTATGAGTTTGAAGAGACGGGGGTGAACAAGCATCTGGGCTACCGAAATCCCTCTGATTTACGGAGAAACTATCCCAAGTTCTACTGGCAGGGGGTCTATCCCTATGTGAAGGATGCCCTCCACTATCTGTCTTTAACGCAACAAGGAAAACAGGTCATTGCTAACCTATACTCGAACGTGTTTGTTGTGGAGCATGAAGAGTTAGCATGAACTCGGTTTTCTCCCCCGTCCAGCAAGTTTTGATTACCTGGCTGTTGGTTTTGCTCACAGGTTGGGCGACTTTAAACTTTTTGGGCTTTTTTGGAGAATTAATCAGCATTCTGGTAACAGCGGCCTTGATTGCGTTTTTGCTGAACTACCCTGTAGTGCGGTTGCAACGGTTTCTCCCCCGATCGATGGCAGCGTTATTGGTGTATCTCTTTGCCGCGCTGGCAGTGGGGGTGGTGGGGCTGACGGTCGCCCCGACTGCGATCGTGCAGGCCCGTCAACTGGTCTTGAATTTGCCAAACTTGCTGGAGTCCGGGCGGGATCAATTGGAAGCCTTTCAAGCCTGGAGCCAGGCCCGCAACCTCCCTTTTGATGTGGTGTTGCTGCAACAACAATTATTAGCCCAGGCGCGGGATCAGGCTCAGGCGATTGCGAAACCCCTCCTGAGTGGAATTGCCAGTCAGGGGGTTGGGTTAGTGGTGGGAACGTTTAATGGGGTGTTGGACCTGGTATTAATCCTGGTTATTTCGTTTTATATGTTGCTGGATGGGGAACGGGTCTGGCGAAATTTGACCAGCTTATTTTCACCAGAAATTGGAGATCAGTTAACGGGTGCCCTGGAACGGAATTTGCGGCAGTTTTTTGCGGGTCAACTCCTTTTAGGGTTATTTATGGGAGTCACCCTCTCTCTATCGTTCTGGTGGTTGCGAGTGCCCTTCTTCCTGATCTTTGCTGCGTTTATTGGGGCAATGGAAGTCATCCCTTTTATTGGGGCGACGTTAGGGATCGCGGCTGTTGGGATTCTCGTCACCTTTATTGACTGGTGGCTGGCATTACAGGTGTTGGGAACGGCGATCGTTGTTCAGCAAATTAAGGATAACTTCCTGGCTCCCCGAATTCTTGGTAACCTGACAGGTCTCAGCCCTGTGATTATTTTTGCGTCCCTTTTGATTGGAACTAAGATCGGGGGATTGCTGGGGGCGATTTTGGCAATTCCGCTAACAGGGGTAGTTAAGGGCATTACAGAAATTGTGCTGGACCCAACTTTGCCTCCTCAGACGGGAGGGGCGTTTTTCTCCAATCCCCTGGAACAGGGGGATGGGCTGGTAGTGGAGAATGGGGCTTCAGAATCGAAATCGGTTTCGTCTGATAAATTGTTGTAATGAGATGGGAATTGTTTTATCCCACCCCTCCCATGACCGTCATCACGACATTTTTTGAATCCTATGAATTGGTGGCAACGGCTGAAAAAAAATCCCCTGGCTCAATTGGGGGCAATTCTCCTGATCCTCTTTTACGTCACGGTGCTGGCAGCGGATTTGGTCGCCCCCTATGATCCCTACGAATCCCAGTTGGATGGTGCATTGTTGCCCCCAACCCAGATCTATTGGACCAATCAAAATGGACAGTTCATTGGTCCCCATGTATATCCGACCACTCAGGGTCCGGTGAGTTTGGAGACGGGCGATCGGCAATTGCTCGTCGATCGTACCCAACCTTCGCCGCTGCGTCTGTTTGTCGGTGGCTCACCGTATCGCGTCTTTCAGATCAAACTACCCCTGCCAACTCAGTTGTCACCCCTCAAGATTGAAGATGTGGAGTTGTTTGGCGGTATTCCTGCAAATCTGCACCTCTTTGGCACGACAGGTCCGGGTAAGTTCAATGTGTTGGGAACAGATGAGCAAGCGCGTGACCAGTTCAGCCGTCTGCTGCATGGGGGCCGCATTAGCTTATTCATCGGGCTCGTTGGGGTTTCCATCACCTTTCCCCTGGGAATGCTGGTTGGTGGCATTTCCGGTTACTTTGGGGGGTGGATTGATAGCGTGTTGATGCGGATTGTGGAAGTGTTGATGACCATTCCCGGAATTTACTTGCTGGTGGCTCTGGCAGCGGTGTTGCCCCCCGGCCTTAGTAGCGCCCAGCGATTTTTACTGATTGTGTTTATCACGTCTTTTATCAGTTGGGCTGGACTCGCAAGGGTCATTCGAGGACAGGTGCTGTCCATTAAGGAACGGGAATTTGTTCAGGCGGCACGGGCAATGGGAGGTCGTCCCTTCTACACAATCCTGCGTCATGTGCTTCCCCAAACGTCTACCTATGTCATCATTTCAGCGACGCTGGCAATTCCCAGTTTTATTGTCGCAGAGTCAGTTCTCAGCTTAATTGGGCTGGGAATTCAGCAACCTGATCCCTCCTGGGGAAACATGCTGTCTATCGCAACAAATGCATCCATTCTTGTGTTGCAACCCTGGTTAATTTGGCCCCCTGCTACGTTGATTGTGCTGACGGTACTGGCCTTTAACCTGCTGGGAGATGGGTTGCGGGATGCCCTTGATCCACGCAGTTTGCAACGTTAGGAGAAGGTGGGTTTTGACTGTGTGCTCAACCCGCCAAGTCCGGTGACTGGTCCTTTATCAAGTTGCAAATTCCTAAGTAACCTGAGCACCGTCGAAATCTAATTCATTTTCAACTACAACACAGTCATCACTTGTAAAAGTTCCCTGGATAGATCGACTTGATTAGGCTTGCGTTGTTTGAATAACACCCCTGCCAGGAAATAGATATTGGGTGAAAAGAAGGCTTTCCGTTGCTGTTGCAGGGTGGCGATCGTATTTCTCACCTTGGGTTCACAACTGTAATACCCAAACTTAAGGGGAGAAACCATAAAATCCACTACCTGATATCCCTGAGTTAGGGCATAGTCGATCGTCTCGACGGGATTGGAGTAAGCCGAAATCATCAGCAAAACAGCCGGATATTCCATTGCCAACAGTTGCATCGTAATTGTTGCCCCGTCACTGCCTCCATGCAGGGAAGGCATATACAGATCGTCGTCTGGAGCAGGTAAATAGGGTGGGTTGGCGATCAAATAATCCGCATCCGCAAGGGCATGTTGGAAGAAACACCGATTATGAACTGTGTATTGATGGGTCAACTGATATTCTTCAATACGGGATTGGGCAACTTTGCAAGCTGCGGGGTTTAGTTCATAGCCATGAATCAATCCGGCAAAGTTTGTTTTTAGCAAACCACTAATCACAGGACTACCATCCCCAGCCCCAAATTCTACCACCCGATCGCCTTGAGTGCAGGAATTTAGCACCATCTTTTCTAAACATTGAGAATAAAATTGGGATTCTTCTGGACAAAAAAAGACTTCGTTGGGTGAGGAAGGTTGCACCGCAACGGTTGACGTTAATAATGTTTCTTTCATAGTAAGGAGTGAGTAAAGGGGTAATGGGTAATGGGTGATGGGTTGCGATGACTTATTCCCGATGATCCATTACCCATGCCCCTTTTCTGCTTGCTTGACTGCCTGAATGACCGCATCTCCGGCCCGATCGCCCATCAATTTTTCCTGGTCATATCCCAATACCAATTCCCAGGCAAACTGGGGGTACATCTTTGCCAGGGGCAGGGCGGCTTCGTGCAACATCCATTGTCCATGCCGTTCGTCTTCTCGGATGTGCAGTTCCCAATATCCCATTGCCAGGTCAGACAATCCCAATCGTTTTGCTGCCAGCAAGTAATCGGTATAAAAAGTTGGGCCTGCAATTTCAAAATAGGTCAGGCCACCGTTGTAGCGCAGGAAATAACGTTTACATTCCGTGAGTAAGAAGTTGTGATTAATGGTTGCTAATACTTCCCAGGGGGCGAGGTGGAAATAGCCTTCTGGAGACGTATCCAGGCTCAATTCTGCCATCATTTTGGCGAAGAAAGTTGAGTGCTTCCGGGGAAGACGACCGTTCCCATACTCTTCCAACAACACCCGAATTAAGGTTGCCTGGACCTCGTTACTGGCCCCTCCTAAAATTCGCGAGAGACGACTCGCTTCTACCAGCCCATCCAGGGAGGCGATCGCCAGCAGATGACGATATCCCTCTACGGACATCTCTTCCCGCAGGTAGCGTTTATTGTTCGTGATGGGTGGGTTCAAATCCGCTTCGCACCGTTCCATCAGGGCTTGTTGCACATCTAACTTTTGTAAGTGAGCAACATCCAGTTGAGCCAGTTCCCAGGCTTGCCAGGGAGATTCAATCACATTACGAAGCTGCTGCAAATAAAACGATCGCTCATTTTCATAGCTCTGCAAATCGTCATACCAGAAGAGATTTAACCGATTGATGCGATAAAGAATTCGTTGCAGGAAGAGATGAGCCTCACTGATTGTACCCAGAGAAGCACCTGACGGATAGGCAGCCTGGATCGCCGCCGCGATCGTTGCTTCAAACTGGGTAGCCTCCTCTGGTTGGGAACGAACCCAGTGATCCAAGTCAGGAATTGCTAAAAAATTAATGAATTGAAGTTCCGCTGCATGGTAGTCAGGGGAGGCTACGGGAGAAGGAAGATCTCGCAATGCCCCGCTCGTGACCCGATCGGAACTGACTGCTACAGCCATAGGAAAGTTGCCTAATTACAGTTGAATTAAATGGAAGTTAGATGAGAAAGACATTAAGAATTGTATTTTCTCTTCAATACAACCATAAACAAGCAATGCCCCCTGATCCGTCCATCCATAGATAGAATGCTGGGGTGGAAATGGGAGGAAAGAGGCAGAGGGCAGAAGGGGATATTGAGTAGACGGATTGGGGTGCAGGATACCCTGAATAGGAACTGCTGGATCACGGTTCGGGTGCTAGCGGACGCTCACAAATCTTTCGCGGGCGATCGATCGCAGTTGTTCCACGTCTTCCCGTCGGGATACGGAGAGGGGAATGGTGCTCTTGATCTCCTGTAACAGCAGAGCCGTGTCCAGAGGCTTATTCAAGTAAAGGGTATGGTAAAGAGCGGTGACGATCGCTTGTTGAATTTCTGCCCCACTAAACCCGTCTGTAGCGGCAATCAGGGCAGGCATATCAAAATTTTGTGGCGATTGTTTGTGATAGGTCAGGTGAATGCGGAGAATGGCACCCCGTTCCTGGACATCGGGTAAATCAACATAAAAAATTTCGTCAAACCGCCCTTTCCGCAGTAATTCGGGGGGAACTTGGGAAATGTTATTCGCAGTTGCTACCACAAAGACTTCCTCTGCCTTTTCCTGCATCCAGGTCAGAAACGACCCAAATAAACGACGGCTTAACCCTCCGTCTCCATCACCGTTGTTACTATTTCCAAGACTCTTTTCAATCTCATCTATCCACAAAACAGTGGGAGCCATCGACTCCGCCAGGGTAATCGCCTGTCGAAAGTTCTTTTCCGATTCCCCCACAAACTTGTCATACAATCTGCCCGCATCCAATCGTAACAGCGGTAACTTCCATTCCTGGGCGATCGCCTTTGCTGCCAGGGATTTCCCGCAACCCTGAATTCCCACAATCAGAATGCCTCGTGGTGGATGCAGGTTCAGCGATCGGGCCTGGGTGCTGAATCCAACTTTGGCGCGTGCCAGCCAGCGTTTCAGTCCAGTAAATCCTCCCAATTCCAGTCCGACTTGCTCTGGAGGTAAACACTCCAGCACCCCGCCTTCTCGAATAATCTGGGCCTTGCGGTCTAGAATGGGTTGAATGTCACTGACCGTTAACTTGCCATCTTCCAAGGCTGCATAGGCAATGACCTGACGGGCTTGCTTTAAGGTCATCCCACGGAGGGACTGCACCAGAGTCTGGGTTTCGTGGGGTTGCAGTTGCACCTGAATGCGGTTTTTGGTGGTTAACGATCGCACCACCTCAGAGACGGCCTGTTGCAATTCATCCCGCCCAGGAAGTTTTAAGTCGAAATACACGGCATCATGGACAACTTCGGAGGGCAGGGTGATGCTATCGCCACTTAAAACGAGCGCTGAGACTTTCTTAGAAAAGATCTGGGCAACTTCCCGCAATTGACGAGCCACCAGGGGGTCATTCAGGTGTTTTGCAAAATCCTTGAGTAAGAACACGGCCTTAATCGGCAAGTCCTGGATATACTGAAGCACTTGCAGTGGTTCCAGAGTATTGTCCAGGGTGGCAGGTTTGGGGGGGGTGCATTCATCGACCCAACGGTTATCAGTAGCCGATCGCACTAAGCCCTGCGTAATGCTCCACTCAAAGAGGGAGATTTTCATCTCTTGCACCACTGTCTGAAGAAGTGTCTGGACCCGTTCTTCTTCAACGGTTTCAATCACAATAATGGGATGGAAAGAAAGGAGCAGGGTTTGAAGTTCGTGGACACGCTCAGCGAAACTCATGCGATCGGGGGTAGATAGGTTGTTCCTAGCATGCGTCATGAAAATCTTGGATTTTAGATCTCTTTAAATAAATTCTGGTTTGAGAGCACGTCGCAAAAACTCTTCAAGCTGAAAGGTTTGATTGTAAGGAATCAGTTTTCATTGACCATCAAGAAGCTGCTTTTGCTTTCAGTATAGTAGATGAGGATCTTTGAAATCCTCGATCGCGTTCATCCTTTTGCCCCACTAAAACCGTGCCATTTTCTTCTTACCAATCCTTCTGGTCCCTTGACCCCAGGGTGACATTTTTGAATCATGGAGCCTTTGGAGCCTGTCCTCGCCCTGTGTTAGAAGCCCAGCAACGATGGCGCGATCGGTTAGAAGCCCAACCCCTCAAGTTCCTGGGGCGCGAGATTGAGGAGTTATTGGATACAGCGCGATCGGACCTGGCGGCGTTTGTGGGGGCGGAGTCCGGGGAATTGGCCTTTATTCCTAATGCAACGACTGGGGTGAATGCGGTGTTGCGGTCTCTGATGCCGCAGTGGGGAATCGGGGATGAGCTATTAACGACAAACCATGAATACAATGCCTGTCGCAATGCTCTGAATTATGTGGCTCAAACTTCTGGAGCAACGATCGTTGTTGCAGAAGTGCCTTTTCCCATCACAGATCCCGAACAAATGCTAGAAGCAGTGTTGGCAAAGGTTTCAGAAAGAACTCGGCTTGTCCTCGTGGATCACATTTCCAGTCAGACGGCTTTGATCTTTCCGATCGCATCACTTACGAAAGCACTGAGAACACAAGGGATTGAAGTTCTGATCGATGGTGCCCATGCACCGGGAATGATCCCTCTGAACCTGACTGAATTGGGGGCAACCTACTACACAGGGAATTGCCACAAATGGCTATGCGCTCCCAAGGGAGCCGCATTTTTGTATGTGCAACGCGATCGTCAGGCACAAATTCGACCCCTGACGATTAGTCACGGGGCTAATGATCCAAGGAAGCATCGAAGTCGCTTTCACCTGGAATTTGATTGGATGGGAACGGGGGACCCAAGCGCTTATCTCTGTGTCCCTGAAGCGATTCGATTTATGGGATCTTTATTGCCGGGGGGCTGGCCTGAGTTAATGGCAACCAATCGAAACCTGGCTCTGGCGGCTCGACAGGTTCTCTGTGAAGGGTTGGCAGTGCCTCCCCCCAGTCCCGATGAAATGGCCGGGGCGATGGTGAGTATTCCCTTGGCGAACTCTCTGCCAGAGGATTTGTACGATCGTCTGGTTCATGAATTCCAAATAGAAGTGCCCGTTATTCCCTGGCACCCTCCCCTGCGGCGACTGATTCGGGTTTCTGCCCAGGTGTATAACCTTTTGGAACAGTACACCTATCTAACAACGGCTCTGAAACACCTGTCAGTGGGCAATAACTTTACTCCTGAAAAGATAATAAAAAACCTTCAGTGATAGCACTGAAGGTTTGATTTGTTCCTTTGATTTGATACCAAAAATTTACCATTGTTACTCAAAAGCCTTTGCACTCTGAGTCACATCATTAAACTTGCTTCATAATTGGTGTACGCCTTTTCGATCTGCTCTCGCAGTTCCCAAACCCTTAGACGATACGGTGAAAGCCCACAAGCGTAGGCTGTAGAATGTCCATACTTCCCCAGGAAGGAAAGAAATTGTTGCATCTCCCGTTATCGAAAATTTTGTGAAGACGAGTATCGTGGTACGGAACCCTTTCTTTAGAAAATCACTGTGCTGTTTTGGGTAAATGCTTATGCAATGGGTTAAGACACTAGCAGTAAGAACAGGAAGCTTATGCAGTCTGCTATTACTGGCAACCTATCCCCTTGTAAATCATCGTTCACTCGTAGAACCAGGAAAACTTCTTGCCCAGACCTCCCTAGCATCCCTTTCGGGTTCTGTCCAAATTGGGTTGGAGCCGTCCGGCACTTCTGCGTTGACCGTTTCTGCTGCCAGTGCTTCGCCATCCCCGTTGTTCCAGCAGCCTCCCGTTTTTCCTTCCCCCACCTTCAACAGTGAGCAACTCGATCGCCAGTTGGTCCTCTATTACCAATATTTGGAACTCTCCGGTCCACCGGATGTGTTGATTGTCGGAAGTTCCCGCGCCCTGTCGGGGATTGATCCCCTCACCCTTCAGCAAACCCTTTGGCAGCGGGGATACTCTGACCTGCGAGTGTTTAACTTTAGTATCAACGGGGCAACGGCGCAGGTGATCGATATTCTCCTGCGGCAAATTTTGACCCCCGATCAACTCCCCCGGATGATTATCTGGGGAGATGGGGTGCGGGCCTTTAACAGCGGTCGTCCGGATCATACGTATCAGAAAATTGTAGTGTCCCAGGGGCTTCGATCGCTTCTGGCTTTCCGGTCTCGACCTTCAGGGCAATCCCCAGAAACCTGTGCCATTGCCCCGATCGCCTCCCTGCTCCAGAACCGACGGCCTTTCTGGCTTACATTAACAGCGGCCCTGCGTCCCCCCGCTGTTCAGAAGCCCTGCCCGGTGCCCGATGCGATCGGGGGACCGATCGATCCCGGAGAAACCATCCTGGACCGCGAAAGGTTAGGATTTCAAATTATTACCCAACAATTCAATCCAACTCACTATTTTCGGCAGTTTCCCCGGGTGTCGGGGCGCTATGACGGCGACTACCACAAGTTCAATTTGCGAGGCTCTCAACATGCGGCATTAGTGCGTGTGACTCAGTTTGCCCGCAACCAGCGGATTCCTCTAGTCTTTGTCAATTTGCCCTTGACCGCAACCTACATGGACTCGACTCGAATAGCCTATGAGCGGCAGTTCTGGAATTACATGCAACAGTTCGATCGTCGCGACCAACTGATTTTTCGCAACTTGAATCGGCCTAACCTGGCAAAGAATCAATACTTTATGGACCCCAGCCATATTAATGAACGGGGTGCCCGTGCCGTTGCGCTGGCTCTGGGACAGGATGCGACCCTACCCTGGCCCCATCCCTGGAGCAGTTTAGCTCCTTTGCCAACCCCCCCCATTGCCATGATCCGTATTTTCTGGCTGGCCCTCGTGCCCCATTTGCATTCCTGAGGGAAATCTCTGTAGCGGAGAACGCTACACTAAACAAGCACCGATCGCCCCTTCTCTGGTTTCTCATGACATCGTTTCCTCGCATCACCCTACAAAAACACAAGGCAGAAGCGGTTAAACGCTTTCACCCCTGGATCTTTTCGGGAGCTATTAAGAAAAAGCAAGATGATCTGCAAGAAGGGGCGATCGTTGAGGTTTACAGCGACAGTGGGGAATACCTGGCAACCGGGCATTATGGTACGGGAAGCATTGCCGTCAAAATCTTTGCCTTTGAACCCATTCAAAATTTCCAACAACTGCTTCTCGAACGACTCAAAGATGCTTACCTTGCCAGAGTGGGCATGGGTTTAGTCGGCAATTCAGCCACAACTTGCTATCGCCTCGTCAATGCTGAGGGGGATGGGCTTCCGGGGCTGATTATTGATTGGTACCACGGAACGGCGATCATTCAGGCTCACTCGGTTGGGATGTATGAGCAACGTCACGCGATCGCCCAGGCCTTGCAACAGGTGTACGGTCAGGACTTGAAGGCCGTGTATGAGAAAAGCGCCCTGATGTTGTCCAAACAGGCGGCGGCAGAGAACAAGGGAGCGTATTTGTTTGGGGAACCGACCGATCGCGAAGTGTTGGAATATAACCATCGCTTTCGGGTGGATTGGGAAGAGGGGCAGAAGACAGGCTTTTTCATTGATCAGCGGGAAAATCGTGCGTTGTTGGCTCACTATGTCACTGATCGCAGGGTTCTCAATACGTTCTGCTATTCGGGTGGGTTCTCGGTTTATGCCGTGCAGTCGGGGGCCAGTCTGGTGCATTCGGTGGACACATCCGCCCGGGCGATCGAATGGACGGAAGAGAATGTTGCCTTGAACAATCCGCATCAAGTACCCCATGCAACTTACACGAAGGATGTATTTGATTTCCTCAAACAGTGTGAAGACACCTATGATGTGATCGTGCTTGACCCTCCCGCTTTTGCGAAGGGTTTGTCCGCCCGTCATCAAGCGATGATGGCTTATAAGCGGTTGAACATGCAGGCATTTTCGAAGCTTACAAAGGGCGGAATTGTCTTTACTTTCTCCTGTTCCCAGGTGGTCACGCCAGAGCATTTTAATGGGGCGATCACGGCAGCGGCGATCGAGTCTGGGAAACGGGTGCGAGTGTTGCATCATCTTACTCAACCTGCTGACCATCCAGTGAGTATTTATCATCCGGAAGGGCTGTATTTGAAGGGGTTGGTGTTGATGGTGGATTAGGAAAGAGTAGGAGCGTCACGATCAAACGGTCACGAGTTCCTACCCTTTTCTAAAGGGTAATCCCTATGGTTGCTGAATCGATCCTGCCGTCTGCCCGAAGAGAATTTTGCGGCTTTCGTCATTGACGGTTGGACGGCTGCTTAATGCTTCTCCCTTCTCATAAGCCCGAATCACGGCTGGACGATCGCCCATGACTGCAAACCAGCGTTGCAGATTCGGGAAGTCCGCCAAATTTTGCTGTTGCCGTTCGTAGGGCACAATCCAGGGATAACAGGCCATGTCGGCGATCGAATAGGCTCCGGCGATAAAGTCTCGCCCTTCCAGTTGTTTATTCAACACTCCATAGAGGCGATTGGTTTCCTTAACGTAGCGATCGATCGCATAGGGAATTTTTTCGGGAGCATACTGGGTGAAGTGGTGGTTTTGTCCCGCCATCGGTCCCAATCCGCCCATCTGCCAGAACAACCACTCTGTCACTGTTTTGCGACCCCGAAGGTCACTGGGCAAGAACTTGCCCGTCTTCTCTGCCAGGTATAACAGAATTGCACCGGATTCAAAGATTGAGATGGGTTCTCCTCCATCGATCGGATTCGGGTCAATGATCGCGGGCATTCGGTTATTGGGGGCAATTTTCAGGAAATCTGGTTTAAATTGATCCCCTGCTCCGATATTGACGGGAACAATCTGATATTCCAGTTCTGCTTCTTCCAAAAAGATTGTGATCTTGTGTCCGTTAGGAGTCGGCCAGTAGTGCAGTTCAATCATGGGAGCAACCAAATTTAGAGTTTAGAGTTTGGATTGACTGCATCGGTTAGGAGTGCAGTACCAGAATTTTAGGCTCCCAAGTTTTGGTTGGCTTCACCCGAAAGGGGATGGGGCGAGGATTCAAAATTTCGTTAAAAATCCACCCCTCGCTTCAAATCGATGCCCCGCTCCGCATAGTGTTTGTGGTTAATCATCTCAGAATGCACACTGGCGAGGTCGAAATAGGCAGGAGGGTTCTTGCATCGACCCGTAATGATAATTTCCGTATCGCGGGGTTTGCGGAGCATAGCTTCCACGATCGGGTCTTGGGGCAAGAGTTCCAGATCCACAGTGGGATTCAGTTCATCCAGAATGATGGTTTTATAAAGACCAGAGGCGATCGCCGCCCGTGCAATTTCCCAGCCCCGTTCCGCCTCTACATAGTCCAATTCCTGCTGTTGCCCGCGCCACACAATCGCATCCCGACCGCAGCGCTGATGATCGACTAAATTGGGGTAACTTTGCTGGAGGGCGGCGATTGCTGCATCTTCTGTATAACCCGATCCTCCCTTCAGCCATTGCAGGATTAGCACTCGATGGGACTTATCCTGACTGATTCCCCGTCCGATCGCCTGAAGCGCTTTTCCCAACGCACTGGTGGATTTTCCCTTTCCGGCACCCGTGTAGATCTCGATCCCCTCAATCCCGTGTTCCGATGGACCCACAGGCTTCATTTCCGAGTGCAAATCGGCAATATCGAGGAGTTTCTGGGGTGCCCCCCGTCCGGTGGCGATCACTTCCATGTAATCGGGCTTGGTTTTGAGTGCTTTTACCACATCGTCCGCTGAGAGCAGTTCCAGATCCAGCACTGGATTTAGTTCGTCCAGGACCACGACTGAGTAAAGGCCAGAGGCGATCGCTCCCTTCGCCACATCCCAACCTCGCTGGGCTTCGAGGCGATCGAAGCGGCTAATGTCGCCTGGGCCAAAAAATTCGGCTCGACCTGTGCGTACCTGGTCAATCAGGTGGGGGAAGCCCCGTTGTAGGGCTTCGATTGCTGCATCTTCGTCGTAGGTCCGGCCTGGGCCTTTAAGGAAGCGCAGCAGTAAGACTCGCGTTTGCTCAGAGGTTTTGATACCTAAGCCGATCGAGCGGAGGACAACCCCTAATGCTGCCTGAGACTTGCCCTTCCCGGCCCCGTCGTAGACGTGGATCTGACCGACCATTCGTTCTGAAAGACCCTGTGCTGTCCGAATGCCAATCCCCGTTCTGACCATATCGCTTGTTCTGCTCTTACTGTCTGATTGTAGCGGAGATTTCCCCACCCCATTGACCTTGTTCAGGCTACCATAGCAGTGCTGCTGAGGGTTGATCGATGCTACTCCTGAGTCTCTCCCTGCGAACCTATTTATTCCAATTTCTCTTTATTTTTGTGACGATCGCCATTGAAGCTTTTGTGATTCATCGGGGCCTACGGGTGACGCGGCGGGTGAGTCTGGAATATGCGATTTCCCTCAACCTATTCTCTACCGTGATTGGTTGGATGATCTTCTTTCAGTTGGAATCGCTCATTCCTCCCCAACTCAAAGTGCAATTAGTGAGTTACATGGTATCTGATGAGTTTTTGCCAGAGGTGCAGGAAGCAGGCAGCAATACGTTTTTGATTTTGACAGCCTTTCTCACGTTTTTAATTACCTTTGTTGTCGAACTACGGGGATTAGATCTGCTGGATTTTATCCGGGAGGGAAAGAAGCCAGAACTGTCAGAGGAGCCGACGATGGATGCCCGGACCCGCCGCCGTTTAGCCTGGATGCGGATTCAAGTCAAAGCCCCCCGCAATCAGACGAGGGCGAGTACGATTTTGTTGGCGAATGCTTGCAGCTATAGTGTGATTTCTCTCGTGTTGCTGGCTCGAATTCTGAGTGCAGATTGAGAGACGGCATTGATTGAGTAGATGTGGAAACAATTTGAGATGTTGTTCAAACGGATTTACCACCGTTGCTAGAATCTCTAGAAGCCTTGCTCAAAGACCTGTAATGTTTCATCCCACTTCTAAGTTCACCCATCCAATCGATCAGAGTGGTACGCCATGTTTGATTGGCTGAAATCGCAGGTTGCCTGGATTCAGAAGGAGTTGCTGCCAGAGAAAGCATTCTCCTGGCAAACCCTGGCCTGGTTGAGTGCCTTTTCCTACTTGATGGCGGCGCTTGCCTCCCCTCTGGTGCGCGAACTTCTGTCTCTGTTTGGGTGGGTCTTTCTGATTGCAGCGGTTGCCTGGGTGACGAAGGAACATCCCGTTAAAGTTGCCAAATTTGATATCGGTCCCTGGATCACGGGAGCATTAGTCACGACTCTGTTCTTTGGAAATTTGTTTGATGAAGTGCCCTCTGTACCGCTAGTGAGTTGGCCGATTATCTCTTCCCTGATTGCTTCCGGTCCTAGATTTTTTAAGGATGGAAAAGCAATGCTTCCCGGTCCTAAAGATCGTCAGGAAATCACGGTTTTAATTTTGAGTAATCTGGTGATTAGTTGCTGGTTTCAGTTCTATTTCACGGTTCAAGGGTGGTCCCAACAGTACCCGGCCCTGATGAGTAGCTACGCTGGACGAGATTCCCTGATCGCTCGCTTTGGGTTTCCCGTGATCAATGCGGCTCAAGGACAGGCGATCTTAGAACGGGCAGGGGAAGTTTTAGATCAGCAATTACAAAATAAACTCTGGTCCCAGGTAGAACTCTGGTTGTTGGACTTGCGGCGACAACCCGATCGCCTCAATCAATTGGTAAAAGAACGGTTGGATCAGGAGGCCCAAAATCCTCTGACCCGTCGGGGTAATCGGGCGATCGAGGAATTCCTGTGGAAGTTAGAAGCGCGCATTGTTCCCGGAAATCCTTATACCTTGCAATTGTTTGCAATCTGGCAAGGGCCAAGTTTGAACCAGAATGGCTATTACCTGACCCGTTCCTGTGAGATTACCGAAGTGCAGCCTTCAGAAGCCGATCGTGCTTTTCTGCCAGAGGAAACGGCGAGCGACCCCGATGTCACCCTGGGACGAATCAGTTGCGGTCCCATTAGTAGACCTTTGCTCGGTCAACCTCCAGCCCGTTAAGTCCTTGTCTGTCGGCAGAGAGCAGGGTACTGCTTGCGGTAGATTCGGCCCCCTGGGGAAACTGGTAGTCTGCTAAAACAATCACTTTTCTCTGGTGAATTGTAAACGATTGTAAATCATTCATCCACTCCTCCTATACTGACTCCCTATGGTTGCAACTCCTCCTTCCCAGGCATCCCAGATTCAGCATGAGTTAGAACGGGCTGATGTTGAAGTCAATGCCCTGGCACAAGCACCTCAGCAAGAAATTGATATTGATCTGGAATTTCTATACACCCGTGATATTGAGTTTCGGCAAGAAACGATTTATTTTGTCGTAGTCGATCGCTTCCATGATGGCGATCCAGAAAACAGCGAAGGTCCAAACCCAGAACTGTATGACCCCTCTGGTCAAGATTGGGGCAAGTATTGGGGCGGCGACCTCCAGGGGGTGATTGATAAGCTGGGTTATTTGAAAAACATGGGAGTGACAGCTATCTGGCTCACTCCTTTGTTCGAGCAAATTGAAGATTTGTTTGTGGGGAACGCGGCGATTCATGGCTACTGGACACGGGACTTCAAACGCTTGAATCCCCGCTTTATTGGAAAAGATGAGGAGCCTTCCCTCAACAAAACCCAGGAAACTCGCAACACAACATTCGATCGCCTGGTTGAAGAGGTACACAAGCGCAACATGAAGCTAATTCTGGACATTGTGTGCAATCACAGTAACCCAGATATCAGTGGTCGTAAGGGTGAACTGTACGATGATGGTGTGAAAATTGCCGACTTTAATGACGACAAAGACCACTGGTATCACCATTATGGGGAAGTCACCAACTGGGAAGACGAGTGGCAACTCCAGAACTGTGAATTATCCGGTCTGGCAACCTTCAATGAGAACAATATCCAATACCGGAATTACATTAAGGCTGCGATTAAACAATGGCTCGATCGGGGGGTGGATGCCCTGCGAGTAGATACCGTGAAACACATGCCCACCTGGTTCTGGCAAGAATTCATCGCTGACATTCAGAATCACAAGCCGGATGTGTTTGTGTTTGGAGAATGGATTTTTAGCCATCCTCAAGACCCCACTTCGATCGAGTTTGCTAACTGCTCAGGAATGAGCATTCTGGACTTTGGTCTCTGTGTTGCGATTCGGGAAGCGTTGGGTAAGGGGGCAACGGCTGGCTTCCAACTGGTACAGGATATTTTTGATTTGGATCATCATTACAACCGGGCAACGGAATTGGTGACATTCATCGATAACCATGACATGCCCCGGTTCCAATCCCTCAATTCCGATCCGGAAATGTTGCGGGTTGCGATCGCCCTGATCATGACTTCTCGTGGAATTCCCTGCCTTTACTATGGGACGGAACAGTATCTCCATGATGATACGAATGGGGGAAATGATCCTTACAACCGTCCGATGATGACCCAGTGGGACAGTGATACGGAAGTTTATCGCTGGGTTCGGTTGCTCTCAGGCTTACGCCGACTGAATCCTGCGGTTTCGGTGGGAAGTCATCAACAGCGCTTTATTACCCCGGAAGTTTACTGTTATGAGCGTAATTATGGGAAATGTACCTGCTTTGTTGCTATGACCCGTGGAGAAGCAACGACGATCGCCAATGTCACAACCCGCTTACCCGATGGCGAACATACCTGTGTGCTCACCCACCGCAAAGTCACGGTCGAAAATGGGGTGATTTCCAACCTGGAATTAGGGCGACGGGAAGTGATGGTATTGAGCCACATTGGAGAACGGGCGAAGGGGCAAGTTCTGGTCCGGGCACAGTTGAATGGAATTTACACCCAACCGGGAGAATTCATCGTTGTCACTGGAGATTGCCCTGAATTGGGGAATTGGGATATTGCCCAAGCCTATCCTCTGGAGTACATCAATGCAAGTACCTGGTTTGCAGAAATCCCCTTTAATGAAAGTGCTGGGAAGTTGATTACTTACAAATATGTGTTGCTCAGGGAAGGGATTTCTCCCATACGAGAAAATCTTGTCTCTCGTCGCTGGTATCTCTCAACTGAGGGAACCGTGAAGTGGCGCGATATTTGGGCAAGTTCTGGAAGTTGTTAAATAGGTAATAGGTAGTGGGTCTTCTATCACCCACTACCCATTACCCACTACCCATTACTCAAAAACTCATAAACAACGATCGCTTCAGCCGGAATTGTGATTTCTTGCCCTTGGGAAACTTCCTTGGGAAGGGAAGATCCTGGCCCTTTCCAGGATTCATCGGCTGAATTTAATAGTTGATGGCCTGTTCCGATGATCGTTGGGAAGTTGGTTGTGATGACCTCTCGATTGAAATTCAGGAGACAGATCAATTGGCTGTTTCCACCCGATCGCTGAAGAATAATTAATTTCTTTTCCTCATCTCCGCTGGCTTGAATACTATCCCGTTCCCAGTTCAGTAAGGCAGGATGGCTTTGGCGTAACTGGATCAAGTGGCGATGGAAGTTGAGTAACACTTGATAGGAACCTTGTTGGCGCTTTTCCCAATGCAACTTGCAGATCAAGTAAGTCTCGATCGCCTGGGGATCTTGCGGATCACACTCGTAATGAAAGGCTTCCCCTTCCTTTTTCCGGCCTTCCTGCACCATACGAATGAGATCAGGTTGGGAATGGCTGATGAAATAGGTAAAGGGTACATCTTCCCCATATTCTTCTCCCATAAATAACATGGGAAGAGAGGGAGATAGAAAAATCGCTCCGGCAGCAAGTTTCAAGGCTTCAAACGAAAGGCGTTGGGAAAGCCTTCGGCCTAACATTTGGTTTCCCACCTGATCATGATTTTGGGTGAAAACCACAAATTGGGAAGGAGGACGATCGCGCCCAGAGATGCCATGAAATCGATACCGATGGGGGGCGTATTTCCAATCGTACACAAAGCTGTCTTCGTAAGCCTTTGCAAGATGGGCACACTTCCCAAAGTCCTGATAGTACGCCTGGTTATCTCCCGTCAGTAAAGCATGAAGGGAATGATGGAAATCATCACACCATTGGGCATCTAAGCCATAGCCTCCCCGGTCGGGCGATCGAATCATTTTGGGATCGTTCAGATCACTCTCGGCAATCAGATATCGCTGCCAGCCCTCTTCTTGAGAAAGAACGGCGGTGACTTCTGCCAATTCTTGCAGGAAATGTTTCGCGCCTAAATCATAAATCGCCTGGGTTGCATCCAGCCTTAATCCATCAAAGTGGAAGTCCCGGAGCCAATAGAGGGCATTTTGCAGAAAGTAATTTCGCACGCCTGGACTATGGGCATCGTCAAAGTTCATCGCAGCCCCCCAGGGGGTGCGGTAAATTTCTGTAAAGTAAGGTCCGAAGTGGCTCATGTAATTACCTTCGGGACCGAAGTGGTTATACACCACATCCAAAACCACTGCGATTCCTTCTCGATGACAGGCATCAATCAGTTTTTTTAACCCCTGTGGTCCTCCATAGGAATTCTGGACTGCGAAGGGAAAAACTCCATCGTATCCCCAGTTGCGATAGGCCAGTTCTGCCTCTGAAGTGTTGTCTCCCGGAAACTGACCGATCGGCATGAGTTCGATCGCATTTACACCCGTTTCCCGCAAATCCTTGAGACGGGAAATGATGGCTTCAAAAGTTCCTTCTGGAGTAAATGTCCCGACATGAAGTTCATAGAGAATCATTGACTCTAGCGGAATTCCTTTCCAGGTGCCATCTGTCCATTTAAAGGCAGGATCGATGACTTGCGAAGGCCCGTGAACGCCTTCCGGTTGATAAAAGGAAGCAGGGTCCGGATGGGCTTCATTTCCATCCAGTTCATAACGATATAGGGTTCCGGGCTGGATATCCGGGAGGGTCTTCTGCCAGTAGCCATCCGTCTGCTGTTCCAGGGGAATAGTCCGCGCTTCTGGGGTGAGCAACTGCACCGCTACCTGTTTCTTCATCGGTGCCCAAACCCTAAACTCACAGTTTCCATCGCCCAGGTAATGTGCCCCGATTTTCACGCTCGGTCCTCTCTTATATGAATACTCAATGTTCTGTAGGTATCATTTCAGTCAGGAAAGGATAACCGTTAGTATCTGTAGAGAGATTTTGCAGGGAAAGGGCCTTGCTACTTGATAAAACCCCCATACAATGTTGAATCAAGGATGGATTTACCGGGACCAGATCGATCGCACTAGTGCCGGAAAAACAGTTCTGGAATACTACTGCGATCGATATACCCACTCAACGCCAGAAGAATGGGGCGATCGCATTGCGACAGGTCAGGTGTTGCTAGAGGGAAACCCTGTACTACCCGAAACCCTCCTGCAAATGGGCCAACATCTCACCTACCATCGTCCTCCTTGGGAAGAACCGGACGTACCCCTCAATTTCTCAGTGCTGCATGAAGATCCGGATCTGATGGTTGTGGCAAAGCCTGCTGGCTTACCTGTCCTGCCAGGGGGTGGGTTTCTGGAACATACCCTGCTCTGGCAACTACAACAGCGCTATCCCCAGGAAACACCCTTACCCATCCATCGGTTGGGCCGGGGCACTTCTGGCTTGATGCTGCTGGCCCGATCGCCTCTGGCCCGCGCTCACCTGAGCCAGCAGATGCGCGATCGACACATTCGTAAAACTTATCGTGTCCTCGTGGGTCCAGGGGATATTCCTGAGACGTTTACCATCACGCAACCCATTGGAAAACTGGTCCATTCTGTATTGGGATATGTGTATGGTGCAAATCCTGAAGGCAGTGCGGCTTACAGTGAGGGGCAGGTGCTGCAACGGTGGTGCGATCGAACTCTGCTAGAAGTGACCATTCTCACAGGTCGCCCCCATCAGATTCGGATTCACCTCGCTAGTCTGGGCTATCCCCTCCTGGGTGATCCGCTCTATGATCCCGGAGGCATTCCCAAACCCCTTTTGAAAGACGGAAAAAAACTTCCTGTTCCTGGAGATTGTGGCTACCATCTCCATGCTTACCATCTGACCCTGATTCATCCTGTCACCCATTCCCCCATCGCCTTTTCCTGTTTACCTCCTGAGGTGTTAAGGATTGAGGAAACTGACGATAGGGATAAAAGTTTACGGTATGGAAATAAACTTTAATTCTTTTTAAGAATGGTTGCACCATCGGATCTTGTATTAAAATGAAATCGACTGAGTTTAGCGGTAGAGTTTGTTTCTGAGTATTTCTTCAAGCACCTCTCCGAATCTGACTCTTCAATTTCTCGATTCCTGAGGTGTTTTATGGCGATTTATGTTGGTAATCTGTCTTATCAGGTTACACAAGAAGACTTGAGCGAAGTTTTCGCAGAATATGGGACTGTGAAGCGGGTTCAGTTACCTACTGACCGTGAAACAGGCCGGATGCGGGGCTTCGGTTTTGTCGAAATGGCAACGGATGCAGAAGAGGCCGCTGCTATTGAAGCATTAGACGGTGCAGAATGGATGGGCCGTGACCTGAAGGTTAATAAGGCCAAACCTCGGGAAGAAAAACCCAGATCCAACGGAGGCGGTTGGAATCAAGGAGGGGGAGGCCGTCGTGAGGGCCGAGGTGGAGGTGGCTACCGCCGCTTCTAAGCTGTTAGAAACAATCATTTAGAAAAACTGGCAAAATTCTGAGGCTTTTCTGAGGCTTTGTTCTCCGGATATGTTTCTTAGAAATCTGGTTTTAGGAATGATTTTTTCTGAGGCAAGCCCAAACGAGTTTCGGCAAAGTTTTTAACTAGTTGAAATTAGTTTTTTAAATTAGTTTCTGTTGGTTAAGCTTGTTGATTGGTTTGTTAATTGATTTGTTGAAGAGGCTGATAGGTGTATCAACACCTATCAGTTTTTTGGTTTTTGTGGGTAATCGGTAGAGGACAGAAGGCAAAGGGAATGTACGATTGATCAGAATTCAACCGTGTTTAAGCAGATCTAACCCCAACAAAACTCGTTCTGTATTGGACATATCTCCAATAATCCGCTGTAACGGCAGAGGTAGTTTCTTGATGAGCGTCGGGATGGCAACGATGTTTTCCGATAGGACCAGGTGGGGGCTTTCGTGAACATCAATCACTTCTAGCTGGTAGCGATCCTTCAGATGTTCCTCGCAAATCTTGTGAATATTTCGCAACGCCCTAACGGAATTCGGAGTTTTCCCTGCAATGTATAACCGCAGGTAATAGATGGGTTCTTCATCCAGGAGCCTATCTTGGCCGATGGGAGGCTGGAACGCTTCATTTCGCTCATGATTCATGTCAGTTGCCCCACAGCTTAAGATAGGTCTGAATTGAAGGTGATATGCTCAGCCTTCCGGGAATAGGCCATTGCTTCTTGCTCTACTATCAAGTTTTGATGGTAAAGTTCCTCCTGTTTTTGCATCAGTCGCAGTTCCTCTTCCTCTGCCTGAAGTTGGGCCTGGAGAGCGGCCATTTGGGCCTGAACGATCGCTTGCTTCCGTTCAAATTCCCGTTGTTTGCGCTCAAACTCGTGCTGCCGGGCCAGAACTGTCTGCCGTTCCTTCACTTCCTGGGCGAGGCGGGCGCTTCCTGTGAGAACCTCTCCCTGACCGATATAGGCTTCTCGTAACTCGATGCCCTGACGGGAGAGGGAAAATTCTCGAACTTGATTCGAGTGTTCCATACCTCTCGATTTGAGAATATATAAAACTCGGTTACGTTCTCCACTGCGTTCGAGCGTTCGCAATTCTAACCAGGTATCGATCAGAGATGAAACCCCGATCTCCGTCTGTTCCAGTGGGCTTCCACCTGCCGTCAGGTTGGTCAACAGAACAGTAATATGCTCGGCTTTCAGAAAATCAATCAGGCGAATGAAAAAAGTTCTGGCCTGATTCAGGGTGCCGCTCAGACTCAGGTTACTCATCGGGTCCATAATGACCGTTGTCACCTGGTAGGTTTGGAGCCAACTGAAGATTTTTACCAGATGCATTTCCAATCCGTAGGCCGTTGGGCGAACGGCTTTGAAATGAAGTAATCCCCGTTCTACAAAGGGTTCTAAATCCAGATTGACCGATCGCATGTTGCGTAAAATCTGTTGGGGCGCTTCTTCGAGAGCCAGATACAGGCAACGTTCTCCCCGAAGACAGGCTGCGTAGGCAACGTGAGCCGAGATTGTACTTTTCCCGGTGCCTGCGGTTCCGGTGATCAGGATGCTACTGCCCCGGTAAAACCCCTGCCCTCCCAACATTGCATCTAACTGGGGAATGCCAGAAGAAATTCGATCGTCCGATACAGAGTGATCGAGTTTGACAGAAGTGATGGGCAGAACGGAAATTCCATCTTCCTCAATGAGAAATGGATATTCATTGGTGCCGTGGCTAGACCCCCGGTACTTCAAGATTTGTAACCGTCGCGTCGCCAATTCTTCATTCAGGCGTTGATCGAGTCGAATGACGCAATCGGAGACGTATTCTTCCAGCCCCTGGCGGGTGAGGGTCTTTTCTCCCCGCTCGCCTGTGATAATTGTGGTAACTCCCTGAGCCTTAAGCCAGCGGAATAACCGTTGGAGTTCTGAGCGGATAATGGCACTGTTTGAGAGGCTGGTAAAGAGTACCTCGATCGTATCCAGAACGATCCGCTTGGCCCCAACGGATTGAATCGCAGCCCCTAACCGGATGAACAGCCCTTCCAGGTCATAGTCTCCAGTTTCATGGATTTCCTGGGGATCGATCGCAATGTGATCGATCGCCAACTTCTTCTCTTGGATGAGGTGTTCCAGATCCCACCCCAGAGATGCCACATTCTGCGTGAGTTCTTCAGCGGTTTCCTCAAAAGCAACGAAAACGCCTGGTTCGTCGTATAAGGTGGCTCCCCGCACGAGAAATTCCATTCCCAAAAGGGTTTTGCCGCATCCTGCGGACCCACAGATCAGGGTTGGACGGCCCTTCGGCAATCCCCCGTCTGTTATTTCATCCAGTCCTCGAACTCCGGTCGGGCACTTGGGTAGGACATTTTTAGAGGTGGATGTATTCATGGACCAACAACCATCAGCGGTAAAGATAAGATCGAACGAGATGAATCAATGTAACGGGGGGAGGGGGATCGGTCCATTCCAATGCAACGCTTGAACGTCTTTGAAGTGTTCAAACATTTTAAGCATCAGGGTGTCCTAAACCCTCTTTATTTCATCCTAAGTCTCAAAGATGAAGAACTTCTGGAGATGGGTTAGTTGCGATAAAACTTGATGCTGTAACGATGATGCAGCGATTGTCCCCAAAACCAGCCAGCGATACTCCCTAAGAAGTAGGAGAGGAAGTCTTTCCAGGAAAAAACATTTCCTAAGATTAGTCTTCCCAGGAAAGTGGAGCGGAGTGCTTGCAGAATGGGAAGTTGCCAAAGTTGGAGAAATTCAATCAAACAAGTCGCTAAAAAGACCCCGATTGCAACCCCGGATACTGACGCTTGGGGCCAGATCAGTAGCACCAGTAAAATCCAAAAGATTTCGTAGGCCACACTGCCCAAAAAATCACTGAGCCAATGGGTGCCTCCTCCGTAGAAGCGCACAAAGTACCCCAGAGGAATGAGGATGAGCAAGCTCAGGAGTAACGTGAGGCGATATTTCCAAACCTGGGGAGATGGGGAGGATGACACAATTACGATCGCTGCACTCGATTCTCAAACTCCTCGCGGGTGGACTCGACCAGGGCCAGCGCTTGCGGGTAGACCGTCGGCTGTTCTTGTTTCAACCAGGCCAACAACCGAGACATCTGGGCATTTCGCAAATCCAGATCTGCTTGAAAGATGGTCGTGGTTGCCAGATAGACAGCGTACTGTTCCGGATGGCCCTGAGCAACAAACTGGGCTGTCAAATAGGTCAAAGCTTGTTGCCGCACCGGATCGGGAGTCTGATCAGGAATCATAGATCTTAAGAAGAATGGATGGATTAATATTTCTGTATTGAAGAGGGATTGGCTCTGTCCTCTGCCTTCCTAAGCTTGCCGTTGTTGCATTAATGCCTGATACGCCAACTGGAAGTCTTCAGCGGTAATGCGAATCTGAGTAGGGTCGGTTTGCCCCTGCACTCGATAGCGACGAATGGCTTCCAAGGCTGCCTGATTGCTCAATAAAGCGAGGTCGGCACCGTTCCACCCGTCCGTTTGGGTGGCCCACTCGGTCAAATCGATCTCTTCCAGCGGACGGTCTTGATTGTGAACTTGCAGAATTGCCAGTCGGCTTTCCAGATTGGGCAGATCGACCTTTAGTTGCAGGTCTAAGCGTCCGGCACGGAGAAGGGCGGGGTCCAGAGCAGAAGGACGATTGGTGGCTCCCACCAGGATCACATTCGGGCATCCCTGCAAGCCATCCAGTTCAGTCAGCAGTTGACCAACGACCCGATCGCTCACGCCCGAATCCCCCTGATGCTGACCGCGCACGGGAGCCAGGGTATCAATTTCATCAATAAAAACAACACAAGGCGCGGCCTGTCTGGCTTTGGTAAACAATTCCCGCACTTCCTGTTCCGCTGCCCCAACCCAACGAGTCATCAGTTCAGGGCCATTCACGGCAATGAAGTTGGCCCGCGCCTGGGAGGCAACGGCTTTTGCCAATAAGGTTTTCCCCGTTCCGGGTGGACCCCACAACAGAATCCCTCTGGGCGCTTTCGCCCCCGTTTGGCGATAGAGTTCTGGATAGAGCAGACCCCCTTCAACCGATTCCTGCAACTTCCGCTTGATCTCCTCCAACCCTCCAATTTCATCCCATTGGACGTTGGGAGCTTCGACTTCCACCGATCGCAGCACCGAGGGTTTAATTTCCCGTGCCGCCAGGAGTAGATCCTCCTGGCTAATCGTCATATTGTCGGGCAGGGGGGCTTTCAGAGAGGGCACTTGGCGACGCAGAGCGGTATAGGCTGCTTTTTGGGTCAGGGCTTTTAAGTCGGCTCCCACTAGTCCCACACTCAAATCCGCGATCACCTCCAAATCAATTGAGCTATCCAGGGGCATGGAGCGGGTTAGAATTTTGAGAATTTCCAATCGCCCTTCACGATCGGGCACCCGGAACTGCACCTCACGATCGAACCGGCCCGGACGACGCAGGGCGGGATCAAGGTGATCGGGGCGATTGGTGGCTGCCAGCACAATGACCCCTGAGAGTTTAGCAAACCCATCCATCAAACCCAGAAGTTGGGCAACAAGGCGCTTCTCGACTTCCCCTTCTACTTTGCTGCGATCGGGCGCTAACGTATCAATTTCATCGATAAAAACGAGACAGGGAGCCGATCGCGAAGCTTTTTCAAAAATGCTCCGCAACCGGGCTTCTGCTTCTCCGTAGTGTTTGCCCATCACCTCCGGGCCAACGATTGCAATATAGTTCGCGTCTAATTCTTCCGCCAGGGCACGGGCGGTTAGGGTTTTCCCGGTGCCAGGGGGGCCAACCAGCAGAACTCCTCGTGTGGGTTCCAGTCCCATTTTCTTTAGCAGGTCTGGACGCTTGAGGGGAAGTTCCACCAGTTCCCGCAATTCCTGTAAAATGTCTCCCAGTCCACCGACATCGGTTAGAGAAACGCCTCCGGTACTATCCTCTTCGTCTTCAGAGACAGGAGGGGTGATGATGACGTTCGGATTGGCTGGATTTGATGAATTAGTTGGAGTTTCGGATGGTGCAGGGCTGGGACCGGGAGTTCGGATGCGGCTAGTACCAATGCCTCCAGCACCTCCAGGAATATTTCCCTGGCGAGGAATACTACTCAGCGATCGAGAGTTAATCTGAATATCTGCCTTCAGTTCTCCCTTTTCCGCTTTTTCCTCTAACGTTTTTGCCAGTTCTAATAACTGCTCAAAGCCCTTAAATAAATTATCCATTGGCTACCACTCTCCGGCGAACCCCAACAGCCTGCCTGAAGCCTAAAAGAATGGAACTTAGAGATGACAACGTATTTTGCGACGTTTCTGAAAATTCCAGTTCAAACGGTTTCAATCCAGTATAGCGAGGGAACCCCGATCCACCCGGACAATAGAGCATTCTTTACTCAAGCGTTCTTGTCAGATCCTAAGCGGCAAACAAAATTCGGTGTATTTCTACATCCAGCGTCCCAGGAACTTCTTTAGCAATATGAATAATACGTTGGAGAACTCGACGATTCGGGACTTCTCCTTTCAAAATGACGACTCTACCTCGTTGAGAGACATGGAGATTCGCAACTTCACTTAACTGTAATTTTTGACTCAGAGCCAAAGCCACTCGCTTTGCAAGACCGTGATAGTCATATTCCCCGTTCACTCCGGTGCGCTCTGGAGGAATTGTCGTAAACATGCGCTCTAGAACCACTGGTTCAAAACGGGAGCCTACACACTTCGATTGTAAAATCGGGCGCTTTTCCAGTCTTTTTTCTACATGCAAAGGTTTTTCCCTCACGCTCATAGGACTTAGCGTTCCTTGTGAAACTTTAATCAAACTACATCTATCTTGAGGTTTCTTAAAGAATATATGAACATCCTTCAAAAGACTATCTGCCTTTAGCATTAATTTCCGTAAGGTTACGTAGGATACCTAAATGATAGGAAAGTAGGGGAAAACACACGAACGAAGACAGGGGAAAAAGCAAGCTAAGTTTTGAGAAACTTGCTGTTTTGTAGACTGTTAACAGTTCTGCCAAGAGCCTGTTAAATCTGGTTTCACTATGAATGTGAATTTATTATGAACTAAATCTTTAAAATCATCCAGAGGGGAAATGGGGAACAATCCACTCTTTGTACCCTTTAAGGCAACCGTAAATCTGCTTATTTCGAACAAATGCGCTGCTAGCCTTACCTTGCTCTTCTACCCAATTTCCAGTCAAGGCGATTTCTTGAAAAGAATTTACCGATGAGTTGCCCTTCGGCTTCGCTCAGGGCACGAACATTGCTTGAGCGGAGCCGAAACCAGCAGGGAAATTGTTTGCTGGAAATCTCCCAATACTCATGAATTGTGCTGGACCTACATAAAGTGATAGGGAGGCAGCGGGTCATCCAGAACAAATTGCCAACCTGGGCAGGCACTTTGCCAGTCGGTTAAGAAGTTTAGAATAGAAGACTCATCGGTGCGAGGGGCTAGGAGATAAATGCGAGCAGTGTCCTCCTGAGGTTCCCCAATGATGCCCTCCAGGGAAGACTGTAGAACGGCTCCCTTGAACGCTTCTAACTGGGCTTCCTGTTGTTGCTGCCACTCGATTTGGGAGGTGTAGCGCTGTTTCTTTGCCAGAAAGTAGGCCCGACCTGGAAGTTCTGTCAGAGGAGCGGTATCTTCTGGAGGAGGAAGGGGAATGAGCCGTAGCGTGTACTCGGCTTTTCCTTTAAGGTGACGCAGCTTATCGAGATATTCCTGACGGTGACTTTCGAGATGACGAGTCAGGGTTTCTACGGAAAAAAATTGGGTTCCGAATCGTAGAGGCAATAAATCGGTTTGGGAGAAGAGGTTTTGAATAACGCGATCGTGGGCCAGCACTGCCTGAATCAAACGCTCATCACGCTGTTCTAGATCTTCCCAGGGAACTTCTAACTCAACAACGGCAGCCAGGTCGGGCGTTTGGATCATCCGCAGGGGTTCGATGATCCCCATTGGCAGAACTAACGGATTGTCCGGTTTTGGCAACAGGGCATAGACATACATAACAAATCAGGCATCGGCAGCTAAGGATAGGTAGAAGCCAGGGGATACAGATGAAATCCCAGATGAAGTTGGAGGAATCCAGATTGCCAGTCTTCCTGATCCATCTTGCACTCAATTTGACATCCCCGTCTCAATAAGGGAAGTAGGGAAATGGAGCCAAGCATCTGAAGGTCTAACCGTTCAAATAGCACCTCAATCCGTTCCGGTTCTTGACAAAACTCATGGTTGCGAGACTGAACAACCACAGTGGAATTGAGCAGGGCTGGAGCCTGATCGAGGAGGTGTCCCGTTGCCAGATCCATCACCCAGATCTGACCATCGATCGTCAAATGAATCATCGCCAGTAGGCGCAATAATCCCGTTTCCCAATCTTGCTGGGGCTGCAAAACCCGCGCCGGAATCCCACTCATCAATTGGGTTAACTCTGGGGAAACACGGGTTAATTGCCAGAACCATTGGGGGAGCCACCCACTTCCTAAACAATCTGTTTTTAAGAGAGGATGGGACTCATTTGCACTACTGGAATGCAAATGGTTGACGAGATGGTGGGCGATGTGGATGAATTGTTCGACGATCGCTTCTTCCTCTTGATCTAACAGAGCTTCCAGGGGATGGAGGGTTAGAAAACTGATCAACTGAGGGATGAGCAGTTCTTGAGTCACCTGCTGGAGGAAGGTAGGGTCTGTCAACCGGAGGGGAAACTCGGTAATGCTAGGGGGTTGGGACTCGTGATCAATCTTCCCCGGAAGGGAGAGGAGCCTCGGTTCTGGCGTGAACTCCAGATGCAGCCTTAACCGAACAACTCCTGCTTGCCAGGGCTGTCCGGGAACCAGCAAATCCGCTTCGGCCCCTGCCATAAACAGAGCAATATCAGGGGCAACGGCCTGGACCTGGCGGGTCAGGGATTGCAGCAGGTTTTCCCCCCAGATCGGAGCAGGGCAAAGGCTGCCCTGCTCCGATCGCACCACCTGATCCGTCAGGAACGTTTCGTGGGATAGGGAGTGGGTCACGAGATCGAGAGAACAGTCTGCGATCGGGGTTTTGACTTCGAGCACGGGAACGAGGCGCAGCATGCCAGACTGCCAGGATTCCCCCGGTTTGCAGACCTGGCCCGGAATCCCACCAACCAGTTGCATGATGTCATAGGAGGTCCGGGCGAGGCTCCAGAGCAAGCGGGGCGCGAGTTGTTCGATCGAACAGTAGTGTTGCAGAAAATCTTCCTGGGACGTGCCACCGATGGAGTGGAGGGGCAGGATCGGGACTGGGCTGTTTTGAACTGCGCTCCAAACCTCGTAGGCTTCTTCTAAAACATAGGGCGCGAGGTTTTGGGGGGTTTGTTCCAGGTTCGCGGGCCAGCCACTTCCGGGTGATCGTAAGTGATTCACCATGTCGATCAGGTGTAGCATTGCAGTGGCGATCGGCTCCGCGACGGTGAGGGTGGGAGCTTGTTCTGGGAAGGTTGGTTCAGCAAGCTTCAGGACGGTTTTGCTGATGGTCGCAGGATTGCCGGGTTCAGCAGAGGGGTGGGGGGTGTGGGTGGGAGGAGGTTCTAACATGCAACCGATGGGTAGGGGAATGAGAGCTTGCAGCGCACCCTGAAGGCATGACGGACATACCTCAATATGCCCGGATTAGGGGCTTCTTCTACTCTAATTCTCCGGGGATGGCTTGAAACAGGGAGGATTGTGATGGTTTGTTACTGATTGGGAAAGATTGTTGTCAGGAACATTCAGCAAAATAATAACCTGGCGATCGGGTTTCGACTTTGCTCAACCTGGGAGAAATTGAGGGCTGAGCAAAGCCAAAGCCCGGTGACTGGTACTTTATTAATTTGTCGATTCTTATGCGTCTGGAGGGGGTTGGGATGGGGTCACGATCGCCCCGTTCTCACTCGCAGTTTGATTTTGCAACAATTGTTTAACCTGACTGACGACTCCAGATAATTTTCCTTCGTCTAGCAAGGTGTTGATCAGGGAAAGGCCACTAGTGGACAGCAGCAGCTTATTGATATCTGAAACACCGCTGCCGTTGCTGCCACTTACGCCAGGGAAAGAATAGATGCGGGCATCCCCCAAAACTCCCGGTTGGGGGGCGAGGGCCTGAAGCACTTCAGGGAGACGTTCTGCCAGATCGGGCCACATGGTTGTCAGTAAGTTAGCAGTCAGGTTGGCGTTGCTGATCACGTTCTTCGCTTCCATCAATGCCCGTAATCCTTCGGCCTCCGCCAGGGACTTATCTCGGTTCGCCTCGGCCAGGGTCCGGATGGCTACGGCTTCCAGTTCAGCGGCTTGTTGCGCGATCTCCGCCTGTCGTCGGCGACGGAAAACATCAATTTCCACCACGTTTTGTTCCAGAACCCGTTTTTCCTGGGCGGTTTGTTCCGCTGCGATGACCGCCAATTTTTGGGAACGTTCCGCCTTTTCTACTTCGGTGGCAGTGATGACCCCGGACTCTGCCTTGGCTTGCTGGGCTTCTGCCAGGAAACTTTCGCGGCGTTTGGTGGCGATCGCGATATTCAAATCTTCCTGGGCCAGTTTTGCCAGTCGCTCCGATTCGGTCAGTTGCACCTGGGCCTGGAACTTGCTCGACTCTACGGCTTGCTGACGGGTGACTTCTGCGATCTGGGCTTCCTGTTGCTGAAGCGCCTGGGTGACTTTCAGTTGTTTGCTCCGTTCCTCCAGGGCGATGTCGGCTTCGATCTGGCTCTGTTGTACTGCCAGTCGCTTGCGAATTTCCTCTTCCTCGACGGCCTGATCTTGCAAAATTTTGGTGCGGCGAGTGGTCGCGGCCTCCCGGTCCTTGGATTCCTGGATTTCCCGTTCCTGTTGCGCCCGGAGAGCTTCCACCTGGAGTTCCTGTTCTAACCGGGCGGCTTCCTGTTCCTGGGCAATTTGCAGGGATCGCTTCCGGGCATCCAGTTCTTTTTGCTCGATTTCCACCTGGGTTTCCAGTTCCACTTCCCGTTTCTGCTGGATCGATCGCTGGATCGTTTCCGTCCGTAACCGAACCCCCTGCGCGTCAAAGAAATTGTTCGTGTCGTAGGTGTCGCTTTCCTGAACTTCCGAGATCGCGATGTTGTTGAGGGTCAAACCGACTTTGCTGAGATCCTGTTGCATCAACTCCAGCACTTTTTGGGCGAACCCCAACTTATCGGAATCGATTTCTGCCAGATCTTTATTTTTGGCTGCGGCCCGAATGGCATCATCGGCCCGTTTTTCCAGTGCATTTTTAATGTCTTCGGGCGTAATCCGATTATTTTGGGAGAGCCGAGCCGCAGCGGTCAGGACATCTTCTTCCGTTGCACTAATACAGACATATAATGTCACGCGCATATCGGCCCGCAGGTAATCTTTTGTGCGAACAGCCAGCTTTCCCGTCCGTTCCACGTCGATCGACAGTTCCCGTAGGGGCACCCGTGTCAGTTCATGAAAACCGGGAAGCACCACACAGCCCCCATTCAGGATAACCATTTTTCGTTTAACAAAAATTCCCCCGGTTCTCACAAAGGCTTCGTTATTGGGGGTAATGACGTAGACCCGTGTATAGGCCCAGACACTAAAGAGCAGGAGAAAAATCAGCCCTGCAACTAATCCTGGCAGAATGAGTAACCCACTTCCGCCAAGTTGTCCTATCAATGCCTGGGAGGGAGGGGCTGTTTGGGCGAGCAGGGGTTGCGGTTCCCGAAAGTCGGAGTCGGTTTGCTGAAGAGAGACTTCTTCCGGAGAAGCGATCGGTAAGGATTGAAGCAACGTGAACCAGAACAGCATTATGAATCCCCTTTCTGTGACGCTTGTGAGGTGGATGAATTCAACCAGTTTTGTTCGTCCAAGCTGTTGCGAACGATGACGAAGTAGACCTGCTCCCGACGATCGATCACTAACACCTTGTCTCCTAAGACGGGCCGCACCGTTGCCCATTCTGGAAAGACTGCATTGATGGAAACCAGATTTCGGGCGGCATCAATGGCATTGACCTGCCCAATGCGTCCATCGCGATCGTCTGGGATCACAGCGGAACTGACCGTTCCGTTACACCCAATCAGGCGATCGGCACTGACATCTTCGCCAAAGGTTGCCAGGGCTTTTCCCATTGGGCGGGCCAGTAATCCTCCGCCTGCCACTGCCAGTCCCAGCGACACCCCCAATACGGCTCCACTCAGCAGATTTCCCGGCATCTGACCGAAAATTCCGGCGATCGTGACGTTCAGCATCCAGCCAAAAAGTCCCCAGAGGCTCAAGTCTGTGGCGAGTAGCAAGATCAACGGTGCTTTCCCAAAGCCGATCCAGCCTAATGCCTGACCCATCTCAAATCCACCATCCCCCTCTGCATCCAGATCCCCATCTCCGTCCCCATCATCCCCGCCGGAGACAATAACGAGGAGAAACAGACCGATCCCCATTCCCAGGAACAGCCAATAGGGTAAATTGGCAGGATGAAAGAGCATAATCGCCCAATAGAGTTTGCAAACTTAGTTACAGTTCAGGTTTAGCCTACCCTGAAGCTCTTCTCTTTTTACTAAAGATCTATTAAGAAGCGATCGGTTAAGCAGATTTTTAGAAAACAAATTCCCCGCTGGTTTCGGCTTCGCTCAAGCAGCATGTGTGCCCTGGAGCGGAGTCGAAGCCCTCGTCTAGCCTGAAGTTAAGCATTGAGTGTGAGTCTGAATCCTCTTCGCCTCCATAGGAAATAGCCTCACTTGTTACAAGTAAGGCTGAAAAGGATTGATATGATTTGCTACACCTTTTTGCAGACATGATTTGCTGCATAGTAGAGTGCCACTGAAAAATTCTCTAAATTAATTTGGCAGATACGTGAACGGTAGGCTGCTGAAGCAACAAACTATGCTTCGGCTTCGACTTTTTTGCCCGTTAGTTGGCGGCGTAGCGAGAACGCGGTGCCACCGAGAAACGCTAATCCCAATAGGGACGAGGGTTCAGGGACAGAGGTAGGGGGAGTCGGCGTAATTTCTCGAACTAACTTCTGTTTAACGGCTTGTTCAAAAGTATCGAAGGTAGATGCGGCAATGACAAATGCGCCATTCCCTCCCTTAATATTGTTGCTGTACCAATTCAGTAAGCTCTGATCATTTGCCAGAATGGGCAGTCCATTAATTGCATCAATCCCCTTTGCCAGAGCTGCATTCCGGGCGACACTTGTTGAGGTTTCCCCAGTCCCATCCCCAGAGACATCAATGACCTGTCGGGTTGAGTTGAACCCATTTTGCACACTTCCGGTTTCTGTCCCAAATAAAGGAGTTGCGTAGGTTATGGCCGCGCCAGGAGCCGTGCCTCCACCAAAGGGGCGAGAGGTTGCGTTGATGGCATTTGCAAAACTTTGAGCAGCCGCAAGACTGTCAATCAGCGTCCAGCCTACCGCTTGTGTCTGTAAAGTCGTTGAAGACCAGTAGATGAGGTTAACGGCGATTTTGCCAATTGGCCCCCCACTGATGGCAGACCATAGGGTGATGTCTTTGAACGCATTCACGTAGCCTTGTTTTTGTAAGTTAAATTCATTGGCGTTGATACTGCCTGAGACATCTACCAGCAGGGACAATTCCAGATCAACGGCGATCGGGTTATTGGGATCTCCGTTGGTCAATGCTCCATTCCCAAGAGTGATCGTTGCCGCCTGAACGGGTTTCACAAAAAATGAAGAACCCAGCGTCATTAAGGTTGTAAAGGCTACAAGTGACAATTGGACCGCGATTGACTTCGAGACAACTGTTTTACTTTTCATCAAATGATCTCCTGATTAAAAGTGAATGCACTAGGAACTCATGTCCCTGGAGTAAGAAAAAAGAGGATTCAGTGCATGTGAGGATATCCTGACAAGTAATTCTCTTTTTCCGCAGAGTGAGCATCACTTTCTCACAGAAGAAATACAGATAATCCCCCTCCTCTTTATCAGAACTTTGTATGAAGAAAGTTGAATCTACGAATTTTCTCTGAAAAATGCTGAGATTTTCTCCGCATACAAGGGTTTTAGGTTGGGATCAGTAAGCTTCCCAACCTAAACCTCCAAGGAGCCTGGGCGGTCTATGAAATTTTGGTAAATCATGCAGGTAAAGGGCTGATTTACGAGAAGTTCTGCTTTCGATCGGGCGGATCTTGAGAGGCTGAAGCTTGAAACGATGCCCCCATGCTGGAGAAGCCAGGTTGAATTAACCGCACTGAACGATCGTTAAAGAAGTAGGCGTGGAGCCAGCTAATCAGCAGCAGCAGCCGATTCCGAAACCCCGGTAGGTACACGAGATGTACCGTCAACCACATCAGCCAGGGGAGAAACCCCGTCAGCAGGACCGGGCCAACTTTCCCTACCCCTGAAAAACAGCCGATGATCGCCAATCTACCTTTATTGAAATACTGAAAGGGTTGAGGATCGCGCCCCCGCATCTGTCTCTGAATATTGCGAGCGACCGTTACTCCAGCCTGTAATGCTTCAGGTGCAACCCCTGCCAGTGGTTTTCCCTGCTGTTCGATATGGGCAGTGTCTCCGATCGCATACACTTCTGGATACCCTGGCACCTGGAGCGTCGGTCGCACAAAAACTCGATTGCGGGTTGCAGTCGGTAAGTGTTCTGTCCCTGCTAGCAAATTGGCATCCAGTCCAGCAGTCCAGATGACGGTTTCAGTAGGAATTTTTTGTCCATTGGTCAGATACACGGTATCTTCTGTGACGCGATTGACGCGTGCTTGCAAATACACCTCTACTCCAATTTGGCGAAGTCGCTTGCGGGTATAGTCTCCTAACGAGGAAGGGAGTTCTGCCAGCAACCGATCGCCCGCATGGAGCAGAATAATCTGCACTTGCCGTAAGTCCAGCGTGGAGTAATCTCGTTTCAGGGGGCCTCGAATGAGTTCAGTCAGCGCACCTGCCACCTCAATGCCTGTTGCGCCACCCCCCACGATTGTAAAGGTGAGTAACTGCTGTCGGCGTTGGGGATCGGGTTCCCAGGCAGCGGCTTCAAACTGTTTGAGAATATGGCTGCGTAGGACGATCGCATCCTCTAAACTTCCCAACAATAAACCGTGTTGCGCCACCCCCGACACCCCCAGAAATTGGGGTTTGCTTCCGGTTGCCAGCACGAGATAGTCGTAGGGCAACGGTCCGCCCTCCGTCTCCACGATCCGGTTTTTCAGATCGACCCGCTGCACGGTGGTTCGCAAAAAACGCACCCCTGCCCTCGACGATCGGGGTGCAAACCGTCGTAGGAGAGTGCGAATGGGAAGGGTTGCCTGCCCGGGTTCAATCTGAGCGGTGGCAACCTGGTAGAGCAAGGGGACAAAGGTATGGTAGTTGTGTTGGTCAATCAGCAAAACCTCAGCACCCGATCGCCCCAGGGATTGAGCCGCTTGTAATCCAGCAAATCCAGCCCCGACAATGATCACTTTTGGGGAATGTTGCACAACGAAACCTCGATGCGTGGGTTGCAAGAAGGAACGGAGGGTTGATTATTCGATCATCAATGGGTTAGCAGAATAAACCCCAATATTTTTGTATCCAGGGTTACGTTCTTCCGAAAGTGATTTGTATACAGTATGCAGTGAAAAAGTCAGGGGTTAGAAATCAGAATGCCAGGATGCCCTTGATTTGATGCCTCTGATTTCTTGATTCATGCACCCATCTATGCCAGAAACGACGCTGCTCCTGACGATTAATGGAAAGTCTCTCCGCCTCAAAGATGTCTCTCCTACAATGACATTGTTGGAGTATCTGCGCCAGAGTGGGCAGGTGGGTACGAAAGAAGGATGTGGGGATGGAGATTGTGGGGCTTGCACGGTCGCGATCGTGGCTGAAGATGCCAATGGTAAATCCCACTATCAAGCAGTGAATAGTTGTTTGGTGCCGATCGGGGCACTGGCTGGACGGGAAATTTGGACGGTGGAAGGTATCGGCGAGGGAGACATCCATCCCGTGCAACAGGCAATGATAGAAACGGGGGGATCGCAGTGTGGGTATTGCACACCGGGTTTTATCATGAGCCTGTTTGCTGCCTATTATCAGGGGCAGGTGGAGGATGGCTGTGTGGAGGGGAATCTCTGTCGATGTACGGGATATTTACCGATTCGCAGAGCCACCCATCAGTTAACCGGGGCACAGCCAAACGATCGCTTTACAGAAAAATTGGCCCAGTCCTCGCCTGTCTTACGTGCCTTAGCCTACGAAGGAAATGAGCAACGGTTTTACCGTCCAACTCAGTTAGAGGAAGTCCTAGACCTGTTGCAACACCACCCGGAAGCAACGCTAGTGGCGGGGGCTACGGATTTAGGGCTGGAAATGAGCCACCATCGCCAGCACTATCCAGTGATGATTTCCCTAGAAGCGGTGGCAGAAATGCGGGGCATTGCGATTCGACCCGATCGGGTCGAGGTTGGGGCTGCTGTGCCTCTCAGTCAGATTGAAACCCAATTGCAGGGCTTGTTCCCTAGTCTAGATGAAATGCTGTTCTGGTTCGCAGCCCGTCAGGTTCGCAATCGGGCCACGTTGGGGGGCAATATTGGCACCGCTTCCCCCATTGGCGATCTGCCTCCGGTGCTTCTGGCCCTAGATGCTGAATTGACTCTGGCGAGTGCCTCAGGTCAGCGCATTGTGCCCCTGAAGGAGTTTTTCACGGGCTACCGTCGGACGATTCTGCAACCGGGGGAAGTGATTGTGTCGGTTGGCATTCCTCGATCGCTTCCAACAGGAACGGTGCGCCGCCTCAGTCAGTCCTACAAAATTGGCAAGCGGGGAACGGATGACATCAGTATTGTGGCAGCGGCTTTTACCATTGACCTGGATGGGAAAAATCGGATTGTCCAGGCTCGGCTCGGTTATGGAGGGGTTGCGGCAACTCCTATCCGGGCGATCGGGGTTGAGAATTTTCTCGTGGGCCAAGCCTGGACTCTCGCAACAGTCCAACAGGTCAAGCCCATGCTCCGGGAAGCTTTTACACCCCTGACGGACCTACGGGGCAGTGCAGACTATCGGCGGATGCTGGTTGCGAATCTGTTTGAAAAGTTTTTTGTGGAAATGGCAACCCAAGGGGATCGGCAGGAGGTGCTGGCATGAGTGGAGTGGGTCAACGGAAAAGTCATGAAAGCGCGATCGGTCATGTGACGGGAAAGGCGGTCTATACCGACGATCAGCGGCTTCCAGTCGGTATGCTGTCTCTGTATCCGGTGATCTCTCCCCATGCCCATGCTCGGATTACCCGTCTGGATGTCTCTTTGGCCCTGGAAGTGGAGGGTGTGGTGACAGTCCTGACTCCAGAAGATGTTCCCGGCATGAATAATACGGGAGCGATCATCCCGGATGAGGTGCTTTTACCAACAGATGAGGTGAGCTATTGGGGGCAACCGATCGTCTGGGTGGTCGGGGAAACGGAAACGGCGGCCCGTTTGGGAGCTGCGAAAGTGATTGCAGAATACGAACCCCTGGAACCCATTCGCACGATTGAAGAGGCGATCGAGCAACAAAGTTTTCACCTGTCTCCCCAAACGATTCGGCGCGGAAATCCAACCCTGGCTTTGGCACAGGCGGAACACACCTTCACCGGAGAAGTGCAGATGAATGGGCAGGATCACTTCTACCTGGAAACCCATACCAGTTGGGTGATCCCCGATGGGGAGGGCAACTATCACGTTTATGCCTCGACCCAGCATCCTACGGAAACTCAGGCGATCGTGGCAGGGGTGTTGGGGGTGCCTGTGAATCGGGTGGTGACAACCTGCTTGCGGATGGGTGGTGGATTTGGGGGCAAGGAAACCCAGGCCAATCCCTTTGCGTCGATCGCAGCGGTGGCGGTTCACAAAACGGGTCGTCCGGCGCGGGTGCGGTTGCGTCGTCACCACGACATGATCATCACTGGGAAGCGACACGGCTTCCTGGGACGGTATCGGGTGGGCTTCACTGGAGAAGGGCGGATCACGGCTCTCGATGTGGATCTCTTTTCAGATGGCGGATGGAGTGCGGATCTGTCTCCTCCGGTCCTCTCGCGGGCACTGGCCCACATTGATAACGCTTACTACATTCCTGATTTAGAAGTCCGGGGTCGCATTGCGAAAACCCATAAGGTTTCCAACACAGCCTTTCGGGGCTTTGGGGGACCGCAAGGCATGGTGGTGATCGAGGAAGTGGTCGATCGGGTGGCCCGATCGCTGGGCTTGCCTCCAGAGGTCGTGCGAGAACGCAACTTTTATCACGGCACTGGAGAAACCTGCACTACCCATTACGGACAGGAAATTGTTGATAATCGCATTCAGCGGGTTTGGGAGGAAGTGAAGGCAAATGCTCAGTTCGAGGAGCGCAAGGCCGCGATCGTCCAGTTCAATCAATCCAACCCCTATCAAAAGCGCGGGATTGCCATCACACCCGTAAAGTTTGGGATCTCTTTCAATAAAACGCCCTATAACCAGGCGGGAGCTTTGATCCTGATCTACACCGATGGCAGTATTCAACTAAATCATGGGGGCACGGAGATGGGGCAGGGTCTTCATACGAAGATGCTCCAGGTGGCGGCGACCAGTTTAGGGGTCAGGGTCGATCGCTTCCGGATGATGCCAACCAGCACCGACAAGGTACCCAATACTTCTGCCACTTCTGCCTCCAGTGGGTCGGATCTCAATGGGCAAGCGGTTCGGGATGCCTGTCAGACGTTGAAAGCTCGCCTCGCGCCGATCGCTGCCAGACTGCTGGATCTGGATGGTCCCGAAGAAATGGTGTTTGAGAACGATTGGGTGTACTGCCGTACTTACCCATCGGCGCGGGTGGCTTTTGAAAAAGTAGTTCAGGAAGCCTACACCAGTCGGATCAGCCTCTCTGCAACCGGATATTACCGAACACCGAATATTCACTGGGACCCGGTAAAGGGTAAGGGAAAACCCTTCTACTACTACGCCTATGGCTCGGCAGTGAGTGAAGTGGAAGTGGATGGGTTTACAGGCACCTTCAGACTGCGACGGGTGGATATTGTGCATGATGTGGGATCTTCTCTCAATCCCCTTGTGGATCAGGGCCAGATTGAAGGGGGCTTTGTGCAGGGGATGGGATGGCTGACTATGGAAGAACTGGTATGGGACGACCAGGCTCGGCTCCGCACCTTTGCTCCCAGTACCTACAAAATTCCCACCATCAGTGAAGTCCCAGAAGCATTTCATATCCACTTACTAGAGCGGGCGGCTCAGGATGGGGTGATCTATGGGAGCAAGGCCGTCGGAGAACCTCCCTTTATGTTGGCGCTCTCAGTGCGGGAAGCGTTACGGGATGCAGTTGCTGCTTTCGCGCCTGTTGATGTTGCGATCACTGCTGTTCCCCTGGCCTGTCCTGCCACTCCGGAAGCGACCCTGTGGGCGATCGAGCAAATCCGCTCGGCTGGGCTTTCCCAGGAAACGCCTCCTGCCCTGCAACTGTCTCCGACTCCATGACGAGCCGCTGGGATCACGACCTGATTGAATTGCTCAAGACAGGTCCGGCTGTGTTGGCAACGGTGGTTCAGGTGCGGGGATCAGTGCCCAGGGAAGTGGGTGCCCGGATGGTTGTGAATGCTCAGGGGCAGATCTGGGGTACGATTGGGGGAGGAGCGGGTGAAGCGAAGGTGATCCGGCAAGCGTTGGAGGCACTGTCAACGGGGATCAGCCGCAGCATTGAGATTGACCTTACAGGGGCTTCCCATCAGGAAACCCAGGGCGTATGCGGTGGAATCATGCGAGTGTGGTTGGGCTATTGGGAGGGAGAAGCGGCTCTGGCGATCGCCCACCGCATTCAAACAACCCTGAATCAGGGAAAATCCCTCACTCTGATCACACCCCTAAACCCGGATCAGGTTGCCTACGTGGTAGATAGCCCTCCCCACATCCTGCCAGCCAATTCGTTTACTGAAACCCTGCAACCTCGGCCTACCTTACTGATTGTGGGGGCAGGGCATGTTGGGGAGCAATTGGCAAAAACGGCTGCTTCCGTTGGCTTTCAGATCGTGGTGCAGGACGATCGCGCTGAGTGGGCCAATTCCCAACGCTATCCCCAGGCCGATCGCCTCTTTAACGATCCCATTGCTGTTGCTCTGAAAAACTTAGCTCATCATTCCCAACTCTATGTTGCCCTTGTAACACGCGGGTATCAGTACGATCTGGAAGCCCTGGAAGCCTTGCTAAATCGGTCGATTCACTGCCAATACATCGGCATGATTGGCAGTGAAAAACGGATTCGTCAAGTGTATGAAGAACTGATTCAACAAGGGTTTCCAGATGTTAAACTGCGATCGATCTATGCGCCGATCGGTCTGGATATTGGTGCCTTATCCCCTGAAGAAATCGCTGTGAGCATTGCGGCAGAACTCATCCTGGTGCGACGGGGTGGCACTGGGAAACCTTTATCACACCTTAGGCAATCAAAGGTTTATCCCTAAAACAAGAGAGATATTCCAGAGGAATATCTCTCAATCAAAATCTGAATTGTCTTTTGCTTTTCAGAAACTAAGAGACGGAGGTTAGGGGGGAAGGCTAGAACTTGTTCACTCCCTAACCTTGCCAACTACTGAACCCGCAGAAACTGTCCTGATGCCCATCCACCGCGAGTTAACTCATACCACCCGCCGGACTGCCGCCCCGTAATGCTGATCGTTGCTCCATTTGCAACTCGATCGACTACAGTAGCGGTTGAACTGGGCTGATTCCGAACATTGAGCCGTCCTCCACTGGTTCTCACAATCGCCGAAGAACCCGTCACGACCCCGCCACCGCCTGTTCCGGTCCCAGTTGCTGAGGTATAGGTCAAAGCAATCCATCCTTCTCGACCTGCCAGCTTCACAAAACCATTGCTTTGTTGACTGCGATCGATTTGAACCTGCTGCCCTCGACTCAGGGAACCGACTTGGGCCGAGTTGCTGGTTGCAAGGGCACGAATCCGGAGCCGGGAAGCCGTAATGGTGACGGTATTGGGGCTGATCGCGCCTCCGGGGGACGTTGTGCCACCACCACCACCACCACCAACAGCGTAGGGACCTAAGGTACTAGACGTTGCAATTCCCAGGGCGATCGCAGTTCGTGGACCCACGACTCCATCCGCAGTCAATCCCCTCTGCCGTTGAAACTCGCGCACTGCTGCCTGGGTCTGAGAGCCGTATGATCCATCCACGGCTGTAATAATTCCAAAGTTTCTCAGGGCTGATTGTACATTGGTGACAGCCTGCCCCTTACTACCAACCCCAACCACTGCCTCAGCCGAAGACCCCATCACCAGGCCAGACAAAACCAGGCTTGCCCCAACGGCTCCTACAACCGTAGAGGAAGGCAGCATATTTTGGAAGGAACGAAGTGTTGGTTCAGGGTTTGGGCTTTCATACCCTACGGCAGCGTGAACAAAAGCGAGTGTTTCCATAGGCCCTCTAAGTTTCTAAAACCGTAGCAGATTGCATTTTAAAGTGCGATCGGTAATGCACAGGCAGATATTCCTTTCCCAATAATAACCGTGATAAAAACCTGGTGATAAAAACACCCAGATTTTATGTCTACGGAAGGAACGGTTATTCACTAGCGTGGGAATACCCTGTGCAACGTTTCATTAGAAATCTAACTGTTGAGAAACTAACTTTTTCTTGATCCCCTTATGAAGGGTATGAATTTTCCAAAATTCCTTCTACCCTTGTCGGATCGCATAGTGATATTCGGGGGTAGGGAATCCAGCCTGACCAAAGCTTTCCCGAATCACCATGTTGGTATCAAAATAAACTTGCCAGTAATGCTCATTGTTGCAGTAAGGTCTTACTGCTAGAACAGGTCCAGCCAGATTGAATTCTAAAATTTCCACATCGGGAGCAGGCGCGGAAATCACATTGGGAATTTGGCTCAACCGAGTTTTTAATAGGTTGATTGCTTCCTTCGGATCAACGGAGTGATTGAGTTGAGCGACCAAATCCACCCGTCGATAGGGATTGACAGAAAAGTTTTGAATATTGTCGGCAAAGATTTTGTTATTGGCGACGATATTCAACACATTATCGAGAGTAGTAATGGAAGTTACAAATAGTCCAATTTCTTGAACCGTTCCGGTCACTCCCCCTGCACAAATAAAGTCGCCAACCTTAAAGGGCCGAAAGATAACCAGGAAGACTCCCGCTGCAAAGTTTGCGAGCAAACCACTCCATGCTGCCCCAATCGCTACCCCTGCGGCGGCTAGCAACGCAGCAAAGGAAGTGGTTTCGACACCAAAGAATCCCAGAATGGCAACAATCAGAATAATCTGAAGGGCCACAGAGACGATATTGACTGTGTAATTGACAACGGTGGCATCTACAGGTTGCCCTTTCAGGCTCCGGCGAATTAACGCCGTTCCCATGTTAATTAGCCAGCGACCGACAACCCACAGGGCGATCGCACCGATCGCCTGGAAAACGAACGCAACAACGATCGTGTTGACAGTCGTGATAATTGGACCTAAATCCATAATTCTCCTCTACCCGTACAGAGCTTAATGAAGTGATGTTCCCTGGAAGTGGAAAGACAGTGATTCCAGGACGAAACCTTAGGGAACTGCCAAAACCAAGAACAATTTTATGTTTGGGATTTGGCAATCCTGAAACTTGGAAACACAAAGACACTCGTGAAACCACAAAGTCCCAGAGTACCAAGACCCAAGGAAAAAGTCCTAAGTAACGGGCCTTTCACAAAAATTGAGGGTAATGACAGCAAGCTAGACAAAGAAAGAATAGTCTTTTCTGAAAAGTTTTTGCAAGGATTCCACATTCTTTAACTTTTGAAGGATTTCTCCAATTCCTTTTTCTCCTTGCCCATTTACACAACCGTCACACACAGGAGGGTATGAATGAATTTATGGTCAAAGCCAAACTAACCTTGTGGATTCTGCTGAAAATTAAGATAACTTGAAATCAAGCCTGGTAAAAAACCGGACGATTTCTGAACACTCACAAGATTAAAGTGAAAATATAAAGACTAATTGCTTGTAACGCAAATTTCCGAGGTGGAACTTCCTCAAAGCGTAGGGTTACATAGCAAGCAACGCCACAGTTAGGAAAATAAACAAGACAGTAAATAAGACAGTAAATAAAACTGTCAACACAAAAAGCCTCAACACAAAAAGCTCCACCAGAACCAGCGAAAACAATCGCAAGTGTGGCAAATCGTCAATCTAGCAGTAGTTTAGCAGCAAGAGTGTATTCCCTACAGGTAAGGTGAATCGTATGTCTCGCAACTATCACAACCAACCATTCATTAAAATCGTGTATTCCCAAGTGAAGGTCAATGGCAAGTTGGAACTCGTTCCGATGGAACTTTATGCGGACGGTTCTCTCAAGCGGAGTGCCTAGCTTCAAATCTTGTCGATCGCTCAGTTTCCAAACTTTCATCCTGATTGCTGAATGACCAGGATGAGGCTTGTAATTGATTCACATATTGCATGTACTGGGCGATCGGCTTGTCAATAGGTAAAAGTGCTTTCGGCTCAAAACGAATATTGTCATAGATTTTGCCATCCTCATCCCGCAGCATGTAGTAGGCAAATCGAGTTAGTAATAAAAGAGCCTGACTGACCATCCATCCTCTTAATCCCTGACGCTGGGCGGTGACATAAATTGGCTGTACCCGCGTCCGCCCCCTGGGAAGGGGAACATAGGCATAAATCATATGCAATGGAGGTAATAACTTAACTTCCTTTGCAAGAGTTAATAACCCGATACATCCGTCGGCATAGCGCATCGAATACCCGTAGGTCGGTCCCAGAACTCTGCCGAGGAAGCGTTCTCTCCAGGTTGTTTGAGGCACTTCTCCCCGCAGGGTGAAGTCCATCCAGTTTCCTGTCTGGTTCTGGTGCAGCGACAGTTCCATTTTGACCGTGAGCCGATGGATGGTTTGCAGGTGTTGGGCATCGATCCCGTTCATCATACAGATATGGTGATGGCAATTCCGTTCCAGAGGGCGATCGGGTTGCACGATGAGGGGTTTCCCCCGCAACTCGTCAAATTCAGCAATCGGCTCTGGAGCCGTTGCATCTGGGTAGATCCAAATGAAGCCGTACTGTTCAGTTGTGGCATAGGCTGAGAGATGGGCCTGGGATGGGATCACTTCCTGGCAAGGGATCTGACGACATTGGCCCGTTTCGTCGAAGGCCCAGTGGTGAAAATAACAGCGAATCCAGTTCCCCTCTACGCGACCGATGCTCAAATCGGTTCCCATGTGAGGGCAGAAGGCATCCAGGGCACGGATGCGATCGTCTTCTCCACGAAACAGTACGAACCGCTGCCCACAGAGCGTGAGGGACTTGACCCCACCTCTGGGAATCTCGCGACTGGGACAGGCAATGTACCAGCCCTTGGCGATGATCTCTGGGTTATTAAAAATCTGCATAACCTTCTAGCCTCTGGAGGAGCGTTTCATCAAAACGTCCTTTTGCTGCACATCCCTTAATTAGCAAAAGATAAATTGCAGACGGAAATTTTCAAAAAAGTAGGTAGTGTTAATAAATCACTATGAACGAATTATGATGAATGGTGGTTACTGTAAATTTTTTGTTGTAAATTTTTCATACTTAATTTGAACTTCTTAAGAGATTCTATTGTTAAAATCAGTAACAAATATGAAAAGATAGGGAAAGTTTTGTTGCTATGGGCCGTACTGGGGTTTTACTGCTGAACTTGGGTGGGCCGGACCAGTTGGAGGATGTCCGTCCGTTTCTCTACAACCTGTTCTCTGACCCAGAGATCATCCGTCTGCCGCTGCCCTGGCTCCAAAAGCCCCTGGCCTGGATGATTTCAACCTCGCGGGTCAAAAAATCTCAAGAGAATTACCGTCAAATTGGAGGCGGTTCACCCCTGCGGCGCATCACCGAAGAGCAAGCCCAGGCTTTACAGGAAACCCTACGCCACAAAGGGCATGAAGTCAGTATTTACATTGGCATGCGCTATTGGCATCCTTTTACGGAAGAAGCCATCTCCCGGATTCGGCGGGATCAAATTGAGCAGTTGGTAATTCTGCCCCTGTATCCCCAATTCTCAGTCAGTACCAGTGGTTCTAGCTTCCGTTTATTAGAGCGAATTTGGCAGGAAGACCCGGAACTGCAAAAGATTGACTATACGGTCGTTCCCTCATGGCACGATCGCCCAGGGTACGTTCAGGCAATGGCCCAACTCATTCGGCAAGAATTGGACCAATTATCTGACCCGGATCAGGTTCATATCTTCTTCAGTGCCCATGGTGTGCCTGTCAGCTATGTGGAAGAAGCGGGCGACCCCTATCAGACCCAAATTGAAGAGTGTACGGCTCTGATTATGCAAACATTGGGGCGGCCCAATCCCCATACACTGGCCTATCAGAGTCGGGTGGGTCCAGTGGAGTGGCTGCGTCCCTATACAGAAGATGCGATCGAAGACCTGGCAAGTCAGGGGATAGAGAAGTTGCTGGTGGTGCCCATTAGCTTCGTTTCTGAGCACATTGAAACCCTGCAAGAAATTGATATGGAATATCGGGAACTGGCAGAGGAACATGGAATTCACCACTTCTATCGCGTTCCTGCCCTGAACACCTATCCCGCATTTATTGATGATCTGGCTAATCTGGTGGTTGAAAGTTTGGATGCCCCCAGAGTTCATCTGTCCCAGGTGACTCAGTTGCCCAAGAAGATGAAGATTTACCCACCAGAACAGTGGGAGTGGGGCATGACCACTGCCGCTGAGGTGTGGAATGGTCGGCTTGCCATGCTGGGCTTCCTGGCTCTGGTACTGGAACTGATCACCGGACGTGGGTTACTTCACTTCGTTGGAATTCTGTAATTTTTCTTTTTTCTATTAAAAATTAATTAGAAATTACGTAGAAATTAAAAAGAGGCGTTCTATTGAGAGCGCCTCTTTTTTAAAACGGAACTGAGAGAGTTTTTAAAGCGGGGGCGAGCGAAGCTGACCCCCCGTTTTGCCAATCGACTAGTGACCAACTCCGACGTAACGGAATCCAGCCGCTTCGAGTTCCTGCTGATCCAGGAAGTTCCGACCGTCGATCATGACAGGGGAACTCATTAAGCTTGCCATCTTCTTATAGTCCAGGTTTCGGAATTGCTGCCAGTCCGTCACCAACACCAAAGCATCGCAGCCGTCTGCCAAGCGCTCTGGATCGGTTTCCACCAAGACATTCGACAAGCCGTGCCGTAAACCCGTCTGAGACACCAGGGGATCATATGCTTTCACCTTAACCCCTAGACGGTTCAGATTCTCAATCAAATCCAGGGCTGGGGCATCCCGCATGTCGTCCGTGTCAGGCTTAAAGGTCAGCCCCAAGAGGCCGATCGTCTTCCCTTTCAAGATCTTCAACACTTGTTGTAATTTCTCGATCGCAATCAGCCGTTGCCGCTGGTTCACGCTCACCGCTGCCCGCAGGAGTTGGGCTTCGTAACCGTAGTCATCGGCTGTGTGAATGAGGGCAGAGACATCCTTCGGGAAGCACGATCCACCCCAGCCAATCCCGGCTTGGAGGAACTTGGAACCAATCCGGGAATCTAACCCGATCCCTCTTGCAATCTGGACAACATCTGCCCCAACCCGATCGCAAATGTTGGCAATTTCGTTAATGAAGCTGATCTTGGTTGCCAGGAACGCGTTCGCGGCATACTTAATCATCTCAGCAGAACTCAAGTCCGTGACCACTACTGGGACGGGAGGCAGGGACGGATCTTCTGCAAACTTCCGTTCAACGATGGGAGCGTACAACTGCTGCATCATTGCGACCGCCTTGGGATTATTGCCGCCCAAAACGATGCGATCGGGGTTGAAGGTGTCGTACACGGCTGAACCTTCTCGCAGGAATTCGGGGTTGCTGACCACATCAAAGGTTGCCTGTACTTCGGGAGAGATTTCTTCTAGGGTACCCCCTGCGGTGACGGGCACCTGTTGCCGTTCCCGAATTCCATCCAGCACAATCCGACGAACCCAATCCCCTGAGCCAATGGGTACTGTGGACTTGTTGACAATGACTTTGTACCCGCCATCTAGATGGGCACCGATTCCCTTAGCAACCGCTTCTACATATCGGGTATCACTTTCCCCCGTTGGTAGAGGGGGAGTTCCCACTGCAATGAATAAAATTTCTCCGTGAGTCACTCCCGCACCCAGGTCAGTTGTGAACTCGATCGTCCCGGACTGGATCGCATTCTGCATAATCTCCGAGAGTCCCGGTTCGAAGATGGGTGACTGGCCGGACTGCATCAATTTCACTTTCTCTTCATTGTTATCCACACAGATAACCTGATGCCCGGTATGAGCCAAGCAAGCTCCCGTAACCAGTCCAACATATCCTGTACCGATGACACAAACGCGCATAAGGGTGAATCCTCTCTAGATGGATAGTGAAATGACTCGACAGCCATCACAGAATCGAGATCAAATCGAAATGAAATCGCGGAATGCGATGCAAGCAGGAAAAACCAGATAGAAGACCCATCCGATTAGCTGACTCCCGCTTGCTCCTCCATAATTCGAGACCGAAAATCTTCAACCGTAAGTTTTAGACCTTCTTGAAGGGGAATGGTGGGTTCCCAGTTCAGCCAGGTTTTCGCTCGGGTAATGTCCGGCTGTCGCCGCCGAGGATCGTCCTGAGGCAGAGGCTCGAACTTAATTTCCACATCTGGGTTAACCATCTGCTTAACAGCTTGGGCTAATTCCAAAATGGTATACTCACCAGGATTCCCCAAATTGACGGGTCCGATGTAATCACTGTTCATCATTCTGATGAATCCTTCTACTAAATCAGAGACATAGCAGAAACTACGGGTCTGTTTGCCTTCTCCATAAACGGTTAGGGGCCGATTGCGGAGTGCTTGAGCAATAAAGTTACTCACCACTCGACCATCGTTCTCTAACATTCGAGGACCGTAAGTGTTAAAAATACGAACGACTCGAATATCAACGCCGTGCTGTCGGTGATAGTCAAAGGATAGGGTTTCTGCAATTCGTTTACCCTCGTCGTAACAACTACGAATGCCGATCGTATTGACATTCCCCCGGTAATCCTCGGTTTGAGGATGGATCTCTGGATCTCCATAGATTTCAGAGGTAGAGGCCAGGAAGAAACGGGCTTTTACCTGTCTCGCTAACTCCAACATATTGAGGGTTCCCAATACATTCGTTTTGATCGTCTTAATGGGGTCGTATTGGTAATGCGGTGGGGAAGCGGGGCAGGCGAGATGATAAACCTGATCGACTTCGAGTTGAATGGGATCAGTAATGTCGTGGCGGATCAGTTCAAAATTTGGGTGGCCCACCCACTTCTGCACATTCCGCTTGTGCCCGGTGAAAAAGTTATCTAGACAAATGATTTCGTGGCCTTTGGCCATCAGCCTATCAGTTAGATGGGAACCGAGGAATCCAGCACCACCAGTTATGAGAATTCTCATTGGCTTCACAGAATAACGACTGCATCAAGTTAGAACTAAAAAGTTAGAACTATATAGAACAGTTCAACTTCACTTTGGTTTCCGGTCAAGTTTTCAGGTCTTTTAGGAACCCTCAGACTTAATAATCCCAATATTTGAACCGTATTTCTACCAATTGGGTTTCTAGATTCATCCCATTAGCAGCCGCCTGACAATCTCTTTTTCTTCAATAGAGATACAACTTTTGACCCTGTTCTAAAACTGTTTCTTGGGAAAAATACCTAAAAATCATTTTGGATGGAGATTGCTGAGAAGGATTTAAAGGTTTTGTAAAGCTGTCAATCCCCCTCAGAAAAATTTAGAAATGATTTTTAGGGCAGAGAACCCCTTTGTTGCCCTCCGTTTATGCCATTCGTTTAATAGATGCCAAATTAACGGATGTTAATTTATTGGAGGGCACCCATCGATATAGCTCTAATGACAGATAGCTTTCGCCTGATCAAACGGATAAGCTGTAAAAAAATTATTTATGAGAAAAGTAACAGAATCAATTAAGAGGAATTGAGTGGTAGCTATGAGTGAGATCCGTGTTGCGTTGGTTGAAGATCACGACCTTACACGAGTTGGCCTGAAAACCACTCTACAACGGGGGGGGGTGAAAGTCATCGGGGAAGCTGCGAATGGTGTAGAAGGGCTGAAACTTTTGCAATCTTCTAGGCCCGATGTGGCAGTGATTGACATTGGCCTTCCTAATATGGATGGGATTGAGCTAACCCGTCGGTTTAAGCAATTTTTGTCAGAAGGGGAGCCATCCGGTCTACCCCCCACTCGTGTCATGATGCTGACGATGCAAAATGACGAAGATGCAGTGTTGGCAGCATTTGCTGCGGGAGCAGACTCCTACTGCATGAAGGACTTGAATGCAGAAAGTTTGATTCAAGCTTTGCATGTTACCCATGAGGGTAACCACTGGATTGATCCGGCGATCGCCCGTATTGTCCTGCAACAAAGTCAGCAGAGCCAGGAAGCCCATGCTGGTGCGGAAATGGCTGCCGGAAAAACTGTCACCATCAATGCGGATTCGGACTACAGCGAAATGCTGGAGACCTACCCCCTGACGGAACGAGAACTGGAAGTTCTGGAATTGATTGTGGCAGGGAGCAGCAATGCAGATATTGCTGACAAGCTCTATATCACAGTGGGGACCGTTAAAACTCACGTTCGGAACATTCTGAACAAGCTCTGTGCGGATGACCGGACTCAGGCAGCGGTACGGGCACTTCGGGCGGGCTTGGTTAGCTAGTTGGACCAAAATTGAGGCGGTAAATTGGAAAATTCACCGAGTCGGGGAATAGACAGAAGGCACCCTGCCACAAGACACTGTTGAAGGAACCAAGCCAGTCTGAATGACCAGCAACCGTAAACCTACCTAAAACAGTTAAGGAGCCTCCATGCAGCGATTTATTCCCCTGATTGCACGGGCGTTTCTCGCAGCCATTTTTATTAAGTCCGGCACTGATAAACTCCTTGATCCGGCTGCAACTCAGCAGTATATGGCTTCCGCAGGGTTGCCCCTCACAGGGCTGCTACTTGCTGGGGCGATCGTCGCTGAACTGGTCGGGGCAGTCTCCGTGATTCTTGGTTGGAAGGCCCGTTGGGGTGCGATCGCCCTGATTGTATTCCTGGTTCCCACGACCCTGATCTTTCACACGGACTTTTCCCAACGCATGCAGTTAATTCAGTTCTTGAAGAATCTGGGTCTAATTGGCGGCTTACTGATGGTTGTTGCCTACGGTTCAGGCCCCCTGAGCCTGGATGAACGACTGGGGGGCGATGGGAAGGTAGATGGGTAAGGGGGATTGGCGTGGCTCCTGGGAGGGCACAGGGCGAATTCTTCTTAGCCTTCCCATGACCCAATCACTCATTACCCTCTCAAGCTGAAACCTTGGCCTCTTCTAACGGCAACTTCTCTGCTTCTTCGTCATAGAGTTGCAAAACCATTCCTTCGCGGGCTAATAGCGCGTGGGGAAAGTGCTTAACTGCCTGAAGCGCTATGTCATCTAAAAACTCGTCGTTGTGAAGGGGGTCATGGTGGAAGATGACCAGTTGCTTCACTTGGGCGGCACGGGCGACCTTGATCGCCTCCTGCCAAGTGGAGTGGCCCCAACCGACTCGACTACTCTTAGTGGAGTTATATTCTTCGTCTGTGTAGGTCGCATCGTAAATCAAGACATCCGCTTCGCGGGCCAGATGAAGTAGATTTTCGTCCAAATGATCGGCGAAATGTTCCGTATCGGAGGCGTAGACTGCCGCATGGCCCCGCCAATTTACCCGATAGCCAACGGCCTGTCCTGGGTGATTCAAAGGCCCTGTTTCGATCGTCACGTCTCCAATTTGAATGGATTGACCCACTTCAACATCATAAAAGTGTAGGTCGGCCCCCATTACCTGGAGTGGCACCGGAAAGTTGGGATGCAGCATTTGATCGTTCAATCGCCGCTCAATGGTGAATCCGTTTGGGGCAACTGCCCCGTATATATGAAAACGGTTGCCTTTCACAAAAGCGGGCGAGAAAAAAGGAAAACCTTGGATATGATCCCAGTGGGAATGGGTAAAGAACAGAGAGGCTTCTACGGGCATTTGGGTCAGCAAGTGTTGCCCCAGAACCCGCAGCCCGGTTCCTCCGTCGAAGATCAACCGACGACCGCCAACGCGCATCTCAATGCAAGGGGTGTTTCCGCCGTAACGAACCGTTTCGGACCCTGGACAGGCAATACTTCCCCTCACCCCCCAGAAATGAACCGTAAACTGGTTTTCCTCCATTTCAAACATGCGCTCTCCATCGGATTCGATCGAATCTAAACGCTAGCATTCCGGTTATCTATCTGCTTATCTATCGTTGCTGTGGCCTTTGCTGTTTCTCTCTGCTGTTTCTCTCTGCTGTTTCTCTTTGCTGTTTCTCTTTGCTGTGTGTCCCTGGATGCTATTACAACCATTTTCACTTGTAATAACAATGATTCACCCCTTAAAATACTGAACCTTACAAAACTATCCCTGGTTGTTTGTGAAACAATGCCAAATCCAAAATGCTAAAAAATAGTATTTTTTGATACTGGCTGCTCGATATGGATAATTCTTATCCTGAATTTCAATTTTTCAACAGTCCCTACTTTTTGAAATCAGTATTCTACTTTAAGATGCCCACTCTGCCCTGGAATGTCATTAATCTACTCTCTATTATCTGCCAGTAAAATTGTTACCAGGTTGGTTTGCTAGAACTTTATAGGAGAAATTTAGCTCAATAAATTATTTTTTTGTCTAACGAAACATTGAGTTGCCACTCCTGTAAGCTCTTGAGACCTCTGGGACAGGTGAGATCGTATTGTAAAGGGGTGATGGTGATGTAATTATCCCGGATCGCCTGGACATCTGAAGGCACCTGATCGAGCCATTCAATCCCAGTTTCGCCTGTAATTTCCTCCAATAATTCTCCCGCTAGCCAGTAATAACTTTTACCTCGTGGATCGAGGCGTTTCTGGAAAACATCAAAATAACGCCGTACTCCCTGCCGTGTGACTGCCACCCCTGCGATTTCCTCTTGCTTTACAGCCGGAACATTGACATTGAGCAGCATTGGAACGGCGAGGGGAGATTGGGACAACTGGGCAATGAGCGTTTTTGCAAAGGTAACCGTCGGTTCAAACTCTCGATAAGTATAGCTGGCAAGGCTAAAGGCAATCCCTGGAATTCCTTCAATCACCCCTTCCATCGCGGCAGAAACCGTTCCTGAATACAGTACATCCGTTCCCAGGTTGGAGCCATGATTGATGCCGGAAAGAACAAAGTCTGGAGGGCTACTCAATAAAGCACCCAGAGCGAGCTTGATGCAATCGGAAGGGGTGCCGGAGCAAGCCCAGGCTTTTACAGACGGATGAAAAATCGTATCGATTGCTTCTGCCCGAATGGGGTGGTGAAGGGTCAGTCCGTGCCCAGTCGCCGATCGTTCCTGGTCTGGGCAAACCACGGTTACGTCGTATCCTGCCTCAGCAAAAGCATTGGCAAGGCTCCGAATGCCCTGGGCAAAGATACCATCATCGTTACTGATTAAGAGTTTCATGCCAAATTGTTGGGACGCACACGGTACACAAGACCCTTACCCTAACATGCCCAAAACCGAGGGGTTGCACCGGATCGGTCGGGAATTTGATGTCGGACAGGCAGAAAAGCACTGTAAACTGAAAAAGTAAAACTCCAAACTCTGGTATAGCACTCCTATAAGCAGAGTAAAGAGATAGGGGTCGGTGTGATCGGTGATTGTTATCACTAGCCACCCAACTTGATATTGAATGGCATGACTACTCAGACAGACAATCTGGCAGAACAACTGGAAACCCTGCGTCGGGAGGCGGAGCAGGTGATCGCATCCACAGACAATTTAGAGCAGCTTGAACAACTCCGGATTAAATATCTGGGTAAGAAGGGTCAATTGTCTGGCCTATTAGGGGGGATGGGGAAGTTACCCGCCGAGGAACGTCCTCGCATTGGGGCTTTAACGAATGAGGTCAAAGATGCCCTACAAACGGCCTTAGACGATAAGAAGACCGCACTTCAGGCAGCGGAAATTCAAGCGCGGCTGGAAGCGGAAACCCTGGATGTTACGATGCCCGGAACCTACTACCCTCAGGGTCAGGTCCACCCGATTAACGGCATGATCGATCGAGTTATTGATATCTTTGTGGGATTGGGGTACACCGTTGCAGACGGGCCAGAGTTAGAAACGGATTACTACAACTTTGCAGCCCTGAACACCCCACCGGACCATCCGGCCCGTGATATGCAGGATACCTTCTACTTGCCGGATGGCAACCTGCTCCGTACCCATACCTCTTCTATTCAAATTCGTTATATGGCGGAGAACGATCCGCCGATTCGGATTGTGGCTCCGGGTCGCTGCTACCGTCGGGATACGGTGGATGCGACCCACGCAGCCGTGTTTCATCAGGTCGAATTGTTAGCGATCGACGAAGGACTGACCTTCACAGACCTGAAGGGGATCATCAAAGTCTTCTTGCAAGAAATGTTCGGTGATGATCTGCCGATTCGCTTCCGGGGGAGCTACTTCCCCTTCACGGAACCCTCGATTGAGGTAGACGTACAGTGGCGGGGCCGCTGGCTGGAGGTCATGGGCGGGGGCATGGTAGACCCCAATGTGTTAAAAGCGGTTGGCTATGATCCGGAGGTTTACACGGGTTTCGCAGCAGGGTTTGGGGTGGAACGGTTCGCGATGGTTCTTCACCAGATCGATGATATCCGTCGTCTCTATGCCAGCGATCTGCGATTTCTGCGACAGTTCTAAAAAACTGCATCTCTACTAAGGCGATTTCTGGCAAAGAATTTACTGATAGGTTGCCCTTCAACTCCGCTCAGGGCAGGAACGCTGGTTGAGCGAAGCCGAAACCAGAGGGGAAATTTTTTCTAGAAATTTACTAAAAGAGACGTTCCACTGGAACGTCTCTTTTGCTTTTGTCTTTAATCGGTTGGAAACCTACCCCTTACTGGGGCCAAAGCCGATCGCACCCGCATAGAGTGCCTGATCCCCCAGTTCGTCTTCGATCCGCAGGAGCCGGTTGTACTTGGCAACCCGCTCACTCCGACAGAGAGAACCCGTTTTGATTTGTCCAGCACGGGTCGCAACTGCCAGATCTGCGATCGTCGTGTCTTCTGTTTCGCCCGATCGGTGACTGATGATGGAGCGGTAGCTGTGACGATTTGCCAGGTCGATCGTTTCCAGCGTTTCCGTCAGGGAGCCAATCTGGTTCAGCTTGATCAGAATCGAGTTGCCAGCCTTTTCCTGGATACCCTGCTTCAAACGGGTGGGGTTCGTCACAAACAGGTCATCTCCCACCAGTTGCACCCGATGCCCTAACCGCTCCGTCAGAAGTTTCCAGTGTTGCCAGTCATCTTCATGGAGTCCATCTTCGATCGAGACGATCGGGTACTGGTTGACCAATTTTTCCAGATAGTCGATCAGAACCGTCGGTTCCTGGGTTGCTCCGTCGTAGGTGTACTTGCCGTCCTTATAGAATTCACTTGCAGCGACATCCAGAGCGAGAGCCACCTCTGAACCGGGTTTGTATCCTGCCTTTTCGATCGCTATCATCAGCAAATCGAGAGCAGCCTGATTGGATTCTAAATTTGGAGCAAAACCCCCTTCATCGCCAACCCCCGTAAGCAAGCCTTTATCCTTCAGCACTTTACTGAGGGCTGCGAAGACTTCCGCGCCCCACCGCAGGGCTTCTCGGAATGAAGAAGCACCGTGAGGCACAATCATAAATTCTTGAATGTCCACATTGTTATCAGCATGGGCACCCCCGTTGATCACATTCATCAGGGGAACAGGAAGCAAATTTGCCAACGGTCCACCCAGGTAACGGTAGAGGGGAACGCCCAGGGCATCGGCCCCTGCCTTGGCATTTGCCAAAGAAACTGCCAGGATTGCGTTTGCTCCCATTTGGACCTTGTTTGGGGTGCCATCCAGTTCAATCATGGACCGATCGATCATGATCTGGTCCAGGGCATCCAGACCTAACAGCTTCGGAGCGATTTCTTCCTCCACATTCCGAACCGCCTGAAGAACTCCCTTCCCCCCATAGCGGGGCTGGTCTGCGTCCCGTAACTCGTGGGCTTCAAATGATCCGGTTGAGGCTCCACTGGGTACCTGAGCAATGCCCACTGCACCGTTTGCTAAATGGACTTCTGCCTCAACGGTGGGGCGGCCTCGCGAATCCAGAATTTCACGGGCAAGAATAATGTCAATGGTTGTGTCTTGAGTGTCAATCATGGTAGTTGTTAAGCCTCTAAACCCATGCGGCAGATGTCGGTGTAGCGAAGGTAAGTGTGTAGGCCATTGCGCCAGATATGGAATCTTACCAGGTTTATGAAAATATTCGACAAGCTTGATTGTATAGAATCTGCTCAGATCCCATTCACGGGTTAGCTTAAGAATGTCTGTAAGTTCTGGGATGATCAGGATTGAAGTCAAGAAGTACGGAATTCTTTACTCAGATCTGTCGAAAAGACCCCTGGGGAGTGAGTGTGTGAGGAAACAAATTATACAGGTTGTGCTGTTGGGCGTTTTAGGGGCGATCGGGCCGGGATGGATGGCTTATGTACAGTCGGGATCGACTTTCCCCGATCCCCGTGGCATGGCTCAGGTGACATCGGTTT
>JANRKG010000084.1:0-7690 GCA_033763635.1 Leptolyngbyaceae cyanobacterium bins.59
AACCGTCAAAAAACGATTCCGAAAACCCAAAGCAGGGACGAAAAAGCCTGCTTAATCGTTCAAGAATTCGACTTGTTCCAGGTTGCTCTCTTCCGGCATAGGGGTGGGCGATCTCATCCTGCCGTTAGTCTAAACCTGAGAGGGCAAGATACGGTGATTTCGATGTTGCAGCAGCGCATCGACCAGGCCGCAGCGGATTCTCCTACCATGCCTGTGCTGATTGAACGATTGCAGCAGCAATGTGTTGGAGTCTGGGTGCATTTCGTAGAAGATCGAAAGGCCAGGAAAGCAGGGCGTGTGGATGCTCGGAAGGTACAGGGAATTAGCTACTCCTGGAATGGGGTAAGCGTTCCTGGTTCAAGGGTGGGGGCACGCTATAGCTTTAATGGATTGCAGAAGGAGAAGTACGCAGGAGTCAGCTATGACCCAGAGCGGGACGATGAGGCGATCCGGGATCTGCTGAATCGACAGACCGAGGGGATGGGTACGGTTCCGCCAACGACAGAGACTTTACAGGATGACCAGGACTCGAACGGGGACCAGGGCAATGGCACTGATGATACGGGTCCAGAATGGAAGTTACTCCCCAGCTTCGCGAATATTCGTCATGCACAAGAGGCGATCACCCCAAGGGATGAACCTGTTGATACCGAATCGACGGATGGGGATGACGAAGATAGCGGAATGGGTGGACGAACCCGGCAATCGGACGATGAGGATGGCAGTCGGGACTTGCTGGATGCGATCGAAGGAGAGCGGTTACTGGAGCCGTTTTATGCTGCACCTACTGAACCCATAGGGCAAGAAGTTGTTCAATTTACTGGCACTCCAGATTCAGACAGGGCAGAGACAGGAGCCGAGTTCGATGACAGGACCGAGCCGATCGAGGAAACTCAAGAGCCACCAGCGATCGACCTGGATGAAGACGAGACCAGTACCGATACATATATATATGACACTTCCCCTGAAGCGTCCCAGCCCCCTGAAGTTAGTGATCCCCTGGAAGCTGCGAGGCAAAAACTACGGGGGACCCCCGCCCAGGAATTGTCGGATGACGAGCGGCAACTGCTGCGGAGGCATTACCGAACGATCTACGAGAAACTGGAAGCTCAGATCAACATTCCATTCACCGAGGACATTCCTCCAAGAACAATCATCTTGGATCGCAGTCGGGCAGTGGTGGAACTGGCAGCCAGTTCAGGTTTGTACACTGATTCTGAGTTGAGATCGATTGCTGTTATGGGAGATTATGCAAAATTGATTAAGCAGGAGTCGGGTAATAAAGAAAAAGTCGATCGCTTTGCCTGGTCCCTGGTGAAGGAGGTGAAGACACCGAACTCGCAAAAGAGCAACAAGATTACCAAGAAACGACAGACAGACCAGGAGCGATAGTTGCGGCAGACACGGAGCTACTCTATGGTCTGCTTTGAAATGGTAAGGGTTGTTCAATGGTGTGGGCGAGTGCCGGTTGCTCCCCCTTAGCCTGTGCTGCGATCGCAGGGGAAGTGAGCCGATTCAAAAAATTGCCACGCAGCTACATGGCGATTTTTGGGTGTTACCAGTTTGAGAGGAAGTTCGTGCTGCGATCGCAGGGGAATAGGGCATACTTCTGAAGGCTCCCTGCTGCTGGGTTCGGTGGGCGATCGTCTAAATGCGAAGTTACTCCAGAGGAGGAATAAGCCTCTTGATGAGGCCCTGAAACTTCTGCGGATCTTGGTCTAACTACTTCTGTCTGCAAAAGTATTCATTGAAGCCCAAATCTCTAGGTTTTTCTTCTGGTAGTGTGAGAACTACAGGATAGGCGTAACAGTTACCTTGCATTGTTAGCACTGTCTCAGTTCGTTCCTTTGTGGATAGGTTATCAAGAACAACACGAATTTTGTTGCCTGTCGTGGCTTTAATGGTGTACCCACTTGTCTCTGTGCGGCCATTGAAAGTCGAGGTAACTGTCTTACAGTTGTATTGGACAATCATTTTTCCCATCAGACTACTGAGAAACTCTCTCTGCTTAGCATTGAGCTGCGCGCTTCTGTTCATGCTCTCCAGAGTCATGGGCTTATTGGATTTCCATGTGCCATTTAGAGGGCATTTGGTCTGGGCAATTGCAGGAGCTGATGCGAGAGTCCCTAGCAGGCAGAGGATGGGGAGTCCTGCGGTCACGATGTAGTTGATTAATGAAGTGCGTCTGCTCATGAACTATAACTGGTATCTTCCACCCCTAATCATGCCCATGTAGAGACGAAATGATGGCAATCGCCCTTTTGGATTTAAAGGACTGAATCAAACTTCTTTGCTTCTCTGCTCTGGGACGTTTTTGGTCTAAGGGCGATCGCCCAATGGCTGTGACCAGGAATCCGGTTAGGATGGCGAGGAACCCCCAGTGAGTTTGAGTATGGCGGAACAGAACAGTACGGACCAGGCGGTGTTGAATGCTTTGAAGCAAAGAGAGCGGACATTGGGGGAACTGAGCGACCTGACCCAGCTTCCCTACGACACCCTTCAGAGTGTCCTCAAATCCCTGAAGTACCGGGATCTGGTAGAGAGCGGCTTTCGAGAGGAAGGGAGCCTATCGGTTCTCATTTATCGACTGAGGCCCGCTCCAATCCTGGGTGGCTTGTTTGGTGGGAAGTAGGGGATCTGTGGGTAGTTCCATGGCTTCGTCCGGATTTATAACCGATTCGTCTGGTCCTGCTCGATCGCTTCAAGTCATGGAGTTTGCCCTATCGGGCTGGAGAGGCGAGTTTCCAAGTTCTGTTTCAGACTCCAGATTCGCTCTAATTGCATCTGGCGGCATGTTCGATTCTCAATGCCCTGATACTTTTCTAAATAACAGCCATTGCTATTGCCTGTTATTTAAGGCGACAATAGATCAAGCAAGTAACAGGAGGACTCAGGCATGAACGTGTCTCTGACACCGGAGCTAGAGCAGTTTGTCCAAGAAAAAGTTTCCAGTGGTCTCTATTACTCTGCCAGTGAGGTAATCCGCGAGGGTCTACGCCTGCTGAAGGAGCGGGAGCAGCTTCAACAGATTCGCTTGCAGGAGTTACGCCAGGACATTCAGGCAGGTTTGGACAGTGGGGAGTCAACTCCTCTAGATATGCAAGCAGTTAAAGACAAAGCACGGCAGCGTCGTCGTCAGAGGCAACCAAAGTCATGGCGATCGTCGAAGTATGAATGCAGTCGAAATCGAAGAAGCTGTTTCCAGATTGGCGGAAGCACCCTTTGACCCGGAGGAGTTCCCCTTTGCGTTTCTAGAAGCTTTTGGGAACAAGGCGACGACTCTCAAGCGGCTTCAAAGCGGTAGTTCCAATCAATCTGACCTTCCCGATGGTGTCCTCCAGCGCAACAATATCCACTTGAAGGTTTGCCCGGAAGGAAAGGTAAACGCCACCCTTCAAGCATTACGAGATAGCCCAGCCACGACGCGGTATAAGGCCAAGTTCATCCTCGCGACTGATGGTAAAAGCCTTGAGGCAGAAAATATTGCTGATGGGGAAACGATCGCCTGCGATTACCCCGACTTTCCCAACCATTTCGGATTTTTCTTGCCTCTGGCAGGGATTACGACCGTCAGGCAGATTCGAGAAAATGCCTTTGACATCAAGGCGACGGGCCGCCTCAACCGTCTTTACATTGAACTGCTGAAGGAGAATCCCGACTGGGACACCGCAGAGCGACGGGAGGCATTTAACCACTTCATGGCGCGGTTGATCTTCTGCTTCTTTGCAGAGGATACAAATATCTTCCATACGGATGGCCTGTTCACCAATACCATCACCCAAATGAGTGCGGCGGATTCCTCGAATACCCATGAGGTGTTGTCGGAGGTGTTCCGAGCGATGGGTACGCCGACGAAGGAGCGGGAGGCAGCGAAGATTCGCAATTGGGCGAATGACTTTCCCTATGTGAATGGGGGGCTGTTTTCGGGCGGATTGGAAGTGCCACGCTTTAGCAAAATTGCCCGATCGTACCTCTTGCATGTGGGTAATTTGGACTGGACGAAGATCAACCCTGACATTTTCGGGTCCATGATTCAGGCCGTGGCGGATGATGAGGAACGGGGCGCTCTGGGGATGCACTACACCAGTGTTCCCAACATCCTCAAGGTGCTGAATCCGTTGTTTCTAGATGAGTTGCGTGCCCAATTGGAGGCAGCGGGAGACAATGCCCGTAAGTTGCTGAATCTGCGTCAACGAATGGCTCGGATTCGAGTGTTTGATCCGGCCTGTGGCTCCGGGAATTTTCTGGTGATCGCTTACAAAGAGATGCGATCGATCGAGGCAGAGATTAACCGTCGTCGGGGTGAAACCGATCGCCGTTCTGACATCCCTTTGACCAATTTTCGGGGTATTGAACTGCGTCATTTCTCGGCGGAGGTGGCACGGTTGGCGCTGATTATTGCCGAGTATCAGTGCGATGTGTTGTATCGGGGGCCAAGGCTGGCACTAGCGGAGTTTTTGCCATTGAAGGCTGACAATTGGATTACCTGTGGAAATGCCCTGCGGCTGGATTGGTTGAGCATTTGCCCACCGACCGGGACGGGGGTGAAGTTAGTCGCGGATGATTTGTTTAGTACGCCACTGGATCAGACGGAGATTGATTTTGAGAATGAGGGTGGGGAAACGTATATCTGTGGGAATCCGCCTTACCTTGGGTCAACCTGGCAATCCAACGGGCAGAAGGATGATCTAAAACTCGTTTTCGATCGACGCACCAAGAACTGGAAATCGCTAGATTATGTGGCAGGCTGGTTTATGAAAGCGGCAGATTATGGGCTGCAAACGACATCAGCCGCTGCTTTCGTATCCACCAATTCGATTTGCCAGGGGCAACAGGTGCCGATTCTCTGGCCGCTCATTTTTGAGACTGGGCATGAGATTGCTTTCGCACATACCAGCTTTAAATGGGCAAATCTAGCGAGTCACAATGCCGGAGTGACGGTGGTGATTGTGGGAATCTCGAAAAATGTTGGCAGTGTCCGAAAGCTTTACTTAATAGCTGAATCCAACGAGTCTTTAGTCAAGCAAGTTAGTGGTATTAATGCATATTTAGTAGCAGGAGCAAACGTAATCGTAGAAAAGCGATCATTGCCAACTGACAACAGAGCCACAATTGAAGCTGGTGGGAAGCCTGTTGAGGGTGGAAAGCTTCTACTGAGCAGTAGTGAAGCACACTGGCTTCGTCAAGAAGATCCGAAAGCCAATAAATTCATCAAACGTGTTTATGGCTCGAACGAATACATCAGTGGAAATGTTCGATACTGTATTTGGGTTACTGACGAAAACATCTCTGAAGCCTCTGAAACCGCTGATTTTAACCAAAGATTTTCAGCAGTTGCTGATTTGCGTCGAAAAAGCCCCAAGGTGGCGACTCAGAAAGGGGCAAATTGGTCTCATCGTTTTGAAGAGGTCAAGCAAAAGGGGAATGAAATAGTCATTATTGTTCCAAAGGTATCTTCAGAAAATAGAGAATACCTTCCGATCGGTCTTTTAACAGATGGTTCAATTGTCACAGATCTCGCCTTCGCCCTTTACGATGCCCCACTTTGGAATATGGCACTGATCGCCTCACGCCTACACCTCGTCTGGATCGCTACCGTTTGCGGCAAGCTGAAAACCGATTTCCGTTACTCTAACACCCTTGGCTGGAACACTTTTCCCGTCCCCACCCTCACCGAGCAAAACAAAGCCGACCTCACCCGCTGCGCTGAGGAAATCCTACTTGCACGGGAGCACTATTTCCCTGCCACGATCGCCGAGATGTACGATCCGGATCGCATGGACAGCGAATTTCCGTTGGTGAGGGAAGCCCACGATCGCAACGACGAAGTGCTGGAGCGCATCTACATCGGTCGTCGCTTCAAAAACGATACCGAACGTCTGGAAAAACTCTTCGAGCTATATACCAAGATGACCACGCGGCAGGAGGTTTCGCCGAAAAAAGCCGCCAAACGTAAAATTTAGCCAGAATATCCACCCACTCGCTCAGCATTATGACAGCCGCCGAAAAACTTCATCAGATCATCCAAACCCTTTCGGAAACTCAAATCAACGAAGTCCTCCACTTCGCCGAATTCCTCCAACACAAACAACTCGCCTCTACCCCATCCCAGGTGATCCCCCCCGGCACCCTCACGGGGCTTCGGGGCATTGCCAAACGTTCTGGGTCTGTCCCTAGCGATGAGGAACTGCAAACAGACTACACCGACTATCTCACCCAGAAATACCAGTAAGACTGCCTGTGAAAATTCTCATTGATACCAACATTGTCCTAGACCTCATTCTGGAACGGGAACCCTTTGTCGAGGGTGCGATCGCTCTTTTTGAGCGAATTGAACAGGGCAACTTGGAAGGTTCGATCGCTGCAACCACCATCACCAATATTTTCTACATCATCCGTAAGGCTAAAGGTCGTGAAGTTGCCCTTGATGCCATCAATCGGCTCCTGAGTGGTCTCCAGTTTTATGCTGTTAATCGCCAAACGATCGAAACTGCCCTGAGCCTGGGTCAAAAAGACTTTGAAGATAGCATTCAACTCGCCTGCGCGATCCTGAACCAACTTGATGGGATCGTCACTCGCGATCCTAAAGACTTCAGTGGTAGCAATCTGCCCATTTACTCCCCCACGGAACTCTTAAACCAGCTCTAGCAAATAAATTCATGAGCAAATCCACCGCGATTCCCTCTGTCTCCGTCACCTACGCCCAGGATGGCACCTCCACCCGATCGAATGCCCTCGGCATGCGCCCCATGCAGGAACGCGCCTACCAGAAGCGCGGCGAACCATATCTGCTGATCAAATCGCCCCCCGCTTCTGGCAAAAGTCGTGCCCTGATGTTCATTGCCCTCGACAAGCTGACAAACCAGGGCCTTAAGCAGGCCATCATCGTTGTCCCGGAAAAATCGATCGGCTCCAGCTTCCACGATGAACCCTTAAGTCAGTTTGGCTTTTGGGCCGATTGGCATGTTGAACCGAAATGGAATCTGTGTGACGCTCCGGGGGGTGACAACGGCGGCAAAGTGGACGCGGTGAAGAAGTTCTTAGAAAGTGATGCCCAGGTGTTGGTCTGCACCCACGCCACGTTTCGCTTTGCGGTGGATAAGTTTGGGGTCGAGATCTTGGACGATCGCCTGATCGCGGTGGACGAATTTCACCATGTTTCTGCCAACCCCGATAACAAGCTGGGCGACCATGTTCGCCAACTCATGACCCGCGACAAGACGCACATTGTCGCCATGACTGGCTCCTACTTTCGGGGCGATGCCGAAGCCGTGCTGCACCCCGATGACGAATCCCGATTTGAAACCGTTACCTATACCTATTACGAACAACTCAACGGCTATCAATACCTCAAGCAGCTTGATATCGGGTACTACTTCTATGCAGGCAGCTACACCGATGAACTCATGCAGGTGCTCAACCCTCAAGAGAAAACCATCCTGCACATTCCCAACGTTAACTCTCGCGAGAGCACCAAAGACAAAATCCGTGAGGTGGAGCACATCATCGAGGAACTGGGGGAATGGCAGGGCACCGACTCGCAGACGGGGTTTCAACTGGTTAAAACCAGCGACGGTAGAATCCTCAAGATTGCGGATCTGGTAGACGATGATCCTGCGAAGCGCGATAAAGTCGCCGCAGCCCTGAAAGACCCTGCCCAGAAAAACAACCGCGATCACGTCGATATCAT
>JANRKG010000085.1:0-5375 GCA_033763635.1 Leptolyngbyaceae cyanobacterium bins.59
GCTATAGCGGTGGCTCGTTAGGCAGGGGAACGGGTTTAGGTGGGAATGCAGGAGGAAGCCCGTCCTCTGCACAAAGGGGGTGGGATGGACAGAGGGATGCAGGGAAAGGAGGGGGATCGACCGGATATGGTGGACCCCAAGGACAACCGTATCAACCTGTCGGCGAGGGAAAAACCCGAATCACCTATACCGCTACGGTGCCCAATGAGAGTCACGGAACGGGAGACCTAGCGCCACACACGTTTGAGTATCGAGGATACCTAAAAAATTTAAGAATCGGGACCTATCAGCAAGCCGGAATCGGGACTTACCTTCTGATGCAGGCGGAATTTTCCGGGGAGGAAGGATGGAAATCTGTTAGTGCTGGCTTATTTGAGGGTCGCAACCCCACATTCAGGCTTGACGAGCTTACCTGGATTCCGTCAGGAGGAATCCCAACCCCTTACCCATCTGCCAGCGGCTTCAATCCTTCACCTTCAGGGATTGGATACGGACCATTCCCAGGATCAGGCCCAACCGGATCACCTACAGGGTCAGGAAATAAATCATCGTTTGCGGGTGGGTTAAGTTCTCCTTCTGGGATTGGTTTAAGTGCTGGCAGTCTTGGCTCTGCTGCGGGCCTGGGAACAGGCAACGCTACTGGATTAGGGACAGGCACGACATCGGGTAGTGGATCAAGTGCAGGAACGGGAACAGGGACGTCTAGCGGTACGGGATTGGGAAGCGCCACGTCCGCAGGGGCTTCGCCCTCTCCCGGTCCTACATCGTTTAGCAATGCCCCTTCCCCTGCTCCTGCTCCTAATACGTTTTCTCCTTCCCCTCCTCCTGTTCCTGATGGATCTCCCAACCAGGGGGACAAACAAGCCAAGCAGCCGGAGATCAAACCTCCACCGGAACTTAAGCAGCCAGAACCACAGCTTAATACATTGGATCTAACCAAAGTAAAACAAGCGGTTGAGGATGCAATTTGTACTCAAAGTAAGCCTGACAAATGCATTGATAAGGCTATCAAGCGCAATAAGGGAGGGGATGGGGACGATGATAATGAAATTGTTACCATCTCCGTTCCTACAGGGGATTGCGAGGATGGGGAGTATAAACCCCGAACGGAAAACATAACCGTCCCAGCAAGCTTACAGGATGCCGTTCTCAACTTGTTTGAGGAAATGGCAAAAATTAGGCGGGAGTTGTGCGAGTTGGATATTCAACCGTCTGTAGCCATCCCGGAACACTGGCAGGTTCGTGTAGGAGCCGATCGCCCTCAGCTAGTGGTGGTATTTGCTGAAGACCTGGGAGGCGGCAAGGTTGGAAATGTGAGGTATGCCACCAGCATTCCTCACTACCGCTATGGGCCAAGGTTTAAACCTGATTTTGGGGGGTATGAGCATGGCAGTGTATGGGCACGGCTCATCCTAAAAGATAATTCTCGGATTGTGATCAACGGGAAGACTAAAGAGGAAGCTATCCGCCAGGTTCAAATATTGAGGCAATTTGTAAAGCCTGAATTTGATAATCCCAATGCTAAACCTGCTACTGGGACCTATGACGAGCCAATGAAAGAATGCAGAGTAGTGGCGATATATGCCCGGTATTTTGGAAAAGGGCAAAAACAAGGGCAACCTGATTGGGTAATTGATGACTTGATGACCCAACCATGAGACGAATACCAAGACGGTTACAACGGGTTAAGATTCGGAAACCAGAGATGGCTATACCTTTACAGGAATATGCCAAGAAAAATCATGTTGTCCCTAATACCGTTCGCTATTGGTTAATTAAAAAACAGGTTCGTGGTTTTAAAAGCGGTCGCAAATGGTACATCTACGATTTGCCCCGGTTTGAAGATTTCCTCTTGAACTATGCCTGGGAGGAATAATTCCTCTTCAGATGCCTTTTATTCGGGGCTTAACCCCTACATGAGAAAATCTACACTACACAAGGACTTCAGAGGTTTTTCTGGGTAGATTGAGCCTACAGCTTTATAGGTGAAATATGGCTCTATCTTTGGAATACTTTGACGCAGCCGGGAACGCTGTAGCAGATGGTGTTTTCATTCCAGTAGCTGCATTGCCGGGAGTTTTGGCGGCTGAACTGGCGGCGGCTCAATCAACAGCTCTGAAGGAAGGGAAAGCCCTGTTAGGACTGTTGAATCAGATGTTTAACGTGATTTCCCCTGCTAATTTCAGCAAACTCGGATTTGCCATTACCAAGGGGATTCCAGCCGGGGTTAGTGCGGACGTTGCCAACGTCACCTTCTCTACCACCTGGCAAAAGTTAGCCAATCTTGACAACGACACAATTGGGGCAATCCCGGTTCCGGCTGCTGGGACAAGTCTAGGTTTAGGAGACTTTTCAGTAGAGGAAATTTTCCCTGGTGCCGCAAAGGTCGCAGCTGGGGGCGCGGTGGCTGGAGCTGGGATTGTAGTAACGACTGCCGCCCTGACCCCTTATTCCTCCCTTACCCACGCTGGACTGAACACGGCAGCGGGGCAAGACAATCGGGCATGGTTTGCAGCTCTGACGGACCACTTGGCAGTAGGGGTAACAGTTCGAGATACTGCAAGCGCGATCGCTTCTGCCGTTACAGCGGTCACTTTAGGAACGGTAGATGCGGTAACTATCCCAGATGCCTTTATTGCCGCAGCAAACCCAACGTCAGGAATTTTGGTTGCAGATGTTCCCAGCCGGGGCCTGGTCACCCGAACCAATTCTTATACCGTTCAGTTGGAACTGAACCAAACGACTCAAACCTTTGATGTCCGAGTGGCATAGGGCCTTACCCTACCAAGTCTAATTTGTACATAACTATTTTTGGGAGTAAAACCTATGGCTGCTTTGGGACGACTGAGACGGTATTACATCAACCTTGGCGGTGGTGTAGCCGATGTTGGGGCGATCAAGTGGGGGTTCCGTGCGCCCAACAAAGCATATAAGAATATTGGCGCTGGCTTGGGTGTGACTGAGGTTAAAGACAATAACACCGCTGGAATTACCTATGGGGCAAACAAGCCTGTCCCTGCCCGTGTCCGTATCCACTATATTGATGCTCAGCTAGGTGGTGGGGAAGGAAACGACATCATCCGAACTGCAAGCCGTTATTGCGAATACGACAAGCTAAACGGCGTGCTGTTTGGCTCAATCAACGGCAAGAAGATCTTTATGGCACAGGTACAGAAGGAGTTTGATATTGAATCGGTCACACTCATTAATCGGTGATCGTCTCATTATGACTCCTGAGGACCCAGGATTTCATGAAATCCTGGGTTCCTCTCATCCCCCTGACCCCGAAAAGGGAAAAAACTTTATCTTTCGCTCTGGCTCAATGGTTGCCGAGGCGGTTGAAGAGTCGGAGCTGGAAGAATACCTGGAAGGGGGGGAGTATGACGAGCGAATGGACGAAATTGAAAGCGATATTCTATTTCTCCCTCTCTAATGGACCTTTCAACCGATTGGCAGTTTGCGGCAACTAAGTTTGTGATGGGACCTAAGACTTTAGGGGTCAACCTATCCAAGCCGATCGTCAAGATTCGGGTTACTTGTCCCAATTGCCCCCCAACCTGGTTTATAGCGGGTTCCGTCTACCAACTGGTTTACCAAGCCCTTGACCAACCTGCCCGACTGGGACGGCATACCCTCTTCTTGAAGGAATCGACGATCGCCATCCTTCCCGATGTGGCGGCATACGATCTTCAGTTCGTCCCAGTGCCCTGGTTAGGGGGAACCCAGCTACAAATTGACGTTTGGGAGTGGATTGGACCGTGAAAGAAATGGCACAGGTGGCACAGGTGGCACAACCCCAACCCCTTCCAGCGCCGCAAAATTTGGGGACTGGAGGGCTAGAACAGGCAACGATGATATCACTCCTTATTGCTGCGGTATCCGCTACTGTGGCAGCGCTGGGAGCAATTGGAAATAAGTTATGGGGATGGTTTGAACGGCAGGAAAAACAGGATTCAGACCTGACGGCCAAGCTACTAACCACCATTTTGGAGGAGCGTAAGCAGTTGATTGATGTCAACCGGGAAGGGTTCATCGCCACAACACAAGCTCTATCCGAAATCAGGAAAGGTAGCGAACGAGTCGCCGGTGCAATTCACGACGACATTCAGCGAGGAATGGGCGGTCAGACCGCAATTTACAAATCAATTGCAGAGTCTTTGGCTGAAATCAAAGCTCAAAATCGTGCTCTCCATGAACGTTTAGATGGAATGACAGACCAGCGACGGGGCAGAGAGAACCGTGTCCACGAAAATCCCTCATCACATCAAGCGTAGAATTGCAGCATTTTTCTTCCTGTGGGTATCAGGGAATCTGAATGACCTGGAGGCAATCGCAACCCTGTTAGAAACCATTGCTTCGGCCTGCCGACAGGAGGCATACGAGGGGGATAGTAGTTCGATCGATGGACCAAACTCTAGTTTTTGACCAGACCATCACAGCAGAGAATGACCCCATCATTATCACGGGTCTGACCTCTCCAGTTGTCATGGTTCACCTTCTCCTTAAGACTCTTAAGGCTTATCCAGAATCCCCCCAATTGGCAGTAGAGCAAATCCTACCCAATTCAGGCAATCCTTTTATTGCCGATCGCCAGATGGTAGAAATGAAAGCCGAGCCTGTTCTGGTCCGGCTCCGAGCAAACTACCCCTACTCCCTACGCATCGACTACCCCGGCTGGATAAGCAGCGGCATCCTGAAGGTGTGGGAGGTGACAGGCTTTGATTTTTTTTCGAGTGGGGGCAGTAGCACTCCCATCGACCTGACAGGCTACGTCCAGGCGACAGACCCCCGTCTGACAGATGCCCGATCGCCCCTTCCCCACTCTCAGGAAATCGATACGATCGACGGCCTCACCTCTGCCCTGGCCTCCAAACTTGAAGCGCCAGCGCTGGCAGACTATGTGTTGACCACTGACCCCCGGCTATCTCCCTCAGCTTCTGGAGGGTTAACTTCAATTGAAAGTGCAAGTTTTGCTATCAGTTCGGGGGATGAAACCCGCTTCGGAGGCTTCTACAAAGAGGATGCCTTTAACGAGAACTACAACACCATTTGGTTGAGTTCTATTGGGGGGTCCGCCTTGATAAACAATGCTTTCATTGGGCAAAACTTTGGAGGCGCGAGAAACTTCAAGGGGATCTCAATTGCTCAATGGGGGTCTTACGATGATGACCCCGACCGAATGATCAATACTGCCGCCGTTCAGACTTCCAGTGATGGAAACACCTGGTTTACCCAGAAAACTGTAAATCTCAGTAAGGTTAAAGCTTACGAAGCTTTTTACAAGCTCAATGCCGCGGCTTCCCAAATCAGACTTTTAGCAACTTCATCCTGCACTTTTGGTTGGCACGTCTATCGGGTTAGGGTGTGGAGCTAAC
>JANRKG010000086.1:0-3801 GCA_033763635.1 Leptolyngbyaceae cyanobacterium bins.59
CTGGTGGCGACGTTACTTATCCAATTCACGAGGCTTTGAATTGGAATGTGACTCGTTTTGGATACCAAGCACGAACCAATCTATATGCCATTTTGCTGGTTAATGAAGATGGTTCCTGCTGGCAGGCAAAGCTGAGTCATCACCGGCAAGATGCCAAGAAAGGCAAAGTTCAGAAATACGAAACTCCTGTCGGGAACGGATCTCGTGCTTATTTACCTGCAATTCCGCCTGATATTCGGCGATTAATTGGCGATCGCTATGGGGTAGAAGTTCCATTATTTGGCTCGTTCTGGGAGTGGATTGAGGCACACCCTGAGATCCCAATGGTGCCCACTGAAGGAGGTAAAAAAGCTCTTGCTTTACTCAGCCAAGGATTTGTTCCCCTCGCTTTCTATGGGGTTAATGGAGGTTATCAAAAACTATTAGATGGAACTCGTCGGCTCAGTCAAGATGCAGCCCGATTTGCCGCGAATGGTCGGCGGTTCGTCTTGGCGTTTGACCAGGACGAAAAAGAAGCAACCAAACGGCGAGTCTCTGTTGCTCTGTATCGATTTGGAGGATTGCTGAACCAAGCAGGTTCTCCCACCAGCGTTGCAAGCTGGAAAGCCACTCAGGGTAAGGGAGTGGATGATTTGATTGTTCAGGGTGGAGCTGCGGCTTGGGAAACAGCTTACGCCCAGGCGCTTCCTCTACAGCACTGGATGATCTGGCAACGGTTAAAGAATCGCCTGACCTATCCTGCTGCCGTAAAAGTAGTGACGGCAGACCTTTCCACCTTAGTGCTTGAGAACCTGCCAGAGCGAGGCATTATTGCAATCGAGAGTGCGAAAGGAACTGGAAAAACCAAGCAAATCCATGCGTTGGTGAAAGATTCTGAAAAGGCGATCGCCGGAGGGCACCGAATTGCCCTGATGCGAAACCTCTCTTCTCGATTGGGATTAGATTACAAAGGAGACCTGGATAAGGTCAATGGCGCATTTATTAATGGAGCTGGTTATACCCTACGAGTTGGCTTGTGCGTAGACTCCTTATTGAGTATTGATCCCAGCAAGTTTAGTGACTGCGACCTGATTCTCGATGAAGTCGTCCAGGTTCTTCGGCACCTGCTGACCAGCTCTACCTGTGCCCGTGATGGCAAACGTCCAGCCCTTTTATCCCGGTTACGAGAACTGATCCGGCTTGCCCGTCGCGTGATTGTGGCTGACGCGGATCTTGATAATGCGACCCTCCACTACTTGAAAGAACTGAGAGAGGATGACACCCCCATCTTCCTGATCCGCAATGGCTATCAGTCCACAGGCTACCCAGTGCGGTTTATTCAATCCCCAGATCGAACCGTCATTACTGGAGAACTATTAACAGAGGCTCAAGAACTGCCGGTTGGGAAAGTATTGTTTATCGCGACAGATAGCAAAGGAACGAGTAAGGCGATCGCCCGACTCTTAGCAAAGGAAGCACCCGAAAAGCGAGTGCTATTGGTCAACTCCGAAACCAGCGGGGGAGAATGCGAAAGAGAGTTTATCCAAACTCCCGATGCAGTGTTACAGCGAAGCGAGTACGACATCATTATCTGTTCCCCCTCAGTAGCAACTGGAGTCAGCATTGAGGCTCAAGGAATTATTCAAAAGGTCTACGGTATCTTTACAGGAACTTCCAGCACGGATGCTGACATGGCACAAGCCTTGGGCAGAGTTCGAGAACCTGTGGATCGGGCTGTCTGGTGTGCCCAACGAGGCAGTAACTTCTCCAAGGTAAGCCGTTCCACGAATGCTTTAGAACTAAAAGATCATCTTCAACAACGGGCAACCGCCACAATTCAACTCATTCGCTCCAACTTAAAAGAGGATGTCACCGGAGAAATCAGCCGCTATGACTGGCAGAGTGACCCCCACATGAACCTGTTCTGCCGCATTGCTGCCGAACAAAACTTTGCGATGCACAACTTGCGAGATGCACTGTTGGTTCGGCTTCGGTTTGAAGGGAATCTAGTGGTCAGTCAATAAAAGTCTGCTGAGCCTTTGGGTACTCTAAAAGTAGTTGATTAGAGGAGCAAGGGAATGGTCAAGAAATACGTCGTGAGTCTCAGTGCATCAGAACGACAGTATCTCGAACAGTTTACCAAGACTGGCAACCATGCCGCCTATCAGATCAATCATGCTCGGATTCTGCTGAAAGCAGACCGCAATCAGCCTAACGGAAGTTGGTGTGATACCAAGATCAAAGAGGCGCTTGATATCAGCCTAAGTACGATTGAACGAGTGCGTCAACGCTTTGTCGAAGAGGGCATGGAACTGGCCTTAAAAGCTCGTCCTGGTTCTGGTCGCAAACCGAAACTCACGGGAGAGTTAGAAGCGCATTTAATTGCCTTACGTTGCAGTGAACCACCAAACGGAAAAGGACGGTGGACGGTGCGACTGTTAGCGGACCAGATGGTTGAACTGGGGTATGTGGAAGAACTCAGTCATGAGTGCGTCCGTCAAGTTTTAAAAAAACGAATTGCAGCCCTGGACACAGGAATGCTGGGTCATTCCACCTCAACAAAATGCTGAATTTGTTTGGCGGATGGAAGCGGTCTTAGAGGTGTATCAAAGCTCCTATAATTCAGATTTTCCAGTCGTGTGTCTCGATGAATCGAGTAAACAACTGGTCAAAGAAACCATCCAACCCATTCCTGCTAAACCGGGTCAACCCGAACGAGTCGATTATGAATATGAACGCAATGGGACAGCGAACTTGTTTATGGTGTGTGAGCCCATTGTTGGATGGCGACGGGTGGAGGTCACTGAACATAGAACTGCTATTGATTATGCCCACTTGTTGCAAACCTTAGTGGATGAGGATTATCCCGAAGCCGTCAAGATCACCGTGGTTCAAGATAACCTCAATACCCATTCCCCGGCCTCGTTGTACAAAGCCTTTGAGCCTGCTGAAGCCCAACGGATTCTCAATCATTTAGAGTTTTGTCACACACCCAAACATGGTAGTTGGTTAAATATGGCTGAGATCGAACTCAGTGTTTTGAGCCGCCAATGTTTAGATCGTCGGATTCCTGATTTCAGTACCTTGAAAACTGAGGTAGAGGCTTGGCAGGAGCAACGTAACCAAGAGAAAACATGGATTGATTGGCGATTTACGACAGCAGACGCCAGGGTAAAACTACATCGGCTTTACCCATCAGTAAATAATTGACTGACCACTAGTTACCGTCGAAGACCGAGAGAGTAACCCTGCAATGCGAAACCTGCTGCTACTTGCCAAACAAGAACAGCAGGAAGTAGATGCACAGGCAATTTTAAGCGCAGAGGACTTAATGTATAGTGAACTCCTCATGCTGGAGCAGAAAGAGGGGTTAGGAAGGGAAGAATCGTTAGCCGTCGCCAAATTCTACTTCAAAGAGTTCTATTGCCTGGATAGCCTCACTCTGGAGGACGTGCTGTGGGACAACGAGGGCAGACGACGCGGGGAGCTACTAAATCTGGAAGTGCAATTGTTTCCAGGAGTTGCGATCGATCGCGCTGCGAGGGCACTAGAAAAACAGGCAGCCTGGAACCAGGGATACTGCCCTTGGGACATTTCAGGCTCAGAACTCCGGCGCTGGCTCCGGTCAAAGATTGGCTTAGATGAACTGATTGCTAAGATCCGGTCTGGCTGGCAATGGTGCAAGTATGATTTGAAGCCGTATGCCGATCGTGCCAGAGAACTAGCTCCGCAAGTTAAAGTCGCCCTCCACTACACCATCACAGCCCAAATAAGCGACACACAGATTATTCACCAGCTATTGTCTCAGTTAGGAATCAAACT
>JANRKG010000087.1:0-4698 GCA_033763635.1 Leptolyngbyaceae cyanobacterium bins.59
GCTCTTCGAGGCTTTGTTGTTCTTCAGGGGTCATCGCAGATTCCTACTCCTGTTGCTCTACCCTTTTAGCCTAATTTTTCTCTCAAGAAGGTGACACGCTCCCCTTCACTGGCCCTGCCCCAACCAGGGCCGTTCATTCAATGCAAGGCAAATTCTGATAGCACGGATGTCTTGCGATCGGGCGAGTTGTTTGATTTGCTGCATCCAATCTCCTGTCACCTCATGGGTCTCGATATAGCGCCAGCCCCGTTCATTGGCGATCGCCTTGGCCCACTGCTCAACTCGCTCGCGACTGTTGCCTTCGCACACCTCGACCCTTAACTGACGCGATGGATAGGGGTATCCAAGGGTTCTGGCGATTTCCGCTGCTCCAGGGGTGAACGATGTAGAAACTGGACTGGCCCAGAATTCACAAACGAACTTTTTCATTGATTCTCCGTTCCTGATAGTGGTGTTCTGGTCGCAAAAAGAGCAGACCGACCCGAAGACCGATCGCTCCTGGTTTAACTGGCTTTCCGCTTGCTGCGGGTTGCCTTGGATTTCTTGGATTTGGATTGGACTGGAGTTTGCTGGAGCAGTAGTGCCCGCATTTCCGCACTGGTCAGATTCTTCCTGGTTCCGTGGGCATCTTTCCAGCCGATCCCTCGCTCAGCGCAAAGCGATCGCAGCATGGTGTAGTGCAGCGGCTTCAAGCTTGCTTCGGTCATGGGGAATTGAGCAATAGGCTGGGACACGAGGGGTGTTGCAATAACGGTTGAAATTTCTGCTTGGGGAACTTCTACTTCTGTCGGGACTTCGGTTTCCAATGCGATCGAAGGCTGTTCAAGGGTCGCTGCTTGCGATGATGTTTCGGCAATTCCGGGTGCTTCCATAATTGGGGAAGCAGGGGTGGGTTGGGTGGCCCAGCGGCATAGCATGATCAGAGTTAGGAGAGTGGCGATCGTTAACATGGTGAATTCTCCTGAAAGGTTGGTGAATGTGTGGATCTGCGTGTAGCGATTGCAGAAACCTCACTTCTCACGGCGCTAGCCGTCCTCACCCCCAACCTTTCTCTGTTCGACTCTAACGCCTAAATCCAGATTGCAGGTTTTTCAACTTGGTCAGGGTAGATCGAATGGTGCCGATCCTGCGTCGGCGATCGACCCTTTGTTTTGCGTCTGAAATTACCTGTTCATGGGATAGCTGGGTAGCGATGACGGTATGGAGGGCTTCCAGGTATGTCTCGATCGTGATCCCATGCTCTCGGCATGTCTCATCCAGGCTTTCAAGAACTTCTTCTTCCAATCTGAGTGTCACTTTTTTGTCCGACACCCTTGGATAGGAGTCAAGTTCATCCTGCAACTGTTGCAATTCACTGCCCCCTGCGATTCCCGTTGGGACGGCAGTGCCTAACGCAGCAGGAGCGTGTCCATGCGGTGTCTCAGGTTCTGGTGATGTGGATTGTCCTGGTGCAACAACGATAGCTGGGTCTAAGGGATTGGCACGAGGGGGTACTGTGGCTTTGGTTGTAGCGTTACGGATTTCATCAAGGAGGCTCATGGTTCTACAGGTTTGGGGAGTAGGGATTGGAACTGTTGCGGCATTTGTGGTCTCAAGCGGTCGATTATTGCCATTAATGGATATTGCAGTTCTGGATCTCCAAGCTTTGCGGGTAGTGTCCGTTTATTGATTGCCCTCTTGTAGACATCGCTTTCCAATACATGAGGCAGTAATAGTTCTTCTCCTATGATCTGACGCATGACATCGATACTTTCCCTGGTCGTTTCGGTGGGGTTTCGGCCCACCCATCTAGCCCGAAAGGGCACAACACCCAGCAGTTTGGCTTCCGGCACCATGTCCCTGTAGGCTTCGATCAAGTCCTTGGTCCTAAGCAGGGACTGTGCTCCCTTGACATTCGCCTCTGCCGGAATGACCCAGGCAGAGGCAGCCCCCAATGCAGTAAGGGCCAGGTGCGATCGCTCTGGAGGCGGGTCCACGACAATCAGCCCAAACTGAGCCGCCACCTGTCTTTCTGGGGGTAGGTTCTCTTTGGTCTGGTACAACCTGTTCCGCAATACCGTCAGACTCATGCCGGATGCCGCCAGATAGTGGTTGGCGCTCTCCAGGTTGTCATCTGCGGCAATCGCGAACAAATTCTCTTCGCCTGGAACGGGTACGATCGTACTTTGCAAGGGTACGGTTCTCTCTTGCTGGGTGATAACTTCCAACAGTGTCGGGCTATCTGCCCCTGGGCGAAGCCCTAAGAATGCAGTCATGCTAGCTTGAGGGTCAGCGTCAACCAACAGCACAGGAATCCCATAGCTTGCAACGATTCTGCCAACCATCATCCCGATCGTTGTCTTACCTTGCCCTCCAGCTAGCCCCATCGGAACCAGGACAGGAGCCAGGGTTGCGTCTTTCATCTCATCCTCCCTCTCGATCGATGAACCGTAATTTCAAAGCCCTCAGCATCCAGCTTTTCCGGTTTACAAATTTGCTGGTGTAGTTAATTGCCTACATTCTACTATGCTGGCATACTGTCTCAATGGCAAGCACAGAACTTTTTGCATTGCTTCCAATCCTTGACAAACCTTGCTTTTTCAGGACGGTTTCTGCTTGTTATATACTGTCATGCCATGAAGACAACTTAGTTTTTTTGCAGTATGCTGGCATAGTGGCAAGCTGATAAAGTTGATTGCTGGTTCTCCCGCCAGGGTCCATACACAGTAAAACACCGTATTTCCGCTTTTTGCCGCAGTCTGCCGCAATTTGCCGCATGGCTCCGCCCTTTGCCGCTTATTTTCCCAACTTCTCTCCTAAAATCCCAATCGTGACTCCGAATTTTGCCGCAGTTCTCCGTAGGCTGCCGCAGTTCGCCACATATTTCCACAATTAGCCGCACTCTGGCACTATCGAGGTAAATCTATGAATACAACTACTTCTGTTCTCAACGTTTTCATTGACCTTGGCTCATCCTTGATCAAGGTTTGTTATTTGTACGGCGATCGACCGTATATTCTGTTGATGCCTCCGCATCTAAATACCACCACTGAGCGTAGGCTGAAGTCGGTCATTGATGCAAACCCGGACAGCTACCCGGAAGACATTGCCTGGATGCAGGTAAAGGATCAGATTCTTTCCTTCGGTAGCCTTGCCCAACAATTGGGTGGTAGCCCAACGGTTAAGCGCCGCAAGTCAGAGGTTGGTGTATACCGGGTGCTTGCCGTTCTGGGTATTTTGCAAGATAGCCTGGGTCTGCCTTCTCAGTTTTCATGCAATTTGGGCGTGGCTTTGCCTGTGGCAGAATACGGCGATCGGGATGCGTTTGCATCTCAGCTTCGAGAAGATGCCAGTCAAATGACTTTTCGCAACAATCGGTTGAAGGTAAGTTTCAATGTCCTGGACGTTCAAGTAGAGGGCATGGGGCTGGTTCGCGATCGTCGAGCCGAACTAATTGCTCAGAGCAACCTCGTCCAGAACATTGTGGCTCTTATGTTCGGGCATCGAAACCTGAGCGTGTTGAGTTTTTCTGGATCTGCTTTGCAATTGGAGTCCTGTACCAGCAGCGGGCCTGGGTTTATCAAAGCGGTTGAGGTGTTAGCCCGTGAACTGTCTGTGGAACCGAATGTTCCGGGTTTAGTCGAAATTGCAGCACTAGGGCTGAGTTCGTACCGCTTTGAAGGCTCTATCCAGCCTCGTGATACCCGTTTGGCGGTAGCAGAAGCTAAATCACAGTATTGGCTTATGGTACAGAATCATTTGAATGAGGTTTTACCGGGTGGGAACTTTGAGGTGATTGCCGCTGGAGGTGCGCTGCCTGTCATCCGACCCGAGCTTCAAGGGTATTTCAGTTCTGTCGGTTTGGGCGATCGGGTTTCTTATGCTGACAAACTTCAGAAGAAACTAATTAAAACTTTGAGCGCAGAGCAGAGCACCCGTCGCAAGCTTAACGCTGATCCAGTGCTTTCAGTCCGTCTGCTAGATGCTTTTGTTGGCATGCAAGCCCTGATTCTCAAGTCCAAGCAATCTCCATCAAGCCAACCTACCATGTCTAAGGTGCTGCCAATCCACAGTAAAAGGGCAGGGACAGGAGATTCTGTGGTCGATCGTATGAGCGAAATTCTTTGATTGGGAGTCTGGTTAATGAAGGATAGGGTTGATCTCAGGCTTACTAGCTCTCCAGGGAGTAAGTTGTACGAGGTGCTTTCATATTTGCAGCAGGGCGATCATCTGGTAGGTGATGCCCGCACCATGGCAACTCAGGCAATTAGTGCATTCTGGCTCCCCTTTGCCCTTCAGTCCAGGGGTGCTTCTCCTGAAGTGGTCCAGCAAGCTGCTAACGAATGTCGATTACTGCTGCAACGACAGCAATATTGGTTAAATCAGGCTTTCGGTGAATCGCTGGTGGCTGCTACTCCCATTGTCGCTCCTGAACCGATCGCTCCACCTAGAATACTGGACTACCGGACTGATGAAGAGGAAAACGATTACGATGCTTCTGATTTTTCCGGTGCAATCGATGGGAACTACTTACTTGATGACGAGTAGCCCGTCGATTGGGTTGAATGCCCCTGGCTTAAGACCGGGGGCATTTTGATGCTTAGCCCTCTTCCATCCTTTAAGCAGAGTTAAATAAGATGCGACGCAGGAGCAAATCGTGAATTACAGGGCAGTAAAACTGCTGCATTCGCTCAATTAATTGTGCGAATCCTGACTCCA
>JANRKG010000088.1:0-7773 GCA_033763635.1 Leptolyngbyaceae cyanobacterium bins.59
CCTAAATAATCAGCGACATCTTGAATGTCTGGATCTTGGTAGTAATGCGCCAGAATGACAGCGTTCAGCTCTTTTTTTAATACCTGGATAGCAGCAAACAGGTCTTGGGGCAGGACGGGAGAAATCGCCGAAGCCGATCGAGAGAGGGTAGCGGCAAACACAGTATTTCAATTCCTGAAGAGAGAAGATTTACTTTTTATTATAGTTTATTTCACCAAAATAGCCGTTAAGAAAAGTAGTAATTTACTGAAAAAGAAATGAAATAATCAAGACTGTCAATTTCCAAATCAGTTCTAAAACGGTGCTAAACCCGTCGGAGACTACCCAAACTCCCCTGCTGCTTCCTATGCTGGAGAAGTTGCAGGAGAGATTGTATGTCCCGTTTAACCAATCAAAGCCAGAAAATTCGCATTGCCGTTGTGGGGGATGTTCATGATCTGTGGGAGGAGGAGGATGAAATCGCCCTGAATCATCTCGGAGTGGACCTGGTGCTGTTAGTGGGGGATTTTGGCAATGAATCGATTGAGGTGGTGCGACGGGTCGCGGAGATGGCCCTTCCCAAAGCGGTGATTTTGGGCAACCACGATGCCTGGTATACCGCTTCTGATTGGGGACGAAAACAGTGCCCCTACGATCGCCGGAAAGAAGATCGGGTCCAGCAGCAATTGGACCTGTTGGGTACAACCCATGTGGGCTATGACAAACTAGAATTCCCCGATTGGAAATTAACAGTCGTCGGGGGACGGCCCTTTAGCTGGGGGGGACCCGTCTGGAAGAATGAGGAATTTTACCGTCAACGGTTTGGGGTTTCCAGTTTTGCTGAATCGACCGATCGCATCGTGACAGCCATGACCCAGGCCACCTCGGAAACACTGATTTTAATGGGGCATTGTGGCCCGACAGGGTTGGGCGACCAGGCAGAAGATCCCTGTGGTCGGGATTGGAACCCCATTGGTGGAGATTTCGGAGACCCAGATCTGGCAGCGGCGATCGACCAGGCGCGAGGCATGGGCAAGCAAATTCCCCTGGTGGTATTTGGTCACATGCACCATCACCTGCGACACACCAAAACTTGTCTACGCACGCCCATTGTGGTGGATGCCCATAATACGGTTTATTTGAACAGTGCCAGCGTGCCTCGAATTCTTCGCAGAGAAGAGGGGGATCTCCGGAACTTTTCGATCGTTACCCTGCAAGAACAGGCTGTTGTCCAGGCATCATTGATCTGGGTCGATCAGGAATTTCAAGTCACGTCGGAGCAAATTCTTTTCGACAGTCAGGATTCTCTAGTATAAACTAGGGATCAACGCAGCCTCTGGAGAGGTGGCAGAGTGGTCGATTGCGCTTGACTTGAAATCAAGTGGGCATGCAAGTGTCCCGTGGGTTCGAATCCCACCCTCTCCGTTTCGCAAGATATTGTTTTTGAAACTATTTCTGGCTCTAATTTCTGGCTCTAATTTCAGACTGGAATTTCTGAAGATGACCTTACCTTGCAGGTTTAGGAGGAGTTTTCATCCTTTCAAAAGCCAGGGCTGCAACTGCCAGTGTCACGATTAAAATTCCAGCAATTTGCTCTAATCCCAGAAAGTGCCTGGGAACAGGAACTAACAATAATGCCAATAAAGCAGTCACCGCAGGTCCACTGGAGGCAATAATAGAGGCGGGACCAGCCCCCATAAAGCGAACTGCGAAGTTGTTTGTGAGATAACCCACCAGCGTTAAAATCCCTAGAATCAGGCCAGCGGTAAAGAAACCCGCCCGGTTCTCTGGTAAAACCTCAATTCCCCACTGGAAGGGTAAGACCAGCATTAAGCTACAGGCACAAAAGATTGTTCCAAACTGTACCAGACTCACTGGAACAGGATGAAGTCGCTTAAATCCAAGTTGCATGAAAATCAGATAAAAGGCAAAGGCAATTCCAGACATTACGGCGGTCCCAATTCCTATGCTATCTAAAGGCTTACCTGCAAATAAGGAAGGGGCAATCCGAGGCCATGCCGTTAGAATGACTCCCAAAGCCACCGCAACCATCACTCCAACCCGTAGGGAGGTGGGGCGATCCTGGAAGAAAAACCACGCTAGCGGCACGGTGAAGATTGGGTACATGAACAAGATGGTGACGGCAACCCCAGGACCAATCTGCCCGATTGCAATATAGATCAGAATTTGGGACAGAAATAGAAACAGCCCGCTGCTGACAACCACCCAAATAGGCTTGCGATCTTTGGAGAGAAAAAACCGTTTGATATCTCGCCAGACCGGAGGGTATAGAGTAGACGAAATGGCCATTAATAAGGGCACGACAACTATCATTCGGAGCCACAGGATCAGGAGCGAATTTCCTAATACCCCCAGCTTGATGTAGCCCCCCAGATTCACCAATCCGAAGAGGGGACTGGGGTTCCCAATAATCCCCACGACAACGTTGTGGATGGACAGCGCAACGGTAGACAACAACACTAAAACGATCCCCAGACGAAACTGAGCATCTGCTTTAGTTTTAGATTCTCCTGGTTTAGGGGGGACGGGAGCCGATGGAGTGCTTGGGAGGGGCTGACTGCCCGCCGTGGGGTGGGGAACGGTAGGAAAGGTGGGTTCATTGAGTCCAACTGCTGGCACTCGATTCGCATGCCCATTTCCCATCAGGGGGGAATAGGCTGCTTTCCGATCCGTGACTTCGGTTCCCACGAACGATCGCTCCGCCTCTAATTGCTCCCGCAACCGACTGACGAGGGCCTCCAGAAGCGTCACTCCCTGTTGCTCCAGGCTATGCATTTGGCTGAGTTGCTGGGAGAGGGAACTTTGATAACTATTGAGTTCTTGTTCTAAGGTGCGAAAGGTATTGCTAAAGGTACTATCTAACGACGCTAAGAGACGGTAAGCATTGTCGCTATAGCCATTGGTAGCAGCAGGGGAATGGGCCGGGGAATTCGCACTATTCGTGACAGAGAGGCGCACCTGTTCCGCAGCCTGATTGAGTTGCTGGGTCAGGAGGTCTTGCAGATGGGCGGCGAGGACCTGCGCCAGTTGCTTCGCCCATAATTGTTGTTGGGCGAGTTGTTTGCGGGAGAGGGTTTCGGATTGTTGGGCCTGAAGTTGCTGCTGTTGAGTTCTCAGACGGTTGATATCGTCAATTAACCGCGTCTTTTCGTCTTGTAATCGGGTAACATCCTGGCCCAACTGGGCGACTACACTTTGCCGCAAGGTCGTTAGTTCCTGAGTCATCGATCTCAGGATCGCCTCTGCGGCCCGCGAATCACCATTACTGGGAGTATTACTGAAAGCGTCCGATCGATTATCCTGATGGCCCATTGAATGTCTAGCCTTAAATTGCCAGCCTCGAAATTTCTATCCCCTCATCCAATGGGTTTAACTGGATTTAACAGTAAATTACTTTGCCCCAATCGCAACCGTCATAAGGCAGAGAACCCAATGGATTTTCATAGCAGTAGTATATCCATAATTTTCAAAAAAGTTCCTGACCTGCCCAATGTTTGCAATTTTTCATCTTTTTAAAAAACAGTCAGACTAATGGAAACCGAATGAGATAACCAGTGTTGAATCTTAAAAATTTCTTTTATCAAAAGATATAAAATTCCAGCACTTTAAAAATGAATGCTGCGAGGCCAAGGGCGATCGGAATCGTAATGAACCAGGCACTAATAATTTTTCCGATCGTCCTCCACTTTATTCCTTGTTTAGACGCTTGCTGATTGATCAGGCCAATCCCAACCACTCCCCCAACAAGGGCATGGGAGGTCGAAACAGGTAGCCCCCAACGAGAAGCCAATAAAATTACTGTGGCGGTTGCTAATTCGGCACAAAATCCCATACTGGGCTTTAACGGGGTAATGCCTTCACCAATCGTCATCATGACTTGTTTGCCCCAAATCGCCAATCCCAGAACAATTCCAGCCCCTCCTAAAATTAAGGTCCAGGGTGGGATTAAAAACTCTCCTGACGGAATCGCGCCTGTTTGTTCAATCTGCACGATCGTAGCCAGGGGAGCAATGGCATTACCCACATCATTTGAACCGTGAGCAAAAGCGACACAGGCAGCACTGAGAACCTGAAATCGTCCCATGAAGGATTCAACTTGATTAGAGGAAGGCTGGTTCTGGTTGACCCATTGCCATCCCATCCCGGTCAAGCCTAGCGTTGCCAGCACACCAATTCCAAGCGGCAGATCATGGGCAGGAAGGGAACCCAACGTTAGAGATTGGGTTACAGTGGGCAGGACGATTGCCCCAAAGATTCCCACCAGGGCAACACTAAACCAGGGCACCCATTCCAGCAGTTGCTTTTCGGGGACAGGATGCTTCAAGATCCAATGTTGGATCAGGGCATAAAAAAAGGCTGCGAGTAACCCACTCACCAGGGGAGTCCCAATCCAGGTCAGGGAAATGATCCCAATGAGAGACCAGTTAATCGCTTGCACTCCGCACGCAACCCACGCGATCCCTGCCAGTGCCCCAACGATCGCATGGGAGGAAGAGACGGGTAAGCGGAGGGCAGTCGCTAGATTCAACCACAGTCCTCCTGCCAACAAAACAGCCACCATCCCCACTAGCAGGGTTTGGGGCACCTGGGAAAACTGCTCTGGTTGAATGACTCCTTTTGCCAGAGTAGACGCAACCCGTTGCCCAAACAAGGTCGCTCCTGCAAACTCCAAAATCCCTGCAAGCACTAACGCTTGAGTGAGGGTAATTGCCCGCGAACCCACTGATGTTCCCATCGCGTTCGCAACGTCATTGGCTCCTAAATTCCAGGCTAGATAGAAGGCAAGCAGAGCGGCAATAATTAGGATCATGGACAAAAAATTCGCTTGCAATAAAGAATTGGAGTCTTTCGTCCCTCTGCCAATCTGCCTCAGCTTGCCATCGCGTGCTGTAAGCTTTGGCTGGCGATCTCATCAATCCTCTCTTGGGCAGCAACTCTCAAGTGCGATCGTTCCTGAAGCCTCAGTTCACGGGCCTCTAACCCTAACATGGCATCAATCATCATCCTGGCTCGATCGATCGCTTCCTGGGGATCAGTCAGGGGGACTCCATAGAAGATTTCATGGTGTTGCCACTGAAGCCAGAAAGTCCGGCGATCAATTTGCTTTAAGTAGATTGGAACAGAGCAATAGACTTCAACAGGTTGTACAGTAACCATAGCCGAGTTTGTTATTAAAGGTCATTGAATAAAAAATCAAACAAATTCTTATCAAAACTCGTAAAAGTACACCCTGAACCTGGACCAGCTATCTCCCAGCTTTTTCCTGACTTCTTAAGAAACTGATAATGGCATGGGTAGAAAGGACAATTCATGCCGCACTTCGAGCAAAGCTGGCACGTAAACACCAATACTTATATTGTTCAAGGAATTCCTTAGCTCTGTGACTGTCCAGGGTTATATCTTTTGCCTATCCCTCACCCATCTCAGTAGCGATCGTTTTTGTCCAAAGATAGATAGCGCACTCAAGAAGAATGTAAGGACAGGGTAAAAGCTTGAAACGCCTGTTCCGTAGGGATTTCCCTTTTGCCCTCTGCCTTTTGTCTTTTGCCTCCTGCTAGAGATAGCCTGAATTTTCGTCAACCCAGGGTTCTTAGGGTTCAGTGAATTTGATAACTTGTTCAATACTGTGGCGAATCGATGCAGCAGAGGTGTGTAGGGCTGCCTGCTCATCATCTGTTAACTTTAGTTCCAAAATACTTTCGATTCCTGTCGCACCGAGTCGTGCGGGAACACCAATAAAAACGTCGTCCAGGCCATACTGTCCCTGAAGGTAGGCTGCAACGGGTAGCAATCGAGATTGGTTCTGAAGAATTGCTTCGACCATGACACATGTGGCAGAAGCGGGTGCAAAATAAGCACTCCCGGTCTTCAGCATTTCCACAATTTCGGCCCCACCCCAACGGGTGCGCTCTACCAGCCGCTCGATCGTGGGGCGATCGAGCAATTCCGGAACAGGCACCCCATTGATACTGGAGTAGCGCGGTAAGGGCACCATCAGATCCCCATGCCCTCCTAATACCAGAGCGTTGATGTCGAGCAGGGAAGTTCCGAGTTCGATCGCCAGAAATGCCTGAAACCTTGCAGAATCGAGAATCCCTGCCATCCCCATCACCCGTTGAGGAGGTAGCTCACTGGTTTTCCAGGCTAGATAAGTCATGACATCTAAGGGATTTGTAACCACAATCAGGACTGCATTGGGGGAATGGGTGATCGCCCGATGGGTGGTTTCTCGCACGATCGCTGCATTCAATTTCGTCAAGTCATCGCGGGTCATCCCCGGTTTGCGTGCTAATCCTGCTGCAATCACGACAACATCCGATTTTGCCGTGTCTTCATAGTGGTTGGTTCCAAGAATGGCACGATCATGTCGCTCGATCGACTGTGCTTCCTGGATGTCCAATGCAATCCCCTGGGGACGACCCTCCAAAATATCGAGTAGTACAACATCTGCCAGGTCTTTTTCAATAATTCTTTGGGCCAGAATACTACCAACATTTCCCGCGCCAATGATCGAGACGCGGGGAATAGGATTGGGGGAGGTAAGACGAATGCTCAAATAGACAGCCTAATCACGAAAATGCTTCGAGTTGATCAAGCCGCAACCAAACGTTGGGGGTGGGCACGGACCCAAACATGACCAGGGCATAGTCATTGCGAATGTCTACCACTTCTCCCTTCGTTTCAAAAATGTAGGGAGGAAAACGAGAATCACTGGCCTGTGCTTCCAGGCTGTTCTCTAACTTGGCACGAACCGCTTTCACAATGTCGCCTTTTTTGATTGCCATAACTTACTCAGAATTAAGCATCATCGTTCATTCTACAGGGTTAGCGGCTCTCAGAAGACACTATCCTAAGTGGCAGTCAGGATGGATTAAATTAAGACTTTAAAAATGGCTGGCAATGATCTGCCTGGAATTAAGGCGATTTTTTGACAAGCGTTTATCGATGGGTTGCCCTTCGACTATGTTGAGGGCAGGTGCTGGTTGAGCGAAGCCGAAACCAGCAGGGAACTTCTTTTCTGGAAATCTCTCAAGGTTGACACTGGGGACAGAAGTGGGCCGATCGCCCCACCAGTTTTAACCGTTCAATTGGGGTTTCGCAAACTCGACAGGCTTCTCCTTTGCGGTTGTAGACCCAAGCTACTTGTCCATACTTGCCATTCACTCCATATACGTTGAGGAATGTACTAAAGGTCGTTCCGCCAACGGCAATACTGGATTCGAGAACTTGAACGATCGCAGTATGTAACTGCTCAATCTGATGCTGGGCGAGTTGGGAACAGAGGGTTTGGGGGCGGATATGGCTGAGAAATAGGGCTTCGTCTGCGTAGATATTGCCAATTCCCGCCACAAGGGTCTGGTCCAACAAAGCGCTTTTGATGAAGCGCTGGCGGTTATGAAGCCTTTGCAACAGGTACTCAATCGAAAAATCAGAGGAGAGGGGTTCTGGCCCTAGTCGTTGCAGTCCCGTGATTACCTGCTCTGGGGGAACTTCAGGGGGTACCCACCACATTTGCCCAAAGGTCCGCTGGTCTACAAATCGCAGTTCCCAATTTTTTGCAAAAAACAATCGCACACGGGTATGTTTGGGAAGGGGATTGGGTTGCTCAACCCAAAGGAGTTGCCCGGACATACGTAGGTGAATCCCTAACCAGCCTGGTGCTTTTTGAGGGGAATTCAGGTTTCGGAGTTCTGCGAGCAGGTACTTACCGCGTCGATACCAGCCGCTAATCGTGTTTCCACGCAAACCTGACAAAAAATCCTGAGAAGAAGT
>JANRKG010000089.1:0-5504 GCA_033763635.1 Leptolyngbyaceae cyanobacterium bins.59
AGTCTGGTCAATGAGGACATTGTTGTGTTTGGTCCCGATGTCCGCATTACCTATCTAATACCTTCTCGATAGGTAGACCTACTTCGCAAGTCAAAACGATCGCGCTTGAGCAGATGCCTTCTGGCCTGTTCAAAAATATTGAATTGTTTCCTCTGCCCTCTGCCTTTCACTGTAATGGACCAGCAGACATCTGTTCCTGGGAAGATCGCGTCATGCTCCTGGCTGGGGGAGCGATCGGAATCTCAATATAAAACTCGGCTCCCTGACCGGGTTTAGAATCACATCGCAAGTTGCCTTTATGCTTGTCTACCACAATCTGATAACTGATGGACAGCCCTAATCCGGTGCCCTTACCGACAGGCTTTGTTGTAAAGAAGGGGTCAAAAAGCCGATGACGCACCTCTTCTGACATGCCGGGGCCATTGTCAGAAATATGGATCACAACAGAGTTTCCATCCTTCATCCTGGTTTCGATACTGATGACTGGCTGCATGATCGTATTTTCGCCCTGCTGAACAGCGCTCCCTGTTCCTTCCAACGCATCGATCGAATTGCTCAGGATATTCATGAACACCTGATTCAGTTGCCCAGCGTAGCACTCAACGGGAGGTAAGTCCCCATAGTTCTTGACGATTTCAATGCCTGAGAAGCCAGGGCGAGATTTGAGACGGTTCTGCAAAATGAGGAGGGTACTGTCAATTCCTTCATGGATGTCTACGGGTTTCATTTCCGCCTCATCCAGGCGCGAGAAATTGCGGAGGGACAGCACAATTTGCCGAATGCGCTCGGCTCCCATCTCCATCGATGACAAAACCTTCATCAGGTCTTCCGTTACAAACTCCAGGTCCATCTCTTCTTCCTGTTCTTGAATCGCGGGTCCCGGTTCGGGATAGGCTTCCTGATACAGACGAAGAAGGGTCAATAACTCCTCAACATAATTGCGGGTATAGACAATATTTCCCAGGATGAAGTTGACAGGATTGTTGATCTCGTGGGCAACCCCTGCCACCATCTGCCCCAGGCTGGACATCTTTTCCGTCTGGACCAGTTGGGTTTGGGTGGCCTGAAGTTTACGCATCGCCTCCGTTAGTTGCAGAGCCTGAGTTTGGGCCGCCAGGGCCGCTGCCCGTGTTTGGGCATAAAGTTCGGCCTGGTCCATCGCGATCGCCAACTGATCCGTGACAGCCTGTAACAGTTCTACTTCACTGTCGGTCCAGGGGCGGGGTCCGCTACAGTGGCTACACACAATGGCCCCAAACTGACCCGATCGGGTTTCCAGGGGAATGAACAACTGGGAGGTGATCCCCAATGACAGGAGCAAGTCCCGGAACTCTCCCTCGGCTGGATCGACAGCTTCTACATCATCAATTCGAACCACTTCCAGGTCTAGAATCGTCTGGGTGAGTAGCATCACCTGTTCAATTGACGGCTCCCCTAACAGGCTAGGCAGGGATTCGTGGCGATCTTCGTGGGTGATGGCAAGGCTGGGGTGGTCGGGTTGGGGCCAGCACCAAAGAAAGTGGCAGCAATCCACATGGAGGAGACTGCGGATCTCGGTGACGACCGTTTGCAGAATTGTATCCAGGTCCAGGGATTGGCGGATTTGATTTCCCAATCGCAAAAGGAGCGCCTCCCGCCGACTGAGCAAAGCTTCCCTCGCCCAGGCCCGATCGATCGCCACAGCAATGCTGCTCGCAATCCAGCCCGTCGTGTGGTGCATGGCCTCCGAAATGGAATGATGGCTGAACAACACCATCACCCCCATCAGCCGATCATCCACAACCAGGGGATAGCCTGCAAAGGCAGAAATCTCTTCTTCCTGGAGCCAGGTTTTGGCACCGATACAAACATCCTGCACCGCATCGTTGCTCAAGTAAGTCCGCCGACTCTGGGCAATCAAGCCAATAATTGAAATTCCCAGGGAAATACAACTTGGGAAATCCTCTGTATAGGAATGCTGACCCGCAATCGCTTGCAACTCCAGTAAGCTGGTATTAGGGTCAAAACTCCAGATGCGAATAGAGGTTCCGGCCTGGTGATGGGCGATTGCCTGGGCACAACGATCCAGCGTTTCAGACAAACCTCCCCCTTCTCCAACGACCATACTCACTTCTGCCATCAGGGTCGAGAGTTGGGAGCGTTCCCGCAATGCAATTTCGATGTGGTGGCGATCGGTAATATCGTTTAAGGTGCCAGAAATATTAAACCCATGTTCCGAGCCAATGGGCGTGAGATAGGCATAAACCTGGAACCAGCGAAACTCCCCCTCCTGGGTACGAATTCGAATTTCGCAGTCACACCGCTCAGTGGTGTGATCGAACAGATCTTGAAAGTGTTGATGGTAAACTTGCAAGTCATCGGGATGGATGTATTCCCAGATAGACGTGCCGATCGTCTCTCCCAACGAAAATCCGGTAGTCTCTGACCAGGCAGGATTTAGAAATGTCCACACTCCTTCCTGGTTCACTTGAAAGATAATTTCTTTGATATGGCTGATTAGCGATCGATATTGACGCTCACTTTCATAGAGCGCATCCTCGGCCCGCTTACGATCAGTAACATCAATTCCAGTACAAATGAGATAACTAATCTGACCCTCAATATTCAAGAGGGTTGCATAAGACCAGATAATGGTACGCTCCGAGCCTCCCTTCGTAACACAGCGGCTTTCATCGCTAATTGGAGTCCCTGTACCTTTGACCTGGGCCAGCACTGCTTGTACCGCACTGACTTGCTCAGGCGTAACGAAAACCTCGTAGAAGTACCGATTCCGGATTCGACTGAGCGCAAATTGGGTGACTCGTTCGCACAGTTCGTTGAAGCGCAAAATACGGGCTTCGCGGTCCAGTACAACGACCAGGGCATTCGCCGTATCCAGAACTGTAGAAACAAAATTTCTTAAAAGGGCATCTGTTGTGTCCAGTAAGTTACAAACCAACCGTTCTTCTTCTTTCAAGTGGAATTGCAGTTGTTGTTGTTTGCGATCGGCTTCTATGAGTTGTTCCTGGTAGTGCTGTAGTTTCAGCAGTTGCTCTCCTTGACGGCCCAGGTCTTGCAGGAGGGCTTGTTGCTCTGCACTGAACGATCGGGGCACCCGATCCATAACCGACAGAAGCCCCCAGGGATTTCCGGCAATGTCCAGCAAGACAACTCCGAAATAACACTGTAGCGAAGGATTTTGAGCCATCAACTCCTCAATCCCAGGGGAATTTTCTCCCGTCCTGTTTGCCAGAATGATAGATTCCCCTTGCCAATCCAGTTGTTGCAGTGCAGTGAGATTGGGATACCCGGTAGATTCCTCCCCAGAACGGACCCAGATCATCGGTTCTTGCAGAGAATCCCATTGGCTAATCCCCGCGATCGGCGTTTGGCAAATCGTTGCTGCCATGCGGACCAGTCCGGCGCAAACTTCCGCTGGCCCTTCTGCCATTAAGCTTTGCCCGTGAGCATTGATTTGGATAATTTTGTCACCTGGCAACATAGCTTCCTATCGGTAAATGCGCTGGTTCCTGAGGTTTGTTTCGCTCGGCGATCGGTACGTGCTGACGAAACCCTGAGTAAGCCATCACTTCAGCAGTTCACTAGATATAAGATGCCCAGAGCAAATTTTCCAATATCGACAAACCCATGATTGTTAACAAAGGAATTACATTGATTGATTATTAAGGATGAACCATGGGTGATCGCGAATGATAAAGCGCTAAATCTACACAGCCCATAACCTATCACTGATTCATTCATGACGAAACTTCCAGACAGAATTCTGTTAACAAATCGTTCTGAATCGCTGTTCGCTCGATATGATTCTGAAAGGAATTTGTCTTATTGGAATGGCATTGAATTAAATTATGGCGTTAGTTGTCCAGAAGTATGGGGGATCGTCGGTTGGATCAGTAGAGCGTATTCAGGCTGTCGCTCAGCGTGTGGTGAAAGCAGTACAGGATGGAAACTCCCTGGTGGTCGTTGTGTCCGCAATGGGGAAAACAACCGATGGGCTGGTACAACTCGCGAACGCCATTTCTAAAAGTCCGAATCGTCGAGAGATGGATATGCTGCTCTCAACGGGGGAACAGGTTTCGATCGCCCTCCTCAGTATGGCCCTACAGGAATTGGGCCAACCTGCCATTTCTTTGACGGGGGCACAGGTGGGGATTGTGACGGAGGCCGAGCATACCCGCGCCCGGATTTTGCGGATCGCTACCGATCGCATTGAACGCCATTTGGGGGATGGACAGGTGGTGGTGGTGGCTGGGTTTCAGGGGGTCAGTGATGCCGATGCCCTGGAGATTACGACCTTAGGACGGGGGGGTTCGGATACTTCGGCCGTGGCGTTAGCTGCGGCGCTCCGGGCTGAAGTGTGCGAAATTTATACAGATGTACCCGGTATTTTAACCACCGATCCCCGTTTGGTGCCCGATGCCCAACTGATGGCGGAAATTACCTGCGACGAGATGCTGGAACTGGCAAGTCTCGGTGCTAAGGTGCTCCATCCCAGAGCGGTGGAGATTGCCCGCAATTACGGGGTGCCGCTGGTGGTGCGATCGAGCTGGAGTGAAGACCCCGGCACCCGTGTCACCTCTCCCGATCCGGGTGCCCGTCCTCTGGAGGGGTTGGAAATCGCCCGACCTGTGGATGCCGTAGAATTTGATACGGATCAGGCCAAAATTGCCTTGCTGCGGGTGCCCGATCGCCCAGGGGTCGCCGCCAAATTATTCGGCGAAATTTCCACCCAAGACCTGGATGTGGATCTAATTATTCAGTCGATTCACGAAGGAAACAGCAATGATATTGCCTTCACCGTCACTCAGGACTGCCGCAAGCGGGCCGAGGCGGTGGCAAGTGCCATCTTACCCGCTCTGGGTGGCAAACTGGGAACAGGGCCGGATGCCGCTGAGGTGATGGTAGATGCCGAGATCGCGAAGGTGACGATCGCCGGGGCCGGGATGATCGGGCGGCCGGGGGTCGCGGCCCGCATGTTCGCAACCCTGGCAGAAGCGGGGATTAATATCCAAATGATTTCCACTTCAGAGGTAAAAGTGAGTTGTGTGATTGAAAGAACTGAGTGCGATCGGGCGATTGAAGTTCTCTGTGATGCCTTTGAAGTGCATGAATCCCCTGTGCATGCGATTTCCCAGCAAGCGGTGGCCCACTGCACTCCCAACATGGCCCAACTGCCCCCCGTGCGCGGGGTAGCCCTGGATATGAATCAGGCACGGTTGGCGATTCGCCAAATTCCCGATCGCCCTGGAATGGCAGCCCGTGTGTTCCAGCTTTTGGCTCAGCACAATATCAGTGTGGATATGATCATCCAGTCCCAGCGCTGCCGGATTGTGAACGGGTTTCCAACTCGCGACATTGCCTTCACGGTCGCTCAGATGGATGGGGAAGCGGCCCGTCAGGGTTTGGAAGCCGCCGCAGGGGAGTTGGGCTTTACCGAAATTGTGTTAGACCCAGAGATCGCGAAAGTCAGTATCGTTGGCGTGGGCATGGTGGGCCGACCGGGG
>JANRKG010000090.1:0-11278 GCA_033763635.1 Leptolyngbyaceae cyanobacterium bins.59
CCTGCTGATGATCTGGCGGCGATCCATAACATTCCAACGACACCAGCGGTCAGCCCAACTCCCCCTTCGCTATTACCCCAACCAACGGATTATCAGTACGTCCTGCTGAAGCAGGGGCCTTTTACAATTACTCGCCGAACGCTAGATTTGGCGATTCGAGTGAGTACCTTACTGTTTACCCTCGTCTACAGCACGACGCTTTACTTGCTGACGACGGCTCCCGAAGAAATTACCGCAGGTCTGGAAGATTTGCTCCTGCCTCTTCGGCGTTTGAAGTGGCCTGTGACAGAAATTGCCCTCACCCTTACCCTCTCTCTACGGTTTATTCCTTTGGTATTGGAAGAATTTCAAAACCTGGTGCGTTCCGTACAAACACGGGCAATTAACTGGAAAAAATTAGGGCTTCGCAAGTCAGCCCAAGTGTGGCTTTTGATTGCTGAAAGGCTTCTAGAAAATTTGCTCCTCCGAGCCGAGCAAATCTCAAGTGCCATGAAGGTTCGGGGCTTTACTAGCCCCAATGAACATCGGGTTCAGTGGCACCATCTGAAACTACAGTTACGGGATTGGATTGCTCTGTCAAGCTTGGCTCTATTTTGGGGTCTACGGTTTATGTGGGGACAAGCTTAGGGATATGCAGCAAAATACCATATCTGTGGATTGGGTTTGGCTTCGTTTGCCAATGAACCCATCAATTGTTTTCCTAAGGGGAATACTTTAGAATCAATGGCAATAGCTTCTTTAAAGAATTTTAGATTTTCAATGTTTTTTCTCCCCGAAGAAGCTAAGATAATAAGTTTATCGCTTCATTTTTGGTTGTCTGGGTGTATGATTTGATTCATTGAGGGGTTAAAAATTTGCTTAACCCATTTTATCTTTTAACCAGTGACTCCTACTGCCTCTAACGTTTCCCTACCTGTATCACCCTGAATGAGTGCTGAAATTTACCTAAACCACCCTACATTTGGCTTACTTTTCAGAGTGTGTTCCCTGGAGGAGAGTCGGGAGCTTTTTGCAACTCTGTATGCTCAACGATTGTTTTTTTTGGTGACGACAGAGCCAAGCAGTATCAAGTTTGAGCCAGTGAGTCGTACAGATGCCCGCATTCTTGTAGAAAATCGGTTACGTGCTCTGCGTCGCAATGGTCAAACTCCGGAATACACCAAGTTGCAAGCGACCCATAAGCAAACCTTTCACTGATATGCCATCCCTGTCGATTGCTGAACGAATTGCTACGATTCGTGCAACCTTACCGGAGTCTGTGCGGCTAATCGCGATTACTAAACAGGTCGCACCGGAGGTCATGAGAGAAGCTTACGCAGCAGGGATTCGGGATTTTGGGGAGAGTCGGATTCAAGAGGCGGAAACCAAGCAACAGGAACTGGCCGATTTGCAGGGTCTCACCTGGCACCTGATCGGTCATTTGCAAAGCAATAAAGCACAGAAGGCATTGAGCCTGTTTTCCTGGATTCACTCGGTGGATAGTCTAGCTCTGGCACAACGGCTCGATCGCCTTGCCAGTTCCCTACCCTACCCTCTCCATGTTTGCCTCCAGGTCAAAATTGTTCCTGACCCGAATAAGTTTGGTTGGGATGTAGATGAATTGCTAAAGGATCTGCCGCAACTCGATGAATGCAAATCCCTCAACATCGCTGGATTAATGACAATTCCACCGTTGGGCTTGAGTGATGAGCAGACCCTCCAGGTTTTCCAGCAAACTCAGTCGTTAGCAGAGAAGATTAATCAGCAGGGATGGTCCCACATTCAGCTAAAAGAGCTATCAATGGGTATGTCGGGTGATTATCCGTTGGCGATTCAGGCAGGAGCAACCCTCATTCGCTTAGGGCGCATCCTCTTTGGGGAGCGAACTGTTTGAAATAAGTGTCAGATTGAAGAATATTTCAAGATTGCTTGGTTTTCAGGCAATAGATCTGATATACTCTCTCAGAGATCATCTGATCTAGTTTAAATAATGGACTCTTCAACATTCTTTTGACAGGCTAACTGGGTCTTGAATGGGCAATTTAACAGGTTGGCAATTTAATAAATTGTTTCCTGATAAGTACCCCTGGGTCGAGGATTGAATACTTAAGAATCGAATGCTAGCGAAGCGCTGTAAAGGCTGCGTTGAAATTTTATCCAGCCTTTTTACTCAAAATCAGCGAATTTACCGTAGCCAGAAGCAAGATTATAGGATTTTATTTCAGGAATCTGTTATATATAACTTGTCAAACTTGAGAAAAATTGGTTTAGATAGTCGCTTTTAGGTTTGTGGCTTGGCTGATTAAATTTTCCTTAAGTGTGGGCAACATTCTTTCAGAAGAAGGCACTCTTTTGAAGAGTTTGGCTGTATTGCAGATTTGGTTGTGTTGTGGATTTGGTGATCACCAGATTTGACTGTTTCCAGATTTGACTGTTTCCAGATTTTTGTGTAGGGTGTCTCTTCGCAACCTGATTCTTCTCAACCCAGTAATGATGGAGCGCGAACCGTGAACAATATTTTTACCAAGCTGAGGGATTTCGTGGGTCTGAATGAACCTGTGGATTACGAGTACGAGTACGACGAGATGGATGGGGAAGAGTATCAGAACCTCTACCGGGAAGAAAATCCTCAACCCGTTCAGGAAGAAGACACCCGCGCCCGTCGTCGGTTACGTGAACGATCAGTCATGAATGAAGTTGCAGCAGCAGGTCCTACTATGAGCAATGTGATTGGCATGCCCGGTGCGGCGAATGGTCTGTCTGAAGTGGTGGTGATGGAGCCTCGCTCTTTTGAAGAAATGCCCCAGGCAATCCAAGCCCTCCGGGAACGTAAGTCCGTTGTTCTGAACCTGAATATCATGGACCCTGATCAGGCGCAACGTGCGGTTGACTTCGTTGCAGGTGGCACCTACGCGATCGACGGTCATCAAGAGCGAATTGGTGAAAGTATTTTCCTGTTTACCCCCAGTTGTGTTCAGGTAACGACTCAAACAGGAGTGACCCACGAAGTCCCCCAGCCCCAGGTGCGAATTCCTCGCCCCAGCGCCCCTACTCCCGCCTGGACCGCTGATCAGGCCCGTATGGCGTAATAAGGAATAGTCACCTTGTCAGCAAAGCTTGGGATTATTGGAGGCGGGGTTATGGGAGAAGCTCTCCTATCCCGCCTTGTTACGCAGAAAATTTACTTGCCTAGCGAAATTCTGGTCAGTGAGCCTCAAACCCAACGCCGAGCCATGTTGGAGCAAAAATATGGGGTATCTACAACCAGCCATAATGATTTAGCAGTTCGCTCAGAAGTCTTGTTGTTGGCTGTGAAGCCGCAGATTTTTGACATTGCTGTATTGGATTTGCAGTTAGATGTCACGTCCGAGGCGAACCATCCGCTACCATTGGTGCTTTCCATTTTGGCGGGTGTTTCTCTGAAGCGCTTAGAGTCTGCGTTTCCAGGACAACCTGTGATTCGAGCGATGCCCAATACTCCTGCCACCGTAGGAGCTGGAATTACCGCGATCGCCGCAGGACAGCACGTTCAACCCTATCACCTGGAGCGTGCTGAAACTATCTTTAAGGCTGTTGGGGAAGTGGTGGAAGTTCCCGAATATTTGCTAGATGCGGTGACGGGCCTTTCTGGTTCTGGGCCGGGGTATGTAGCGGTTGCGATCGAAGCGTTGATTGATGGAGGGGTCGCCGCAGGGTTACCTCGCCCCATCGCCACCAAACTGGCCCTCCAAACCATTCTGGGAACTGCAACCCTGCTCTTAGAAACGGGCATCCATCCGGCTGAACTTAAAGATCGCGTGACCAGTCCAGGCGGTACAACGATCGCCGGAATTGCCAAACTAGAGGGATCTGGGTTCCGCTCTGCTTTGATTGAGGCTGTGAAAGCAGCTAGCGATCGAGCTAGGGAATTAGGAAGTTAAATTCTGTATCAGCCAAAATGCCAGGGTTGCGCTGCCCAGGGGAACCGTTAAATTATCCACTCCATACTTTGAAAAAGCTTCCAGGGTGGTTGCAACGATCGCAATGACTCCCGCTGTGGCCCAGACCTGCCAAAGATTCCCGTACACACCGAAGAGCAGAAACCCACTGACTAGGTAGCTCACGATCGCCATTGTGAGGGAACCTTCCCAACTCTTTTTCATGCCCCACAGTTCATAGGGGTGGCGACCGAATCGTTGCCCAACAAGTGCCGCCCATCCGTCTCCCCAAACCATGACCAGAATTCCCAGGGCCGCAAATTGGGGCTGTTGGAGGGGCCAGAACAGGGCAATTAAAAGACCAATGCTGATGGCATAGAAAAAGGTGCCCCAGCTTTGCCGTCGCACACTGTTAATACTCGGCAAAATGGGGATGCGGTACGACAATAAAGCGACACCACCCGCCAGCAGGGAAGCTACAATACCAATCCAGGCAGGAATTTGCAACCACCAGGCCAACAAAATGACATTCCCGACCCCAATGTGTAAAATCTTACGGACTCCTTCCGCCCCTAGTTGGGTGTAGCGGTATGCGCCTTCTGTCAACAGCAGGATGATTCCGACCCAGCCAGCAACAATCGCCATTTGGAACGTGAGGGGAAGGGGGGTTGGCAGATTCAAAAATTCTGGGAACAAAACACCCTCCAAGCAACAAACCTATCTCCACTCTACTCAATCCTGAGAGTTGCCAGTCATTAGAATTTTTGTTGCGTCGTTCGTGACGAATTGAAGGTCGCCGAGATTTTCCTTTCTCAAGTTCTTTATACTGAACCGTAGATTAATCAAGACTTTAAAGTTTTTATGTCAAGCTCTCTCGTTACCATTGAATTTTTTGAAAATATTCCCGAAACGATTGCCGATGTTAGCTTGCGGCGGAATCGTGCAACTGGAGAACGATCGGTCGTTCTGATTTTTAAGGAATTGCGATCGATCGAAAAGTTCAACAGCTTCCGCAATCGATTTGCAGGTGCGCTCAAGTTAGCGGATGAGGAAGGGATTATCACCGTTACCCCTGACTCTGTGAAATTCTACTTTAGCGGTCCTGAAGGAGATGATTTTGATAAGCTGGAATGCCAGTTCGCCATTAGTCAGGATTCAGATTTTGAACGCTTTATGCGGTTTATGCACCGTTACGCCGATGCAAATGGCATGGCCTATGGTGAACCGAGCCAGTGAAAGAGTTTATCTCGATTCCCAACTTTTATGCTTCTTAGGTAAATCACAAGTTCGCTCAACCTACAAGCGATCGAATCTCGCAGGTTGAGTAAAGCCGAAACATCCCTCACTACTGAAACGGCTGTTTACTAACGAGCTTGCGTCTTTGGTTGACCAAAAAGATGGCTTAACAGCCCTGTAGATTTAGGCTTCTCTGGGGTTGACTTCATCACCAACCGTTTTTGACATTGGAGTGCCCGTGAGTTTGCAGGGTCTAGCTTCAAGGCCTGACGAACACTGATATTTGCCATACCCATCATGCCATTGTGAAGATAAATCTCAGCAAGAAGCGCATGATATTCACCGTTGTCTGGAACGATTTGAATGGCTTCCCGCAATTCTTTCAATGCCTGATCCCAGGCTTTTAATTTAATTTGTTCGAGTGCGCGTTGATATTGATGCTCGGCATGTTCTTTCAACTTAGCCAGTCCATCGCTAGAAAGGGGTTGACCTTGGCTGCGACGAATCCCTGATTTAGAAGGGGTATACATAGCGGGAACTCCGGTTGAATCTGAATCGATTTCTGGAGAGCAACCCGACCTTAACAAACGTCTCACGAGACTAACGAATAGCAGTGTTCCTTGGGACGGCCTTTATAAAAAGTTTTGTCTTGTGGGGAATGATAGGGAGCTATTGGTAGGGCTGAAATAGTCTGAATGAAGCGGTACTGGGGTTACAGACCAGATCTCACATTTCCAGCTTACCTCTGAACCCTTGGTGTTCGTGTGTTCTCAGGCGCGTCTCCCGGTGATTCAGAGCTTGGATTTTGCTGATCCCGATCACGAGTATCAAGCGGGTTTTTTGCGGTTGGCGCGGGTTCGGCTTCGGGAAGGAGTCGGTTCCTTAAGCGATTCCGGGGCTTGAGCTTCCACGGTCGTCTCTTCGGGCAAGTTCATTGAAGGCGAAGAACCAAGTTGGTGAATTTGTTCGGCCTGAAGCAGAAGGGAGTGAGCAAAGGCAATCGCTTCATTCCCTGATTGACCTCCCGCAATCTGGGCCAGTTCTTCTAACCGTTCTTCTCGATTTAATCGGCTGATGCGAACGACCGTCCGCACCTCATCGCTCCTTTCTTTGACGCGACCGTTTTTTTGAGAGGGGATGGGAGCGCCCACAACCTCTTTCTCAACATGGAAGTGATGATTTGCCATCGCTGCAACGATCGGCTGGTGGGTAACACAGAGAACCTGATGGCTCTGGCTGAGTTGATACAATTTGTCAGCAATTGCCTGACTGACACGGCCCGACACACCCACATCAATTTCATCAAAAACTAGCGTACCGATCGGGTCAATTTGAGAGAAGCAGGCTTTGATTGCCAGTAGAAAGCGGCTCATTTCGCCACCAGAGGCAATTTCTGTCAGGGGTTGGAGGGGTTCCCCTGGATTGGGGCTGAACAGAAAAGTAATAACATCTGCCCCAAAAGCGGTTGGGAAGGCAGTCGCAATTTGCACCTGAAATTGCACCTTCTCCATTGCAAGCGGTTTGAGTTCTGTGACTAATCGGGCTTCTAATGCCTGGGCTGCCTGGTGGCGTAATTGGGTCAGATGACGACAGGCTTCCAGAAGAACGGCTTTTTTCTCTTCATACACTTGCTCCAGTTCCTCCAGGGATTGACCTCCTCCATTGAGTTCATCGAGTTGGAACTGTAGGCTTTCGTAGTGGGCGATCGCATCTGCCAGAGTAGGTCCGTACTTGCGACAAATCTGTTTAAGTTGGATAATGCGTTCTTCCACTTCCTGAAGTCGCTCCGGGTCCGTTTCGACACTCCCACCGTAGCTGTTGATTTGTCGTCCCGCCTCCTGTACCTGGGCCAGGGCATCACTCACCATCTCCAGAATAGGCTGTACCTCGGTATCGTACTGCACCATATCGGTGAGAAAGGATTGAGCTTGACCCAACAAATCGGCACAGGCCCGTCCGCTCTCATTTTCGTACAATGCCTGGTAAACCTGATAACTCTGCTGTTGAAGTTCTACACTGTGGCTGAGTCGTTGCCGTTCCTGCTCCAACAGGGTCAGTTCATCGGGATCGTCTAGATTCGCTTCATTGAGTTCTCGATACTGATATTCAAATAAATCGAGTTGTTGTAACCTTTCCTGCTCAGATTGGCGGCGCTTTTGCAGAATCTGGAGCGATTGTTGGGAAGCGACAAAAGCTGTAGCCACGATCGCCCTTTGGTGCAGAACCTCCGCCCCACCAAAGTTATCCAACCATTCCCGTTGGACCGCTGCTTGCCCCAGTTGCACCGTCTGCCCCTGAGCCGTGATCTCCACGAGTCGGTCACGCAGGGCTTCAATCTGCTGTTTGTTTACAAGAACCCCATTGACTCGCGATCGGCTGCGAAAGGTGCCTTGATTATTAGACAGTTCTCGGCTGCACATCAGTATGCCCCCGTCCATTAACCCAATTTCCTGGTCTATGAGCCAGGCGGTTAGAACCGGGTCAGTGGTAAAGGTGGCTTCGACCATGCCACGATCAGCCCCTGTACGAATCGCACGGCTGGTGACTTTGCCCCCCAAAGCGGCATCGATCGCATCCAAAATAATCGACTTTCCGGCCCCGGTTTCACCCGTGAGAACGTGAAGGCCCGCGCCCAACTCCAGATCCAAGGAGTCAATCAGAGCAAAGTTTTCAATCCGTAGGGAGAGTAGCATGAGGCAGAGTTCTTCTTAGGGAAAGATGCTGGCGAACCCGAACTTACGAGAGATTAGAAATCACTCCATCCCATATTAGTTCGTTATTACTAGAGAGGGAACTGTTTATTGGCAGATACCCTACGTCATTGTGCTGAAATCGCTACAAAGTTTCCCTACCTGTGAAGGGATTGTTCTTCGAGCCTCCATAAATTCTTTCCATCTTCGATGACAGAGTTGTTACAATCCTTAATAAGAGGAATTTTACGAAAAAATTAGAATTTCTCCTTACCACTGCCACCATAAACCCTGTGCAGGGCATTTAGGGCATTCAATCAGGTATTCAGATCAAGTTTTAGATCAAGTATTTGGACGCTCCATCGGTACACTTAATCGGTCAACTGCATGAATTCCTCAACGGCTCCTGCTAAGTCTGCTACTTTTGTTGCTTCACCTGAAGTTTCTGCCCCCAACGGCTTTTCTCCCAATGGGCGCTTTCCTCAGCTTCGGGAAGCAACTCCAGAAGCCGCTGAAACAATGGATTCAAAAGTGGCGATCGAGAGAGAACTTCATCCAGTCCTGGGCAAGCAGTTGAAACCTGCCTATGCATCCGCTCCAGATTCTGAAGAGCTACGATACGATCCCAATCAAATTGCGGCTTACTATAGCACTCAATTTTGGCGAGTTTTAGGACGCTTTTTTAGTATTGTCTGGCCTTTTTTCTCCCTCTGGCTTGGAATTCAATGGGATCGATCGCGGGGGTCTCTCCAGCGCAACGAAGGAAAGCGGGCGGCCCAACTCCGGCGAATTCTGACAAAATTGGGGCCTGCCTATATCAAGATCGGTCAGGCTCTCTCAACCCGTCCTGATCTTGTATCTCCCATTTATTTAGAAGAGTTGACCATGCTTCAGGATCAACTACCTCCTTTCCCGAATGAGATTGCCTACCAGTTTATTCAGGAAGAATTGGGGAGCCATCCTAACGAGATTTATGCTGAATTAAGCCCCCAACCGATCGCTGCTGCTTCTCTGGGGCAGGTGTATAAGGGCAAGCTCAAAACTGGGGAAGTGGTAGCAGTCAAAGTCCAGCGTCCGGGTTTAGCCCAGTTGATCACCCTGGATCTCTATCTGCTCCGTCAACTCGCGCTCTGGGCAATGCAGAATGTGAAGCGAATTCGAAGCGACTTAGTTGGCATTCTGGATGAGTTTGGGAGCCGTATTTTTGAGGAGATGGATTATATCCATGAAGGTCATAATGCGGAGCGATTCGCTCAACTCTATGGTCATATCCCAGATGTGTATATTCCTCAAATTTACTGGGAGTTTACCCATCGTCGAGTTCTGACAATGGAATGGATTACGGGGACTAAGCTGACCCAAACGGATGCGATCGCTGCTCAAGGAATCGATGCCCGTTACTTGATTGAAGTTGGGGTGCAATGTTCTCTACGGCAATTGTTAGAGCATGGCTTTTTCCATGCCGATCCCCATCCGGGTAATCTGCTGGCAACTCCTGATGGCAAGTTAGCCTATCTCGACTTTGGGATGATGAGTGAGGTGAAGCCCTATCAGCGGTATGGTCTGATTGAGGCCGTGGTTCACATGGTCAATCGCGATTTTGAAGGGATGGCGAAGGACTATGTGAAGTTAGAGTTTCTCACGCCCGATACAGATTTAACGCCCATTATTCCGGCTCTGGCAAATGTGTTTGGGAATGCGCTGGGAGCGAGTGTCGCGGAACTGAACTTTAAGAGCATTACCGACCAACTTTCGGCCTTGATGTACGAGTATCCTTTCCGAGTTCCGGCCTACTATGCGCTGATTATTCGCTCCCTGGTCACGCTGGAAGGGATCGCGATTAATGTGGACCCTAACTTTAAGGTACTCAGTAAGGCATATCCCTATATTTCAAAACGATTGTTGACGGACCCCGCTCCTGAACTGCGGGCCTCCCTGCGAGATTTATTGTTTAAGGATGGCAGTTTCCGGTGGAACCGTTTGGAAAATCTGCTGAAAAATGCCCGTGATAGTGCTGATTATGATCTCAGTCAAGTTCTGGATCAGGCTGTAGAGTTTCTTTTCTCAGAGCGGGGGGTATTCATCCGTAATTTTCTGGTGGATGAGTTGGTTCGAAGTGCAGATACCTTAAGCCGATCGGCCTTTCAAACGTTTACCTACACCCTGCAAGAGCGAATGGGGATTCCTGTTGCAACCCCTACCGTTGCGCCGGAAGAACAACGCAATTTGGAACATCTTCAGCGCATCTGGGAGATCCTGCGCGAAACTCGTGGGTTTGATCCTGTCCAGTTATTGCCCCTCATCCCGCGCATTTTGGCAAACCCAGAAGCGCAATCGATGGGACAGCGGGTAGTCGGTGGATTGGTGCAGCGATCGGCAGTCCGTATTCTGCGTGACTGGATTCTCAAAATCGACCAGAACCCTGATTCTAATCATGAAGGCAAGGCCAAGTCCTCTGGTGCGCTTGTTCTGACCAGTTCATAAATCACAGCTTTCATAAGGGACAACAAACTTCGCCCCTCAAGCGTTCAGGAGAATTTAACCATTGAGAAATATTTATTGCATGTCCTTCTCAATAAGTTTTTCCAACCTGATTCCTCTATTCTGATGGGGAATCAGACTTATGATACGGGGAACACTCGAATCGCCGATCGGCTTGCGGTAATTTTGACGGATGTTCCTGTGGGCAGGTTTATATCAGTTGCCGTCCGGGCGTGCAGTTCTCGCCCCGATGGGGTGAGCAAACAGTAGCGATGTTCCCGCCCCAAGAACTGCCGATCGTAAATGACAACTTGAGACTCGCCATCGGGCGAGAGAAGGAGATCTTCTTGACGAATCATGAGATCGGCACGATCGCTTTCTGCCACAGATTCAGACGTAACGGCTGGGAAATAGCCAACTTCGGTTTCCCAACCCTGCTCTTTTAACCGGGCAGGTAGAAAATTTGCCTGAGCGACAAATTCTGCAACAAACCGACTAGCCGGATGGTGATAAATCGTTTCAGGAGTACCAAACTGCTCAATTCGCCCCTCCTTCATTACAGCGACCCAATCGGAGACAGACAAGGCTTCCTCCTGATCATGGGTGACAAACACGCCAGAGGTGCCCGTTGCTTTTAGAATGGTACGAATTTCTTGCCGGAGGCGTACCCGCACTTGAAGATCAAGGTTACTGAGGGGTTCATCCAAGAGAATGAGGGCTGGCTTGGGTGCAAGTGCCCGCGCTAGAGCAACCCGTTGCTGTTGCCCACCCGATAACTCATGCGGATAACGATTCTCAAACCCCTCCAGGCTAACCAGCATCAACACTTCGGTCACTCGTTGTCGAATTTGCTGTTGCAGATTGTTCTTCTCGCGGCTGCCAGCAGCATGACGTAAGCCAAAGGCCACATTGTCCGCTACCGTGAGATGGGGAAATAACGCATAGTCTTGAAACACCATCCCCACGTCACGCCGC
>JANRKG010000091.1:0-15145 GCA_033763635.1 Leptolyngbyaceae cyanobacterium bins.59
TCTCAGCGATACGGTAGAGGAGATTCTCGGACGGCACGAACAGGAGCAACAAAACAGCCCCCTGGAACCAACGACCCAATGGCGAAGGCGTTGGGGAATCCAGTAAACCCTTTGTTTCAGACAACCTGGAGGACAGCCGCGAGGTAAGTAGGATAGATCTTCTACTCCTTTGGGCGGAAGCTACTTTGTTTCATGTTTAACCGTAAAAGGCTTGTGGTAGAATCCCAACGTTTCGGACTGCCACTGCTTGTCAGAGGGGAAGAAGAAGCATACGATACAAGACACGTAAGCCACGTATATCACTTGTCACAAGTCAGGGCGTAGGTAAGTCTTCATGGACGATCGTTATTCAGGAAGTTCTTTGACAAACAGGTTGCCTTCTGTGGGTGGAACAAATTCGCAACGGACTGTGATTCCGTTTCAGAGCCATCGCCGATCGCCTGGAACGACGGGACAAGCTTCGTCTTCCAGGTCTTCTAGTCGGAGGGTGGCTATAAGAAGTGGGGCACGCCTTGACCGTCAACGAGATGGAAATACTGCAAATCGTCCCCGACGGAATCGATCTCTCTCCCCACTCCTTTATTTAATGCGCTTATTGATCGTGGGCGTTGGTATTGGTGTGTTAGTCGGTAGTTTGCTCTCGAACTGGGACCCCGCAAGTCACTCTACAGCGGGGGTATCTCAAACAGCAGCGCAAAAACTTGTGAGTCAACAATCAACAGGAGCGGCACAATCGGCAGGAGTAGAGGCACTCAAGTTAACAGAAGAAATTTTACCTCTAAAGACAGAAATCCAAACCCTTGCCGCCCAACAGGCCGATCTCTTGCCTGGGGTCTTTATGGTAGACCTGGATACTGGAAATTACGTTGAGGTGAATGGGGCCAACACCTTTTCCGCTGCCAGTATGATTAAATTCCCCATTCTTGTTGCCTTTTTTCAAGACTTGGATGCTGGGAAAGTTCGTTTAGAAGAACCGTTAGTCATGGAACCCCAATTAGTTGCTTCCGGCTCTGGGACCATGCAATTTCGGACTCCAGGAACCCGTTTCACAGCCCTCGAAACGGCTACCAAAATGATTACGATTAGCGATAATACGGCGACGAATATGATTATTCAACGCCTGGGAGGGATGGCGGAACTGAATCGTCGGTTTCAGACTTGGGGGATGACAGGTACGATATTACGAAATCCTCTGCCTGATTTGGAAGGAACGAACACAACTCGTCCTCAAGACATGGCCCACTTAATGGCCCAGGTTAGTCAGGGAGCAATTATTTCCCTGCGTTCCCGCGATCGTCTTCTGCATATCATGGGACGAACTGAAACGGACACTTTGCTGCCGCGAGGACTCGATCAAGAAGCGTCGATCGCTCATAAAACAGGAGACATTGGTTCCCTTGTGGGGGATGTGGGAGTGGTTGATGCGCCCAATGGCAAGCGGTATGTGGCAGTGGCAATGGTACGGCGGCCTCATAATGACAATCGAGCACAGGAGCTAATTCGTCAGATTTCTCGTGCAAGTTATAAAGTGTTTGGGCAGACCTTACCCTTAACAGGTGGGCAAGACCCTGCGACTTCCCCTGTACCCGCCGCCTCACAAACACAACCTCAGATGTCTCCTTCTAACCCGCCAGAGTCGGAACCTTAAAATCAGTCTAAAGGCTGATTCAAGTATTATAAAGATATGCAGCAAAGCAATCCTTCCAGGCGATTCATGGTTCGTTCTTCATCTTGTAGGCCAACGCTCCGCCTGATTCGAGGGTTTTGGTTTTCGTCGGTCGGGATGACTTTGCTGTTTGCTCTGTTTATTGCTTACAGACAAATTTATGGCTACTTAGATCAGCCTGAAGCCATTTTAATGTTAGGTGGGTCATCCCCCGATCTGGAAAGGGAGCGGTTTACGGCTCAGGTTGCGAGTCAGCACCCTGAATTACCCATCTGGATCTCGTCAGGAGGATCAAGTCCTAAACCTTACGAGCGATCGACCCGCTCTGTCTTTACGCAACAGGGAGTGACTCTCGACCAGCTTCATTTTGACTATCAAGCCCAGGATACTGTCACGAACTTTACAACGCTCGTTCAAGAGTTGAAGGCCCGTAACATCAACAGTATTTACTTAGTGACCTCTGACTATCACATGCCGCGTGCCCGTCTGGTTGGGGATATTGTATTCGGCAGTCAGGGGATTTATTTCCGAACGATCGCGGTTCCCTCTACCCAAAGCCGAGAACCTCTGGGAAAGACCTTGAGGGATGGATTTCGTGCTCTCTTGTGGGTGGCAACCGGAAAAACAGGTAGAAATTAAGTTCTAATCAGGTTCGCGAATCAAAACGTAGGGACGGACAATCAAGGCTTGAAACTTTTTGGTTTGGTCATCATTCCATTCACTGAGTTGGTCAGGAGAGGGTTTATAGATGAGGCGTTGGTTGATCCAGTTCTGAACCGAAGTTGTGTTGTCTCCTGCGATCGCCACCCCTACATCAAGCAAATCCAGATCGGGAGCAACCACCACCAGCACATCCCGCTGGGCATGGGGCTGTAACCAGTTCCACTCTGCTTCATCTAGCATGGTTTCCAAATCGGCCCGGAGCAATGTTTCCAGGTCAGAACTGGTATCTGGCATGATTGGCATCCTAATTTTGCGTGGACTTTGATTTTAACAAGTCACGATCCCTCTCATCAAAGAGCGATTCACGAAAGGCCGCTTCAACGTCCTAAATCGTGCATTGCATTGATGATTTCAGCACATTTTTGGGTTAGGGCCAGGAGTTCTTCCCGATCGGTGGACTGGGGGGCCGGGATGACCTCACCGATTCGTACCGTGACCGCAACAGGTCTCGGAATTGCTCCCTTTGCCAGAATTCTTTCTGTTCCCCACAGGCTGACGGGAAGTAGCGGCGCTTTCGTTTTCGCTGCAATCAAAACTGCTCCCAACTTCGGATCTTGGATGCGCGCATTGGGGGTACGGGTGCCTTCCAAAAATACACCCGTTGCCCAGCCGGATTGGAGGGACGTGATCGCCGATCGTAGGGCACTTCGATCCGCCGAGCCTCGCTTGACGGGGTAAGCTCCATAAAGCTGAATTGCGGAACCCAAAACTGGCACTCGAAACAACTCCTCCTTCGCCATAAATGCAACGGGTCGCCCCATAGCACAGGAAAGAATCGGAGGATCGAAATGGCTAGCGTGGTTACTCACCACGACCAACGGCCCTTGTCGAGGAACTCGCTCTGCCCCATAAATTCGACCCCGTAAATAGCCATGTAATACGGGAGCCACAACGGACCATTTGAAAAGATGGTACAAGGCCAAACTGATCGCAGGTTCGCGAGCGCGATAAACCCGTTGTTCCGGTGGGTCAGGCGGGGAGATGGCTGACATGGCTGATGTTCTCTAAGGCCAGACCTGGAGCAGTGCGTTTGATCAATCCCGTCAAAACATTGCCAGGACCAACTTCCACGACTTTTTCAATCCCTTCTTCTGGAAGTCGCAGGGAAATTTCCCGCCAGCGAACCTGTCCCGTCATCTGCTGAGTCAGGCGATCCTTAAGAAGACTGGCTTCTGTGGTAGGTTCTGGTTGGACGTTGGACAGTACGGGCACCTGAGCATCTGCAAAGGGGACGGCTTCCAGGGCTTGCCCAAACTCGGAGGCTGCCTCTGCCATCAGGGGAGAATGGAACGCCCCCGACACATTGAGCCGCACCATTCGCTTCGCCTTTAGCCCTGACAGGACGGCTTCAACTGCTTCTGGTACACCTGAAATCACGGCTTGCATCGCACTATTATCGTTTGCAAGCACGACTCCGGGATTTTCCTGAATCCTTTGGTCGAGTTGATCGCGATCGAATCCAATGAGTGCTGCCATCAACCCATCTGATGCCTGGTCCATTAACTCCGATCGCTGCTTGACTAACCGCAAGCCACTCTCAAAATCAAACACCCCAGCGGCATAGAGAGCCACATATTCCCCTAAACTATGCCCTGCAACAAGAGCAGGGTTTTGACCTCGATCGTGCAGCAGATCGACCAGAATTGCCTCAACGACATAGAGACAGGGCTGGGTGTAGAGGGTCCGTGACAGGGTTTCTTCATCGCTCTGACAACGCTCTAGCACCGACCATCTCAGGATCTCATCGGCCTGGGAAAAGCGCTTTTGGGCGAGGGGCAAATCCTTCAAATCTGCTCCCATTCCCAGGGCTTGTGAACCCTGGCCCGGAAACACCCATGCTGTTTTCATCGCTACCGTCCCCATTGAAAAATTGCTGCACCCCAGGTTAAGCCGGCCCCAAATCCAGAACTGGCCAGTACATCCCCCGGTTTTACCTTCCCCTGACGCACCGCTTCATCCAGGGCAAGGGGAATGGAAGCGGCGGAGGTATTACCATAGTGGGCTAAATTACTGATCACCTTCTCATGGGGAAGTTTGAGGCGATCGGCAACGGCATCTAAAATGCGTTGGTTGGCCTGATGGAGCAATAACCAATCCACCTGATCCACCGTCATCCCGGCCCGGTAAAGTGCTTTTTCGATCACTTCTGGTACCTGCCGCACTGCAAAGCGATAGACCTCTTGCCCATTCATTGCAATGAACTGATAGTGCCCCTGACCAATCACGGTATTGTCTATCAGCGTTTTTGGAGATGGCTGATAGGCCAGGGTTAGACAAGAATTTTGGGTGCCATCGCTGCGTAACTCAAACCCCAACAAACGATCGGCCTCATTCGCCTGGATTACGACCGCTCCGGCCCCGTCTCCAAACAGGACACAGGTGCGGCGATCGGACCAATCCGTCCAGCGGGAGAGGATATCTGCCCCAATGAGTAGGACTGTTTGATAGGTTCCGGCGCGAACAAACTGAGCTGCTGTTACCAGTCCGAACAAAAAACCGGAACAGGCAGCGGTAAGGTCAAACCCAACGGCCTGGGTTGCCCCTAGCTGAGCCTGCACCAGACTGGCACTCCCGAACAGATCATCGCTGGTGGAAGTCGCCAGAATAATCAAATCCACATCCGTCGGCGTAATGCCCGCCGCTGCGATCGCCTGACGGCCCGCTTCAGTTGCCAGCGTTACAAGCCGAACCTGGGGTTCAGCCAGATGGCGCTCGCGAATTCCCGTCCGGGACGCAATCCACTCATCCGAAGTTTCAACAACCTGGGCGAGTTCATTATTATGCAGGGAGGTTGCCGGAGCAAATGAGCCACTTCCCGTTAGTGCAACACCATAACCCAATTGATGCATTATTCCTGGTCACTCGTGGGGGCGGTCATTTGTTGGTAACTGGATTGGATGCGCTCTAACACTTGATGATCGATCGCTTCCTTCGCCAGACGTACCGCGTTAAAAATCGCAGGAGCCTGGGAACTACCGTGGCTGATGATGCAAATGCCATCGACCCCCAGCAACAGGGCACCCCCGTGTTCCGCATGGTCAATGCGCTGTCCAATCCGTCGCAGGTTTGGCTTCAACAGAGCAGTGCCAATTTTACCGTGCAGCCCTCTCGGAAGCTCCTGACGGACAATTTGCAGAAGAACATCGCCCACTGCCTCAGCGAATTTGAGCAAAACATTTCCTACAAAGCCGTCGCAAACCACTACGTCAAAAGTTCCCGTCAACACATCCCGGCCTTCCGCATTGCCAATAAAGGGAATGGCTGGGTTGTTTGCCAACAGTTGATGGGCGCGAATGGCCTGATCATTCCCCTTACATTCCTCTTCACCGATATTTAACAGCCCTACTTTCGGTTCGGGATTTCCCAATACGTACCGACTGTAGATGGTTCCCATCAAAGCGAATTGCTCTAGAAACTTGGGACGGCAATCGACATTGGCTCCCACATCCAGGATCAGCACCGATTTGCCCGGAACCAGGGTCGGCAATACCGCCCCAATCGCGGGACGATCGATCCCTTTCAGGCGACCCAACCGGAGCAGGGCCGCTGCCATCGCTGCACCCGAATGGCCCGCAGAAACGACCGCATCGGCCTGTCCCTGTTTTACCAGATCCATTGCCACGTTAATAGAAGCTTTGGGCTTGCGTTTGAGTGCCCCCAGCGGTTCCTCATTCATTTCGATCGTCCCCTCGGAAGGAACAATCTGAAGTTGGGAGGAACTCGTGTGATGCTTCAGGGAGGCTTCGATTTGTTGTGGATCGCCGACCAGAAGAACCTCTACACCCAGTTCTTCCTGTGCTCTCAACGCCCCAGCAACAATTTCGCTGGGAGCATGATCGCCACCCATCGCATCAATCGCAATTCGTGCGCGTGTTAAATCCATCAATCAAGCTTGTAGGAAACGTTAAAGATTTTATCAGATGGCCACGCACGATTTTACGGAAAAGAAGGAAGGAGACTTATTCATTCTCTCCGGGTTCAATAATGCGTTGGAATAAATAGCCTGTTCCCCGTGCCGTCAGAATGAGTTCTGGGTTACTGGGGTCATCTTCCAGTTTGGCGCGTAATCGAGAAATATGGACATCCACCACGCGAGTATCTACATGGCGTTCGGGGGTGTATCCCCAAACCTCTTGCAGAATCTCCGAGCGAGAAAATGCTTCTCCCGAACGGCTGACCAACAGTTCCAACAGGCTAAACTCCATCCCCGTGAGCCGAATTCGCTCATCGCCTTTGTAGACCTGACGCTTATTCGTATCAATGCGAATGCTATTGATGTGAATCACCCCGGAACTGGGAATTCCGGAAGTTCCTGTTTTCTCAACCCGTCGCAGGACTGAGCGAATGCGAGCCTCTAGTTCTTTCGGCGAAAAGGGTTTGACTACATAGTCATCGGCTCCCAATTCCAGACCTGTGATGCGATCGGCAACATCTCCCAATGCCGTGAGCATGATGATGGGAACGTCGGATTCTTTTCTCAGTTCTTGACAGACCCCGTAGCCGTCTAACTTTGGCATCATCACATCCAGTACGACTAAATCTGGATCAGTGCTACGAAAGGTTTCTAGAGCCTCTTCCCCATCCGCAGCCGTGACGACATCATACCCAATCATCGAAAGTCGGGTTTCTAAAATGCGGCGAATACTGGCTTCATCATCTACGACCAGTATTTTTTCTTTATGGCTTTCCAAGTTTGTTAACACTCCCGCAGTGAATTACTTCGCAACTCATTAAGAAATAGGTAAGACTAAAAATATGTTTGCCAACCTCTAAAGGGCAACGGATTCGCTTTTAGAAATGGCTCTTTTTCTTGTCCTGTGTAAGTTTTACCTACTTTAGTTAAGTTTTTGTATTCTATCATTAAGATAGTACCCTAACCGAGGGTTTTGGTAACGCCCAAAGTTCCAATAGGTGTAGCTTTTCAGGTTTTCTTAATACTTAAAAATAATCCCTCTATTGCCCCCACTATAACCCTTAAATAATTGTTAAGTGAATGCCCAAAATCCGTGTTCAGTATGTATGCAATCAGTGTGGGGCCGAATCTCCCCAGTATTACGGCAAATGTCCCTTCTGTAGCAGTTGGAATACCCTGCAAGAACAGACGGTAGCGGCCTCTCCTGCAAGTACCGGGTTGGCAACCCCGAACAGTCTGGCCCGATCGCCCAAAGCCAGCCGATCGCCCGACACACCAGTTCAGGCCAGAGCTGCCCTGACCCTGCCCCAAATTGCCGACCATCCCCAGACCCGCTTTCCCTCCGGCTATGGGGAACTCGATCGGGTCTTGGGAGGCGGTATCGTCCCCGGTTCCCTGGTGCTCATTGGTGGCGATCCAGGCATTGGTAAATCCACCCTACTTCTGCAAACGGCGAATCGGTTAGCCCGTCAGCATCGGGTTCTCTATGTCTGTGCGGAAGAGTCCGGGCAACAGGTCAAGCTGCGGTCCCAGCGGTTGGGGATTCATAACGCAGAAATGCCCCACGAAGCGGCCCCCGGAGCCGACCTGTATCTTCTGCCAGAAACGGATCTGGAGGCGATCGTGGCTGAATTGGAGTCCCTCCGGCCTCAAGTTGCAGTTATCGATAGTATTCAAGCCCTCTATTACGCAGTGCTCACCTCTTCCCCCGGTTCGGTGGCTCAGGTGCGGGAATGCACCGCAGCCCTGATGCAGGTTGCCAAGCGGGAAGCCATCAGTTTGTTTATCGTGGGCCATGTCACTAAGGAAGGGGCGATCGCCGGACCCAAAGTATTAGAACATCTGGTGGATACGGTTCTTTATTTTGAAGGCGATCGGTTTGCCAGCCATCGCCTCCTGCGCTCCGTCAAAAACCGCTTTGGAGCCACCCATGAGATCGGGATTTTTGAGATGGTCGATCGCGGTCTAGAGGAAGTTCTCAACCCCTCCGAGTTGTTTTTAGGGAATCGGGATGGGGAAGTCGCTCCGGGGACTGCGACGATCGTTGCTTGTGAAGGAACCCGCCCGATCGTCGTGGAACTGCAAGCTCTGGTCAGCCCCACGAGCTACAGTTCTCCCCGTCGCTCCACGACAGGAATTGAGTACAATCGATTGCTGCAAATTCTGGCAGTTTTAGAAAAACGAGTGGGTATTCCCCTTTCTAAATTGGATGCCTACGTTGCTTCTTCCGGCGGGCTGGCGGTGGGGGAACCCGCTGCTGATCTGGGAGTGGCGATCGCCGTAGCTGCCAGTTTCCGCGATCGCATGGTCGATCCCCGTACCGTCCTGATTGGGGAAGTGGGTTTGGGGGGGCAGGTGCGGCCTGTATCCCAGATGGAATTGCGGTTGAAAGAAGCCGCAAAACTGGGCTTTCAACGAGCGATCGTTCCCAAAGGCCAGACCTATCCAGACGTAGGGTTAGAGATTGTTCCAGTGGGGCGGGTTGTCGAGGCGATCACGGCAGCCTTACCGGGGCGATCGGTGGCAGAATCGCAAGAGGATGCGGGGGATGGGTAATGGAGGATGGTTCATAGGAAATGCAAAATGAGCCATTCCCCATCTCCTATTCCTACTTCAAAAACACAAACTTCCCATTGTTCCCATCCGGGTCCATTTTGATCTGGGCGACGTAGAAATCTTTCTGAACGATTTCGCCAACGGGGGTAAAACTAATTTCCCCTAAGGGCGTGGTGTACTTGCCCTGGAGAATTTGGCGGTTGAGTTGCGATCGTAACTGATTTAAGGGCAGGGTCGTAAGTTTTGTTTGCTTGTCCAGAGCCGTCAACGCTTCGACAAATACCTGAACTCCGGTAAAGGCTTGGGCGCTAAATTGAGGTGGTTCTTTTTTATTCTTGGCAACGTAAGCGGCGCGAAATTTTTGGTTGACCTCGTTCGATAACTCAGGGCTGTAAGCTTGAGCAATCAGCACCCCATCACACAATGCCTTACACACCGGGAACATGTTCGAGGTATTCAGCCCATTGCCTCCAATGATCAGCCCCTTGTATCCCAGTTCCCGAAGCTGTCGGACCAAATTTCCGCCATCTGCTGCCAGACCCGAAATGATAATCAGGTCAGGCTTTGTATTCAGGGCATTGGTAGCCTGGGTTTGGAAATCGGTGTCCGTTGTCTGGAACTTTTGGACCGTTACCAATTCCAACCCCTGATCCTTGACGGTTTGCTGAAAAATTTCAGTTTCCGACTTACTAAAGGCATCATTTTGGGCAAAGAATACAGCAACGCGCTTGAGGTTGGGGTTTAATTTGAGGGCGGCTTTGACTGAATTGGGCGCTACGATGGAAACCGGAGCCGAAACCCGTGCCACGTAGTCCCCGATTTCAGGAATGCCCTTGGCGGTGTTGGAAGGCCCGAGGACGGGAACCCCAGCACGATCGGCGATCGGATTGGCGCTAAAAGCTTGCTGGGAGAGGGTGGGTCCCACAATTCCCACAACTTGATCTTTACTAATGAGGGTCTGAAAAGCGTTAATCGTGCCAGCCTCATCCCCAGCGGTGTCTTGAAGAACCAGTTTAATCGGTCGCCCGTTAATACCACCCCGCTCATTAAAATACTGCTCGGCGATTGTGGCTCCTGTGACCTGTTCTTGTCCCAGGAGCGACACGTTACTGGTTTGAGCTACCGCAACTCCGATGGGAATGGGGGTGCCGGACCCTGGGCCAGTGGGTGAATTTGCAGTGGGGGCAGGTCCGGATTGTGTGCAACTGGCAACTAAAAAGGCTGAACCCAAAAAGATTGTTTTAACTAAGGCTGTTTTAACTAAGTTTGTTTTAGCTAAGTGTAAAAACTGGCGACGAATACACTGATTCATGGCTGATTGATCGCTCTCGTGGGAAATCCATCGCTAAAATCCAAGCATCTATCATCTCATAGGGAGCGAGGTTCATTAGAAAAGACTTATATCTTTGCCAATGCCCATCCGTTCTTTACCACACAAATTATTGAGAACTGTTATGGAAAGCTTGAAATTAGAAAAATTGCTTGAATTTTTGAATGGACCTGTATAGAATCTAGTGATTTTGTACCAGACTGTAAAATCTTTGCGAATCCCATTGGCAATTGCCCTTCCTGAACTTTGAACCAAAAAAATCAATTGTTTGCACCATTTTGCAAAATGCTATGGCGAATCGTGATCCCTCTCGTAGATCTTGTTTGTAAATGATGGATATTAATGAGCAAGTCGGCCGACAACGGGTGAAGTATATTATCAGTCGTTATCACCTGAATGACGCTGAAGGGGATAGTTCGGACCCAGAAATTTTTGAAAGCCAGTTAGAAAAGTTACTGCGTACTTATCCAACTCCTCTGATTGAATTAGCGTTAGTTGAAACCCTGGTCGCGAGTTGGCTTAATTACCCTTTCGTTCGGGGTGTGGAATTCTTAAATCAAGCTCAGATTCATCTTCAAACTTGGGAGCAGGAATCTGTCGTCAGTACCATTACCCCTGAGCAGTTTTCTCAAATTGCTGGGCTAGATCCCACCCCAATTTTTGGAGTTCCCCACCTCACTCCTGCAAAGTAGACGCGGCCACGCTTGAAACGCTTGTAACGGTGGGTTAGGGTTCTTCCTTAACGGCACGTGCTACCGCGACCACCGCAGCCACGCGAATTCCCTGCCGCCTGAAGGTATTCATCGCTGATCGCACCGTTGCCCCGGTTGTATAAATATCGTCTACGAGAATGACGGATGGGGCCGATCGCCTTCCTTTCCAGTCGGGACCGATGGCAAAGACATCCTGCAAATTACGCGCCCGTTCCGCCGCAGATAACTCAAACTGGGCCTGGGTTGCCTGTAACCGTACTAACCCTTGAGGTGCGAGGGGATAGTCTGTCATCTGGCAGAAACTCCGGGCAATGAGTTCTGCCTGGTTGAATCCCCGTTGTTGTTGGCGACTGGCATGGAGGGGAATGGGAACGACGATCGGTGCAACTCCCTGCCGAGTCGGGGCTTGAGTCTCGGATAGCCATGTTTCAGCTAACCAACCCCCCATCGGTCTTGCTAGATGAGGCTGATGCTCATACTTCAAAGCTGCAATCAGACGCTTCAAAGACCCTGTGTAACGCCCCCAGGCAATGAGCGGAGCACCCCCCTGTAAAACGAGCGGCTTTCCTTCCCAACGGCAGTGCTGCAACTGGTGTTGGCAGGTGGCACAGAGATCCTGATGTGTCGATCGCTGGCACAAGGGGCACGGAGCCTGAAGAAAGAGGGACAGGAAATCATGAAAGGGTTGGACCCAACTCTTTTTTTGAAGCATGGGAATGTCCCGATGAGTTCAAAGAATCGCTTTTTTTGAAATAGCGGTTTCAAAAGAAATATGCCTAACGGTAGATTGCAATCTTGTACTGAGTAGTAAAAGATATACCTAACGACAGACTGGGAGGCCATGCAGCGGCTTTTACTGATTGATACCAATTCAGACGATCGCGCATGGGTGTTGGAGCGACTGGAACAGGAATTTCCAGACCTGAGTATCGAAGTCATTACGACCCCTTCAGACCTTGATGATTTCTTAAAAGCTGGAAATTTCGATATTATCGTTACCGACTATTACTTGTCCTGGAATCAATTGCACTGGATCGATGGATTAACCGATAGATTAACCGATGGATTAATCGTTCTGGGGCAAGTCAAGAAACAATATCCTGCCTGTCCCGTCATCATGCTGACCTGTAGCGGCAATGAAGAAATTGCGGTCGCAGGCATGAAAAACGGCCTTTATGATTATATTCTAAAGTTGCCGCAAAATGGCGATCGCCTCGTGCGATCGATTCAGAGTGCTTTGGCGACGCAAGAAGTGATCTTGCAAGTTTCTGCTGAACAAGAACAACCCCCACCCAATCAAACGTTAGAAGCTCTGATTCATGCCTCCCCGCTAGCCATTACGGTGCTTGATCCCACGGGCCATGTTTCGATTTGGAACCCAGCAGCGGAACGGATTTTTGGATGGAGTGCCCAGGAAGTGATTGGTCGCCCCATGCCGACTATTCCCCTGGAACGCCAAGCAGAGTTTTTGCGGAACATCGCTGTCACCCTGGAAGGAATGCCCCTGAGTGGCATGGAAACCTGCCGCCGCCGAAAAGATGGATCTCTGGTGCAGGTCGGGATCTGGACAGCCCTACTTAAGGACGATCGGGGGGAAACCAGCCAGATTATGTCGATCGTGGCGGACATCACGGAACGAAAACAAGCCCAGGCGGAGCGCGATCGGTTATTGAGCCAACTGGAGACCGAGCGGGCACGGCTCAAGGCCGTATTGTGGCAAATGCCAGCGGGAGTGATTATCGCTGAAGCACCGTCAGGCAAGGTGGTTCTGGGGAATGAACAGGTTCATCAAATCCTCCGGCAACCGTTTACCCCGGCGGAGGGTTTACAAGATCACAACCGTTATGAGGGATTCCACCCCGATGGACAAGTCTATCGACTAGAGGATTGGCCCCTCTCTCGATCGCTCCTCTTTGGGGAAGTTGTGACCGATGAAGAGATTGAAATTCTCAGGGGGGATGGGACACGAGGGGTCATCAATGTGAGTGCTGCCCCCATTCGTGATCCGGGGGGGCAAGTGGTTGCTGCGGTTACTACTTTCTACGACATTACTGCCCGTAAACGGGCGGAAGAAGCCGATCGATTTTTAGCCCAAGTCAGTCGTGTGTTAACGGCCTCCCTGGATTACGAACTGATCCTCCACAATCTGGCCCAATCCCTCCTGCCCTTCTTAGGGGACTACTGCTTGATCTGCAATCTCACGGATCGAGACCATTTGCAAATTCTGACAACAGCCTACCGGGACGGGACGACGGATGGAGAATTGAAAGCTTGGGTCGCGAAGAACCCTCCCCAGGCTCCCAATCGTCAAGGCCCTCTTCAGCAAGTGCTAAAAACAGGGCATACGGTGTTACTGCTTGAGTTTGAAACTGATTTTGGAAGGCAGATTCTCTCAGAGGAACCAGTCCGAGACATTTATTCCCAGTTTCCTCCCCGTTCCATGATGATGGTGTCGATGGTTGCCCGTGGGCGGATTTTAGGTGCGATCGTGCTGGTCATGGCAACCTCTGGGCGCTCCTATCAGGCCAGGGACTTGGAGGTGGCTCAGGAGGTGGCCCAGCGATCGGCGCTTGCTGTGGATCATGCAAGGCTTTATCGGGAGGCTCAGGAGGCCAACCGTATGAAGGATGAGTTTCTGACCATTCTTTCCCATGAACTACGATCGCCCCTCAATGCCATTCTGGGGTGGTCCCAAATTCTCCAGACCCGTCAACTGAGTGAAGCAAAGGTGCGACGAGCGTTAGAAACAATTGAGCGGAATGCTCGCACCCAAACCCAATTAGTGGATGATTTGCTGGATGTCTCCCGAATTATTCGGGGGGAACTCCGCCTCAAGCCAAAACTCGTCCGACTGACAGCCCTGGTTGATGGGGCCATTGAAACCGTTCGTCCCACAGCCATTGCTAAAAACATCCAACTCTTGACCTATCTCAGCCCCACAGGAACCGTTGTTGGAGATCCCGATCGCCTCTCTCAAGTGATTTGGAACTTGTTGTCAAACGCCCTTAAATTCACTCCCGAAGGGGGGCGCGTTGAAGTTCATTTGACCCGATCTATAAGGGAAGACTCAGAAATCATTCCTCCCCAATCTCTGATCCCTAACCCAACTCCCTCTTCTTACGCCTGCATTACTGTCACCGACACAGGTCAGGGAATTAGTCCTGACTTTCTGCCCCATGTTTTTGAGCGGTTTCGGCAGGCGGATAGCACTACCACTCGGTCTTACAGTGGCTTAGGCTTAGGACTGGCGATCGTGCATCATTTGATTGAATTACATGGGGGGGCGGTTGAAGCCAGCAGTCCTGGTTTGGGACAGGGCGCAACCTTCAAGGTTATCCTGCCTCTCCAGGGGAATGCAGTGCTGATTGAATCTCCCACTGATCCTCTAGTGACTGATTCCGAGCCAATGACTCACCTGGGATAGGCCCAATTCAAGGTGAAATTTGTTGCAATAGAAGAAGGGGAGTATTGTGATCAATGCTACGGATATTGAACCATGCTTTTCTGAATTAAACTCTGCTCGCTAATTAAATTAATTTAGTTCAGGGTGTGGGGAATCGATAGGAATTGGAAATACTGTCAATAGAACTCAAATTTTCACCAGACCATGATAGAGCAATCCCGTTTAGATCGATTTTATGGTGCTGCCATCCTCGCAACCTTACTGGGGGCGATCGGACTCTGGCCGGGTTTGCTGCAAAATCTGATGGTCGCGACTGGGTTTATTCCTCATGGTCACTGCTATCTCTGGCAGACTCCCCTGGTTTCCCTACACGCTACCTCAGATGTTTTGATTGGGCTTTCCTACGTCAGTATTTCCGCAACTCTGGCATACCTGGTCTATCGGGCGCAACGGGATATTCCCTATCACTGGATGTTCCTGGCCTTTGGCCTGTTTATTGTGGCCTGTGGGACAACTCACTTTATGGAAGTCTGGACCCTGTGGGTTCCAGTCTATTGGTTGTCCGGGGCGATCAAATTGCTGACGGCGATCGTCTCCGTCACAACAGCGCTGCTCTTGCCTCCCCTGATTCCCCAGGTTCTAAACCTGATTCAAACTGCCAAGGTTTCAGAAGAACGTCGCTTGCAATTAGAACAAGCGAATCAAGAACTGCGGGATTTGAATGAGCGGTTACAGGAACAGATGGCGTTGGCAGTTGAAAATGCCCGCCTTTACCGGGAAGCCCAGGAAGTGAGCCAGATGAAGGATGATTTTCTGGCGGTGGTTTCTCATGAACTGCGGA